>NZ_JBIAQV010000037.1:0-74052 GCF_042889305.1 Streptomyces sp. NPDC002619 | reverse complement strand
ATCAAGGTCGCCGCCTCGACCATCTGGGAGATCCTCAAAGAACACGGCATCCCGCCCGCGCCCGAACGGCAGAGCACCACCTGGGCCGACTTCCTGCGCAGCCAAGCCGATGCCCTGCTCGCCTGCGATCTCTTCGAGACCCGCGCCCTGACCGGGACTCGCCTGTACGTCTTCGCGGTCATCGAGCATTCAACGAGGCGTATCCGGATCCTGGGCGCCACCGTGCACCGACCGCGGAATGGCTCGTGCAGCTCGGACGCAATCTCCTCATGGACCTGGAGGACGCGGGCAGCAGGACCAGATTCTTGATCCGGGACCGAGACTCGAAGTTCACCGCCGCTTTCGACGCGCTGCTGGCCGATGCTGGGCTGAAGGTCGCCACCACCGGCATCCGGATACCGCGGATGAACTCCCTCATGGAGCGCTGGATACAGACCTGCCGCAGGGAACTCCTGGACCGCACCCTGATCTGGAACCAGAGCCACCTCCTCCCCGCACTCCGCCAGTTCGAAACCTTCTACAACGGGCATCGACCGCACCGAACGCTGAAGCAAGCCGCTCCTCTGCGCCCGCTACCCGAACCGATCGACCTGCCAGCGCAGATCGAGCACCTCGATGTCCACCGACGAGACCGACTCGGCGGAACCCTCCACGAGTACCAACATGCCGCTTGACCAGGCCGGATGATTAATCGGCACCCGCAATGTCCTGGCATCCGTGCCGGCTGGGACACAAGGAGCGGGATCTGTCCGTCGCGCGGCCGGACCTCATCCACCGTGAAACTGTGACTCCTCGCGACCCTGCCACGCCTCTCAAAAAGGCTGGCCATCTGCTAACCGAAGTAGGGAGAGCGGTTTTCAAGCCAGCCGACTGCGTGCAGGTCGCGTGCGAGCCAGGTGTAGGCGAGGTTCGTGGCCTGGCGCTCATGGTGAGTGACGAGTGGTTCCTGTTGGACTCCAGGAACTCGGAACACCGCGGCGCTGTCCCCAGGCAGGTCCATCCACTGCCTGGTCGGAACGTCAGGTTCCTCGACTAGTTCGAGGTTGACGATGGACTCGGCAGATGGAGGTACCAAGGTGTCGGTGCGGAGCGTGTACTCCACGGTCGCGGTCCAGGCGGTGGAATCACTCGGGGCGGGCATGATCACGAGACCTTCGAGACGTACGGGCATAATGCTGTAGAGGCCCAGGGCGTGTCCGAAGCGCGGGAAGTTGGTTTCGACCAGGTGGCGATAGCCAGCAAGGGCGTCGCGTAGGACGTCAGTGGTGATAGACCGGGTCAGCTCCGGTGAGTAGGCCTGCCAGACGAACTGAGCGCCGTTTCTACGGTCCCCCGGGGGGCGGGGTGCGGCGAGGACGCTCTGGTGGATGTGCTGGAGTTCGGTGTGGAGCCAGCGAACGTCGGCGGAGTCGATGGTGTCGCCAGCCACGCGCCAGGTGCACCACGCGCTGTTTTCGACCTGCTCCATCATGGCGTCGACCTTCACCCGGAGGTCTTGTACGGGAATCGGGGCGCTGCCTTGCCGCCGGCTGTCCGCAAGTACGCGGCGGGCGAGAAACCACAGCCGTTCGGTCGCGAGCGGGGACAGCGGCGGGACCGGCAACACTCGCCGCTCCATACAGGTGGAGAGCTTCTTACGGAGCCGATTGCGCGCCCAGACCCATCTCCCCAGGCGCCCTTGCGGTAGAGAGAAGCCGTCGACGCTGTGGAACTGAGAGAGCAGCCCGCCTCCGAACTGAAGGTCCTGCCGCACTACGAGGTCTGCGTTCAGGACGCCTTCGCGGGCCTCGGCAAGCAGCATGAAGTCCTCTTCAAGCCGCACTCCCCACGGTGCCAGCTTCCCCTCGTGCTGCCGTGCCAACTGGGAGCCAAGGTCACCGACTCCCGCGAGCCACGCCAACATTGCGCTTCTCAGCCACTGACCTGCTGTCAGAGCCGGCTCCTCGCCGCTGCCGTGTATACCCCGGTCCATGTTCTTGGCCGCATCCAGGTCGGCCCGGGGCGTAGTGCCGACAATTTCGTCTAGCACCCACGAAGCGGCGGCAGGATTCGTCCGCGCCAGCCGCAGCATCAGCTCCTCAGCCACATCCGCCGCAGCGGTGTCTACGGCGAATGCGATTGCGTAACGCCAGCGAGGGAAGCGTTCTGGCCCGGCAGCGTCCTCGAGTCGTGCTGTCTGGTCCTGAAGAGCCTGAGCGGCAAAGTGCTGCTCGAACAGAGGGAGAGCGAACCGCAGTCGGTCGTCGGCCCGGACCACCAGACCGGTTTCTTCCAGCTCCCAGATTTCGTGCTCCCGCCCGAACGAGGAGGCCTTTACAAGGCCGGCAGAGTCCATGACCGACGCGGCGAGTCGTACCAGGCTGCTCCACACCCCCCGCGAGGCGGGGCGCTCGTAACGAAGGATGGAGTCGGCCAAGCCTGACAGCAGCTCACGCGGCGATGCCTGCGAGTTCCCCCCGGCGCGCAACCGGCTGCCCAGGGCATGGACGAGAAGTGGGCTCGTCAGCAGCTGCCTCGTTTCGTGCGCATCGACTTTCCAGAAGGCATCCTCGCCCACAATGACGCGCAGCAGTCCGAGGCCCCGTTCGAGCGGCCAGGGAGCAACGTCGATACGCTCGGTCTCCTCCACGTCGCCCGCTCCCGGGCGCGTCGTCGCCAGCACACTCACGCGGGGCCAGACCAGGACGAGCCGACGGGCTTCGTTCATCAGTTCATCGGCCTGAGAGGGGCTCACTGAGTCCAGATCGTCGATTACGATGCGGCACTCCCGATTGGGGTCGCCGCCCAAGGAATCCTGGACCGCCGATGCAAGACCGTGCTGCACCAGCCGCGCCTCCAACCAGACGGGAATGGCGATCTCGCTGTCAGCCCACGCCCGTGTCACGCCCTCGCTCCACCATCTCTCCGCCTCCTCGCTCTTGCCCGCACCCATGGGGGCTACCAGGACCCGCAGACATCCCTCGGGAACCTCCACTATCGAAGCGGACTGGCCGAACCGCCACGCCATCACCTCAGCTCGTCGGTCATCAGCTGTACTGCGGAGTCGAACGAGGCTGCGCGCACGAGAACTTCTCGCAGCGAGCTCCAACGCCTCCAGTCGCGACCGGGAACGTGCCGAGAACGGGACCACCGCTGCCACACGCTCGAGCAAGCCCTCCGCGTCGAACGAGGTCGCAGAGACTTCCGCGACTTCAGCATCGGTCAGCACGAAGCCGAGAGCCCGATCGTGTTCTTGGACCTGCTTTTGCTTCCACGACCGCAGCAGCTCCGCCGGAAAGAACTCAGGAACC
The DNA here is from genome assembly GCF_042889305.1 of Streptomyces sp. NPDC002619. NCBI lineage: Bacteria > Bacillati > Actinomycetota > Actinomycetes > Kitasatosporales > Streptomycetaceae > Streptomyces > Streptomyces sp. NPDC002619. The sequence continues at coordinate 70,762 of NZ_JBIAQV010000037.1, read as the reverse complement.
CCATCGACCTCCGAGTGATGCGCTTCGCACAACAGGATCAGATTCCCGAAGGCTCGGTTCTCCTCGCTGCTCATTGCCGGGTCCCACCGCGCTCCACCTTCGCTGCGAGCGTGGATGTGCGCAACGCGGCTGTTGAGTATGCGCTTCTCGGCGGTCGTGCTCTGCCTATAGAGCGGCTGTCCGCACTGAGGGGAGCCGCACGTCATCGCGGACGCGTACAGCTCCTTGACGGTGGACAGCTTCGGTTCCGGATGCTCGCGGAGAGTACGGCCCGAGGACACATCTTTCGGGGTCATGGCACAAGTGTTATCGCTATGACGATGCGTGGCAGCTGCCGTGACGGTCTTGAGACATGGAAGCACTCCGAGCACCCCGGAGGGCAACTACAGCCGGTGTCGAGGGAACACCGCATGTCCGGGGTCGATCTTCCCGGGCAGCTGCTCGTCGATGCGTCTTCGCGTAACCAGCACCGACGGGGTGTGGGTCGGCCGGAGCCCGGACCGCTGGATGCCCTCCAAGGCGTCCTCGCTGGTGGCGCGTGCCTGGACGCAGAACTGGGAGAGATCCCGGGAGAGGGAACTTCAGCCCGCTCCACCCCCACCGCGACCGGCACCTCGGGCCGAGAGATTCGCCGGTGTGCAAGGTTTGCCACCGACCGCTTGCCGACGCGCTGGTTTCCTACGGGCGACACATCCTGTGCTGAGACAGCCGGCTGCCGCCCCGGGCGGGATCCCACTCGCCGCCTCGGATGCCCAGGTTCTCGCCGGTGCTGCGCACGCGCTGTATGGGGTGCAAGTCAGGTCGCTGGTGCCGGTCCTGTGGACGGGGAAGGAGCCGCCGTGGGCCCTCGGCGCAGGGCGGGCGGGAGGGGGCGCACCGTGTCATCTGGTAGGGCCAGTGCCCACGTCTCGCCGTCCGCGTCGACCGTTGTGCGTCCTAGCAAGTCTGCTTCCTTGGGGTCGACGGGGGCCAGCTGTGCGGTGACGTACTCGTGTCTGCCGGGCACGGGGAGCTGGAGTCGGCGGGCGATGTTCCGGTGATCTGGGACGCTTCCGGCCAGCACGATGATGCCGTCGGCCGCGAGTTGATCGCGCGCTTCGCGCATCCGGCGATCGGCATCGCGCATCGCGACGGTTTCCAGGTTGTTCCGGGAGATCACCAACCCTTGTGCCGCGCGCAGGAGTTGGTTCACGCGCATGCGTGAGCTGCCCTTGAGGATGGTCTGCAGCTGTGCCGGCGAAAGATCGGCGAGGGCGTTGGCGGGCAGTGAGGCGTCATGGTGGAGCCACACGATCTCGCGCCGGTGGTGGGCGGCCAGGCGCCGCTTGAAGTCCCGGTTGCCTCCTTGCGCGAGGATCTCCTCGCGTAGCCGCACGATACCCAGGTTCCAACGGTTGGTTTCGTCGTCAGCGTGCAACAGTAGGACCAGTCTGTCCACGTGCTCCTGAGAGAAGGTCCAGCCGCCGAACGACAGGGAGAACCGCAAAGCGATCCCAATGTCACCGGCTAGCAGGAGATCGGCCTGGTCACCGTCTTCTTCACGACGCAGCCCAAGAGCGTTGACGAGGGTGCGTTCGACCAGTAGGCCCAGATAAGTCTTCTCCGGCTTCTGCAGTTCGGCGAGCCGGTAACGACCGGTGCGGGGACCGTCGAGGACGTCATCAAAGGCCGTGCGGATGGCACGTGCGACGCGGGAACCATCAGGGTCGTGTGCAAGCAACTCGCGGTAGGCCGAGTGGAGTTGGACGTCATCATTGATGGATGCGGCAGATACTGCAGTCGGCGTCGGTCTGTCATGGTCGGTGTGCTCACGTGCGGGGAGCACGACGGCGGCGGCGCGGGAATCGGTGGCGGACGGCGTGTAGCGCATCGGGTTCTCGTGCAGTTGGGCAACCTGCGCCTCCAGCGTGGCCATGCGCCTGCCGAGGTCGACCGAGTCACCCTGACCAGACGTCGGTTCTGCCGGGGTCTGGAGTTGGGCAGCCGGCGCCGGTGGATGGGCGAGGAGCGCGAGCAACATGAAGGTGGTCGCCTCTGCCTGCTGGCGACTTTGCTGCTCGACCCGGAGGGCCTCCTGCTGCTCGGCCACCTGCCGACGCAGCAGGACGACCTCGGACGACGATGCGTCCCGAAAACGCTGATCACGGCCCGCGCGCTGCCGCCTACGGGCCTCTGACGCTTGCGTGAGCAAAACCGTGGCTTGCTCGCACAGCGCGTCCGCCACCGCAGGTTCCGGCGCGCACAGCCTGAGCACGGCTTCGACGAAGACGGCGTTGACGTCCAACCCTTCGCCGGCGAACCGCTTGGAGATGGTGGCGACGCCCGGTACGGGACGCCCGCCGAGCATCTCGGGCGTGAGTCGCTCCGCGATGTCACGGAGGGTCAGTTGTGCCTGGTCCGCCTGAACCCGCAGGAGCGTGGCGACCTGATCCTCTTGTGGACTCATGCCCTGCAGAGGCCGCCTCGGCCGTCCCTGCCCACCCCCGATGCCCGCCATGGGATCCCTTTCTTCACCCAAATCAATAAAATTCGCTGAAAAATCTAAACTAGCACGCGCGTTCACCTGGGTTCATGGAAGATGACGACGATCTACATCGACGAACTTCTGGGGGGAGTGCGAACGTGGGCAACATCTCGGCGTTCAGGCTGTTGCTGGCCGTCTGGGTGGTGACCGCCGCCCTACTGGTGGCGGTGATCGCCGGAGCCGTAGTCGGCCCGACCAACGCCGGCGACCGGGACTGGCGGAGCCGACTGCGCATCGCCGCGGCGGCGTTCGGCCTGACCGTGGCCAGCGCTGTCGCCATCCTCGGAGTGGCAGGCCTGACAGGCGGCAACGCCTGACCGGCCCAGCGCGCACCGCCCGAATCTCACTCGCCCTTGTGGAACGCGCCGTCACTGCTCATGAGGACGGCCCGCTGAGCCATATCTCAGAAGAGCCCGTGACGGGCAGGTGATCGGCCGCCTCGTTGGGTGCCGCGCTCGAGCACCAAGACGGTGCGGAGCCGGTGCGCACCGAGCGCCGGACGTCCCGGAAGGATCCGGTGCCGCGGGAGATGCGGATGCCCCGCGTATGGGCAGCGTTCGCGGCTCGTACTGCGGCCCTGACCCCTGCGACGCTTCAGTCGGTGTAGGTGCGCAGGATGTCGATGACGGCGCGGATGTGGGGGTTCGGCGGTGTCGGGGAGCGGGTCGGGGTTGAAGTGCATGAGGTCGTTGCGGATTTCGCGGACCTCATCGAGACGGCGAGTGAAGGCGGCTCGGTCCAGAGGCCAGCCCAGTTTTTCCCAGCAGGCAGGGTTGGACAGGACGTTGACGTAGTCGCCGAAGGTCAGCGTGTCGAACAGGTGCTGCCGCTACTGGGCCGGGCACGGCAAGACCGCTTGGGTGAGTGGCTGAAGCGCGTGTACCCCGAGCATCCGTGGCTGGCGAAGCTGGTGGAGTAAGCGGCGCGGGCAGCACCCATGTTGAACATGGAGGACAGAGCGGTCTTCTCGGCGTCGCCTTGCCTGCGGGCGCACGCGTACGCACGGCGGCGAAGCCGGAACAGGACCTCATGCACCCTTCTGCCGCCCGCGCGCGGAACGGCGCGTCCGGCCTCGCAGGCCCCGGGACGCAGCCACGAAAGCCGGAAGACGGTCGGTTCGTGACGCGCCGCTCGCGCCTTTACCATCCGGGACCGTCCCGGCGAAGTCGACTGCTGGGACGGCTGAACGGAATTCCTCCGGCCTACACCCCCTGTGGCAGCGCCGCGCGTTGGCGGCTTGCGCGGCTCTTCTGCTCACGCTAAGACAATTTTACTCAAGCGTGTACAGGCGTGAGTGAGTGTGAGTATGCTTGTGCGTGCTGACGCACTGAGATGGTGCGTTGGTAACCAAGGGGAGGACATATGCGCCTGATCGATGGCACGCCGCAGGAGATCGCCGAGTTCTTGCGGCTGACCACGCCGGAGGACGATGCGGACACCGGCGCGCCCGCTGAGGCAGAACTGGATGCACCCGTCAGCGGACTTGGCGGGGACCTGGACTGGGCCCAGATCAAGGACCTGGTCCGCGGCCGCGCCCGCAGCGCGGAAATCGCCAACCGCGTGCTCGACTTCCTCCAGCGCGCCGTGGCGCTCGGCAACGTCGAGATCGGTCCGGGGGAGTCCGAGCGAACCCGCGACGGCCGCACCGACTACATCATGGTCCGCGACGCAGGCGTGCGCCGCTTCGGCGCAGTCGCCTACGTCAAGGCCACCAACGGCGGACTTACCCTGCGCCTGACCCGTGAGGACGTGGAGGACCTCGACGAGCCACGCATCAGCTTCCGGCAGGTCCGCCCCGGCCACCAGTACGTCGTCAACTGCCCGCTCCGCGACGACCAGTCGGTCCAGGCAGCACTGCGCCTTGTCGAGGTTGCCCTGAGGAAGGTCCGTCAGTAACGCGATCTGTTTCAGACGCCACCACAAGGGGCCCTGTCCGATCGGACAGGGCCCCTTTGAACCATGATCACTGCCAGTTCTGCGCCGGGGCCCGCCGCGCTGCGCACGGACTCCCGTCGGCTGATGGGCCCTGGCAACAGCGAGGCTCGCTCCGCGTGGCTCCCGTCAAGTTCGTACCGAGACGCTGGTGGTGGCGCGATATGTCACCACCAGCCGGTCTTGCGCCATGGTCTGTCCCCCCAGCAGCCGGGTCCCTCGATAGGTGCTTCGGGTCAGGTCGTGCGCAGTGCGTGGTCGCGGAACCAGGCGAGGGTTTCGAACAGCGTTGCTCGGCCTTCTTCGGCTGCCAGTACGGGCAGGGGGAAGTGGGGGCGTAGGGCGAGTTTGCCGTGGGGGATGGTCACGCCCTCGATCCGGTTGAGTCGCTGCCGGAGTTCGTCGCGCAGGCTGGGGTCGGTGAACGGCTCGCGTGAGGCCAGGTGCTGGAAGACGACTTCTACGGCTCCGCCGCGGCCGGTGCCGGGGAAGATCGAAAGAGGCCAGATGGTGGCCTGGGTGCCTGGCCGGTCGAGGTTGAGGAATGCACTGGTGTAGGTGTGTCCGGTACCGAGGCCGACCCAGCCGCCGACTGCCTCCCAGAAGTCCAAAAGTTCACGGACGGCGGCAACGTGTGCTTCCGGGTTGTCGGCTGCCAGCTGCCCGTGGAAGCGTTCCAAGCGCTCCTGCCAGGAGGCCCGGGCGGCAGGTGAAAGGCTGGGGCGAGTGATCTCCTGTTCGGGCTCTTCCTGCCGGAGCAGTGCTGCCAGCTCCTCCGCATCGAGCCGCTGGGAGGGAAGGGCGCCGCCGGTGGCGGTGAATTCCACACCTTCGCCTTCCAACAGGGCCTGTACGTCACCCCGGTCGTGTCCATCGGCCCACCGGAAGCCCTCGGCTACGCGCCCGTCGGAGGTGAGCACGCGGTGGGCGTTGAGCAGGTCAGGGGTGCCTAGCAGGTGCGTGCCGACCGGTCGGGCGCTGGAGCCGATGAGCGCGGCGAGGTCGCCGTAGGTGGTCCAGGTTCCATCCGGCAGAGCGGCGAGCGCCTGGTGCAACTGGCCCCAGTCCCGGCCGCGTTCTACCCGGGAGACGCCTTCCACGGGGGAAGGCCACAGGTCGATCGCCCGGTCGGCGAGTTCATCGGCCCGTGCGAGGATCTCGGTTGCCCCCCAGCGGTCGGTGCCGGCGATCCGCCGGTTCATCTCCAGATGGCTGGCGTGCAGCAGGTCCTTCTTGCGGTCGAAGGGATTGTTGGACAGCTGGGAGTTCACGGCGGTCAGGGTGAGGTTGCCCAGGGTGTGAACGAGGCGGGCGTGGACTTCTTCCGGTGTCTCGCCGTCGGTGCAGTCCTGAGCCAGCGCCGCCAGCCACTCCGGACCGGCAGACTGCGGCATCACGTGCTCGACGGTGAGCTTGGCCTGGGTGAAGTCGACCGGCTCGGGGTGCTCGTAGCTCTGCTCGAGGCGTTGCAGGACGAACCTGCGCTGGTTGATCCGGCCGCGTTCGTAGAACCGGCCGGTCCGCGTGTGTTGGCGGACCTCGTCGTCGGTGGGCCAGAACCGGCGGGGGGCGGACAGGAGCTGCCGCAGGCCGTCGGCAGGGGAGAGGTCAACCGGCAGCTGACCGGGTACGGCCTGGAAGATGCGGTTGAGGTTGTTGGTGGGGATCCAGCACAGCATGCGCCGGACCAGGAAGCTCTCCAGGTAGGACAGAGCCCGTGCCACCTCGGCGCTGTCGATGGTGCCCTTGGACCGTTCGTCCAGCATCAGCATGACCACGGGGTAGGCCGCGCTGGCCTGCCACTCCTGGAGCCTGTGCAGGTGCTCGCGCACGCCGCGGTCTTGCTCCCGTTCAGGATGCAAAATGCTGGCGAAGTGCTCTGCGCGCCGGTGCAGTTCCTTGATGTAGGCGAGCACGGAGTCCTCGTCGGCACCGATCTCCGTGAACCGGTGCTGCTGCGCGGTGTACAGGTCCTGCCGGCGCACCCGGTCGTCGCCGTCGAGCACCAGTTGCAGCCACATCAGATGCTCGAGGTCCTCGTTGCTGAACGCCTCCTGCAGCGGCAGCCAGTAGGTGTCGTACACCTCCTGCGCGCGCTGCCGCAGCTTCATGAACAGGTAATTGCGCAGCAGGTCGGCCTGGCTGAGCTTCAGGCCGGTGTTGTTCAGGGACTCGAAGATCCGGTGGACGTTGTCGTCCTTCTCCGCACTGACCGCCACCAGGGTCATACGGGAGGCGATGGCCTGCTCGATGAGGGCGAGATCGTAACGATCGGCGGGATCCTCCGCCTTGACCAGCCTGCTCCTGAAGAAGCGGTAGGTCTCGCCAACCCGGCCACCGCCGCTGCCGGTGTGCGTGCCACGGATGTACTCCGCGTAGTGCGCCCTGTCCGCCTGGGTCGGCAACAGTCGAAAGTAGTCCTCGCCCTGCTTGCGCTTGTTGATGAGGTACTCCTCATCGATACGCTCGTGGGCCTCGGGATCGGTGGCCGCCAGATGGTCCCGCAGCGCGGTCAGCGCCAGCGACAAGGTCGTGAGCCGCTGCTGGCCGTCCACGACGAGCCACCGGGGGAAGGTCGGCTCCGTCATCGGAGACGGCGCCAGCACCACCGAACCGAGGAAGTGCGTCGTGCCGTTCTTCCGCTCCGCCAACAACCGAGCCTGGTCGAGGATGTCCCGCCACAACTGATCCAGCTGACGGTCCGTCCAGGAGTACGTCCGCTGGTACAGCGGGATCTGGTACTGCTGGGTCCGGCCTTGCAGTAGATCGGCCAGGATCGTCTCAGACGCCTTCATTGTCCCCTCACAACTTTCCGCATGCCCCACCCCTGATTCGGGCCCGTGTTACCGCCTGTGGGCTCCGATGACGTCCGTCATACCACCTCGCTACGACAGCACCCGCGAAACGGTGTGGATCAACGGCATCCGCCGGCAGGTTCTTTCGTACCTGGTCCCTGCGGGGCACGCCCGGACATTCCTTGCATGGCCCACGACAGTGGGGCGCCCCCCGATGGCGAGCAGTCAGCAGCACCGGCAACCCGGCAGCGCACGATCATTTGCCCGCGGTCCCGGTGGCTCAGGCAGGCAGGAACGGACTGGGCTCGCCGTTCCAGGAGACGAACAGACCTTCACGGGCACGGGTGCAGGCGACGAAGAGCAGGCACCGCTCGGCGAGCATGTCGGTCTGGTGCTGCAGCCGGTCCACCTCGATGGGGGTGACCGCGCTGGCGGCAGGCACGCTGTGTGCGGTGACCCCGATGACCGTCATGCAGCGGTACTCCAAGCCCTTGATCGCGTGCATCGTCCCGATCCGCACGGCCGCACGCTCCGGTGGCGGATCGTTTCGCAGCATCGCGACATCGAGGCCCGCCTCCGTAAGCCGCTCGGCTGCGAGATCGCCGAGCTTGCGGGTACGGGCAGCCACCCCGATCTCCTGCGGCAGCACCCCCGCCTTTGTCCAGGCGCGTATCTGGTCGACCAGGGCATCCAGCTCCTTGATCTGGGACGCGGCCTGGTGCAGGACGGGGCGGGTACCGTGCAAGGTGGACCGGTACCCGTCGAGACCTTCGGCGCTCTGCCCGATGCCACCGTCGTCGTTGCCGTCCAGAGAGTCGAACGACTCACCGGTCAGCAGGGCTGTGGCCCAGGTGAGGATCTCATGCGTGGTCCGGTAATTGAGCCACAACTGCGCTGACCGCCCAGCCACTTTGATCCCCAGACTACGCAGCGACACCCTGTTGTCGTAGATGCGCTGATGCGGGTCGCCCGCGACGAACAGATCGTCCGGACCCTCGGCGACACACGCCCGCAGCATCCGCCACTGCGCCGGATGAAGATCCTGAGCCTCATCGACCACCACATGCCGGTACGCAGGCTCACCGCGGGCAGCGAGCACCCGGGCCGCCTCGTCGGCGATCTGCAGATGCGTGAACTTGCCCTCGTCCCGCAGCTGCTGGGTGAACATCTCCACCGCCCGCCACGCCTTGGCCCTCTGAACCGGCCCGAGCTGGCTGCCTCTGCCGCGTCGGGGAGCCTTCAGATACTCCTCCAGGGAGGAGATCGACTGCGCCAGCACGACGTGGCGGTACTCCTGCGCGAGGAACGGCTCGGTCCACGGCAGCTCCAGCTCCCGAATGATCCGTCCCCACCGCGCCTTCTCGTCACTGTCGAGGACCACCTCCAGCCGCTGCCCGCCGCGGGCGGTGCGGACCAGCTGGTGGGCGAGGCTGTCGACGTGCACGACATCCACCTGGCGCAGGTGCTCTTCGTCGAGCAGGAGGGCCAGTGACTGCCGCAGCCCGGCTGCCAGGGCCTTGGTGTACGTGGTGAGCAGGATGCGCTGCCCGTCGGCGAGCCCGCGCACCAGATGAGCCACGCGATGCAAGGCCACCACCGTTTTGCCCGTGCCAGGTCCTCCGGTGACCTGCGCGGAACCCGCGTACGACGGCCGGTAGGCCACACGGCGCTGCGTGGGATGGAGGAAAACCCGCCAGGCATCGAACGGCCTGGCCAAAATGCCCAGCAGTTCCTCAGGCCCATCGACCAGCGCGATGCGACCCTGGCTGCGCTCCATCGCCGCACCGATGTCTTCGGCGTCCACCACGTCCGGAGCCTTGCCGTCCGGCAGCTGCTGGGCCGCGACCTGTTGCCACACCTCATCGGGATCCATCTCGGCGGCCAACGCCAGCAGGACGTCGTACTGGTTCTCCGGAATGATTTTCTGGAGCGCGTCCAAGTGCGCTTCGGTGGTCAAAAGCCTGACCAGCGGCAGCAGATCGCGGTCGATCCCCAGTCGCAGCAGGTCGGCGTCGCTTACCTCACCGAGCAGACGCTTCTCGGTCGTCCCGGCGATGTGCTCCATCGCCGGCGTGATCGCCTCCAGCGCCTGCTCATTGCGTACCTCCAGCACGCCCAGCACGGCATTGACGCCGAAACGGCGGCTGCGCGCGTACTCGATCGCGTCGTCATGCGGCCGCACGCTGATCAGGCAGTAGTCGTCGCCGACCTCCGGCGCGAGCACCACGCCGCGCCAGAACTTGTCGATGCGGATAGTGCGGATGCGCGGGTCGCGCGCATGGGCGAGCTTTTCCAGGTGCAGGCCGGCGTGCGTGTGCGCCGCAAACTTCGTGATCGCGTCATCCACCGCTTTCTGCACCGGCTTTTGCAACTTGGCGTACTCGACGAGAAAGTCCTTAGCGACACCGAGCTTCGGCAACTGCCCTACCCCCAACGCGCGACGACAGCAGGCCGCATCCCAACTCCTACCGTTGCCCCAAACCCCCTGCGACCTGCAGTGAACATACCTTGAACCGCATCGCACGGGCGATCGGTTCTCCATCTTGGACCCAGGCCCCCGAGCTAGCGGCGAACACTGCCCCAACCACCGGTGCGGCTGGCGCAGGGGCTCTGCGGCCGATTGGCCAGTCGCCCTGCTCACGCACCATCCGTCTGCCTCTGCGGGGCAGCGGCGATCAGCAGGTCACGCTGCGCCTCTTCGACGCCCAGCGTCAGACGAAAGGTGCTTGTTCAGCAGGTGGCCCCGCCTACCGCCGTTGGCACGGCCGCTCCCTGACGGTCTGGTGGTCACCATGTCAGATCCGTCCAATGAGGCTGTGCCCCCTTGTCGGCACGGTGAGCGCAATAGGCAGTCAGTGCTTCCAGCGCGCTCTGCTCGTCGGGCCCGGTGACGTCCGCGGTCGCGGCGCGGATCTCGAGGTCCCAGCCGTCTTGGATGGTGCCGGTGGAGGACAGCGCGTACAGCACGGCGGACTGGCTGTCGTAGAACTGGGAGGCGATGATCCGTGCCACGAGGTCAGAGATCACTCTGTGTTCGCGTTCCGCAGCGTCCAGCTCCGCCCGGATGATGTCCCAGTCGCCCATATCGCCCTTGCCGCAGAACCCAAGCCCGGCCGACACGATACGGACTCTCCGTCCGCCCGCTGGCGCCGCAGAGGGCGGATGACTGCTCGTGTCATGCAGGCGGTCTTGACTCGCGTGCAGCCCTGACCGGGCACTTGCCGGAATCCTGCCAGGCCTCGGCCCTCAATGAGGTTGTTGAGCCCAAGAGTACCCACGGGGGTGAATGCGGTGCCGCGCCCGTTACCGCGGTCGTCGACGGCCCGTCGCGGTCACAACCGCCTCAGGATGCCGTGCTCCTGGTTCATCAGCGTGCGGAAGTGCGCGACGAGGCGGCCGACCACCTCGGGGTTGCGCAGGACCACCCCGACCTCGAGGTTGTGGGTCAAGGCTTGCCCGGTGAGGTTGGCGCTGCCGAGGAGGGCCGTGTGATCGTCAGCGGCGATGAGCTTGGCGTGCAGCGAGGCGCGTCCGCCTTCGGTGGGGCGTCGGGTGGCAGGCCAGTGCCAGAAATCCGCGGCCAGGGTACCGAAGGCGATGCGGGCGTCCTGGCGTAACACGCCTCCGTCTTCGCGGGGAGACTCCAAGACCACGTCGAGGTGCACGGCGCGGTCGGCTGCGGCGCGTAGCTCGGTTATGACCTCCGGGATCTGGTACGCGGCGAAACTCACGACGATCAGACGCCGCCGGGCGGCCCGGATCACTTCGGCGATGACCTGGGCGGTATACCGGACAGGCACGGCCGCCGTTGTAGGACCGCTGACCACCAGGTCGACGCGGCGGGCCTCAGCCGCCGTGGTGTGGGCGACGGCCGCGGCCTGCAGGGCGAGAGCAACCGCCGGACCGTCCGGCGTCGGGAGGGCGCTGCTCCAAGCACGCATCAGCGCCCGGGCGAGCTCGGCCCGGGTGCCGCCGGGCCAGGCCGTCAGCAGCCGCGCCTCCACGTCAGGCGTGGGCGCGGGCGAGGCATGCAGCACTCGGATCCAGGCCTGCCGGTGGGCGGGCGGCAGTTCGGCCGCCAAGTGCGCGAGCACCGCGGGCAGCTCGGGAGCAGGCGCCGGCTCAGATGCCGGCGCAGGGGGAGCGGTCACTGCTTGAAGAAGCCAATAGCGGGGCCGGTGAGGGTGTCGACGACCAGGGCCCGGTCCAGGTACTGGTTGCCGCGTTCGCAGGTGGTCTCAGCGGCGAACAAGCACGCGTGGCAGGCCGCCCCGTACAGGCGCCCGTGGCCCCGGGGATCGTGCTCCGCGCACAGTGGGTCCGAGCTGCACAGGCTCGCCGCGTCCAGGGCCTGCTCGAGCAGAGGACCGAGCCGGTCGGCGTCGCCGAGGCCGACCAGCCCGCCCAGGGTGCCTTCACTGTCCGGGGCGGCGGTGTACAGCAGGATGCCGGCCATGGGTTCGGGACCGGTGCGGGCGTAGATGCGCTCGCTGATGCCGGCGGCGCTGTAGCCGGCCTCCAGGGCGAGCTGCCGGATCAGGACGTGGGAGACGGTGTGCAGTAGAAGGTAGCGTGCCCCGGGCCAGCCCTCATCGGGTTCCAGGTGGCGCTGGGCGCGCCAGGAGCGGTGGGCGGATCGCAGGACCGCCTGCCGCGCGGCGACATCGGGCCGCTGCTCCCAGGAGGCGATGCGGTCCTCGTTGAAGCGCAGGAAGATGCCCTCGCCGCGGACCTCGGCGCAGGGCAGCCAGGTGGGCGCGTGGGAGGACAGCGGGGCGCGGCGGTACTCCTCGGTGTCCACCACGCCCCACTCGGGCGCGTCGATGCGGGCGAAGCCGTACAGGGCGGCGACCTCGCGCAGCCGGGGCACCAGGACGACCTCGTCGAGCCAGTCGCCGGTCCCCGACGGCACGGCGGTGCGACGGGTGGTGAAATCGGGCAGCTCGACATCGCGGGGATCGGTGAAGGCCTGCCATTCGGGCGCGGCCAGGTCCAGGACGTCGTCCCCCTCACTGGCGGGAGCCTTCGCTGCGGCGGCCCGGCGGCGCACCGCCTTCCACACGGCGGCCTTGCCGAAGGGTTCCAGCATGGGCCAGCACTGCAGGCTGGGCATCAGCCCCACGGCGTGCTCCTCAGGGAGCAGGGCAAGCAACTCCAGCTGCCCCCAGTGCTCGGCGACCGCGTGGTCGAGGGGCTCGACGGAACGGGGCAGGCTGAACACGCGCATCTGCATGGCGAACCAGCTGTTGGTGGCGCCCAGAGCGACGGTGCGGACAGCGGTGCCGCACGGCTCGAAAGTCCCCAGGTGGGGATGGCGGCCGCGGCAGGCGGGCAGGTTCCGCTCCGCAGCCTCCCCGTAGGCCTCGGACATGGCGCGCCGCGCCCCGCAGGAGCATTCGACGTAGACGCTGGTGACCTCACCGGTGGTGCCGCGACCGATCAGCTTCAACGTGCCGTCCGGGCAGGGCTCGGCACCCCGGTGGACGAAATACACCCACGGAAAGTCGTCCATGTGCCCGTCCGGACACGCCAGAACGAAACGGGCGGGTACCGCGGTGGGCCGGTTACGGCCGTTGCCCCGACAGTTGTGCACGTAGCGGATCTTGTCGGGGGCGTACGCGTTGGGGATCAGCTCGAACAACCCGGACATCACCGGGGCGAGCCGGTTGCACTGCGGGTTTGAGCAGCGCAGCCACCGCGGGAACAGCCCGACCGGGACGCCGATGCGGCTCCAGTCGCCGAACGGGTCGGAGTCCTCGGGCGTGTAGGGCGGGGTGCGCAGGGTGTCGACCTGCGGGCCGAGGACCTTGCGCACCGCCGCGAGCAGGCGCTCCTCGCGGACGATGTCCGCCCGGTCCAGCTGCCAGCCGTCCAGCCCGAGGACCATCACCGACAAATTGGGCAGGTCCGCGATGGCGCCCACGCCGAAGGTGTGAAGGAGCTGGTTGGGGCGCAGCTCTCCGAGCCGCACAGTGGCATTCACGCGTTCCCTCCAGTGCCGTCCGGGCCCGAGGCGGGCAGGAAGGGCGGCTGATCGTGGTCCCCCAGATCGTTGCCGGTGGCCATCAGCAACCGGATGCCGGGCTCGACATCACGCAACGAGGTGGGGCACGTCGTCAGCCGCCAGCGCCCCTGATCGGGTTCGCGCAGCAGCCCGGCGACATCGTCGGCCTTACCCCAGGGCTTGCGGTAGGCGAGCCGGCGGGCAGGCACGGACCGCTCGTGCGCCCAGTGGTCCAGGCGCTGCTCGAGGGCCTGCTCGACCTCCAGGCCCGTGGCGTTGGAACCGGTGGTCTCCGCGGCACGCCGCTTCAGATACCGCACCACGTGGTCGGCGAGCCGGCTGTGCCGGTCGACGTCCCGAGCCCGCAAGTTGCCGTTGTACGTGGACTCCAGATTCCGGATCAATCCGGTGAGCACGCCGGTCAGCCCGCGGTCGACGGCACGCTCGGCGAACGGCGTCACCGACAGCGCCTCGACATGACGGTAGACCGTTGCGTGATAGTGCTCGAACCGCTCGTAGTGCGACAGGTCCCGAGGCCGGGCCCAGTTGAGCACGGTCAAGACCAGTCCCGGCGCCGCACGGCCCACGCGGCTGGTGGCCTGGATGTACTCGGCGGCCGACTTCGGCTGATTGGCCACCACCATCACACCCAGGCGGGGCACGTCGACACCGACCGCGATCATGTTGGTGGCCAGCAGCACGTCGATGGGCCGCTTGACCCCCTTGCCGCTCCTGCCCGCCCTGGCGCTGGTGGCCGGGAAGGCGGTGGACAACTGATCGAGGATCTCGGGGATGTCGCTGCTGGACAGTCGGGAGGTCAACTCGCGCAGCACCGGATCGTACCGGCGGGCCAGCACCGTACCGTCGGCCTGCGCCAGACGCGTGGAGACGTCGTCCTCGACCAGGCGCCGCATACCGCCCAGCTCCCGCAAGCTGTTGAAGTACCCGACCAGCGTCATATAGGGGTCGGTGACCGGGTTCCGGCCGTACTTCTCATGTAGACGCTGCGCCGATCCGAGCACCGCCACGTAGACGCGGATCAGGGTCGACTTGATTCGGGTGCCGTGGGCGCAGATCCCCACATAGCGCCGCCCGGGCACCTCAGCGGTGTCGCGCTGCCGGGCGAAGAAGGTGTCGCGCACATCCAGGCCCGGGGGCGGGAAGACGCGGGTGTCACGGAAGAACAGCGCGCTGATCTGCCGCTGGGCCCGCCGCACGGTGGCGGTGGAGGCGATCACCTTGGGTCTGACCGACCGGCCGCCGCCCATCTCCCAAGTGCACAGCCGGTCCACCGCTGTCTCGTACAGGCCCACCAGCGAGCCGAGCGGCCCGGAGATCAGATGCAGCTCGTCCTGGATGATCAGATCCGGCGGCCGCAGCGCACTCACCGGCACCGTACGCGCCGCCCGCGCATCCCCCTTCGCCGGATGGGAACTGCTCTCCCAGTCGGCGTCCTTCAAATCCGCGGTGAGGTAGCCGTGGCGTTCACAGCGCTCGGTGACGTTCCCGAACAGCGCCTGCGTCTCGCCCTTCCACGGCAGCTGCGCGAACTTGTCGACCGTGGCAATGACCAGGGACGGCAGCAGCCGGTAGATCTCCTCATCCACCACCACGACCGGCAACCCCTCCGGCCGGCCCTCGTCGTCCGAGCTGTTCCACTCCGTGAACGGGCAGACGAAGTGAGGGTCACCGCACAGGATCAGCGTGCGCCGCCGAACGCCGTCGACCCGGATGTCACGCCCCGGACTGATCGGGTTGCCGCACCACGGGCAGCCGGTGAGCTGGTGCGGGGAAGCCCGGTGCGACTCGCCGCGGTCGTTCCGCAGCCGGGTCAGCCACTCCTCGGCCGCATCCGTCCGGTTCGGCGTGACCTGCCCACCGACCCACAGGCCGATCCTGAACCGCTCCTCGCCCCAGGCGCCCGGGTCCTGGCGGCGCAGTACCTCGCACGCGCATATCAGCGCCGCGGCCCGCTGGAACTGCTGGATCGTCAGCAGCCGCAGCGTGTAGCGCATCAACACAGCCATGCCAGCACGAGGATCGCGATCCCCCCACGAGGGCTGCAGACGGCGCATCGCCAGCGTGAACGCAGTCAACCCTAGATAGGCCTCGGTCTTACCGCCACCGGTGGGGAACCACAAAAGGTCCGCCACACCCGAGTCCGTCCCGCGTTCCGGGTGAGCGGGATCGGCCAGCGCGGGCAAATTCAGCAGCACGAACGCCAACTGGAACGGCCGCCAGCTCCGGTTCTTGGCAACATCGCACTCCGCCAGCGCCGCCTCCAGCGTGACCCGCTGCGGATCCGCACGGCGCATGGCGGCGGCAAGACTGTGCACGCGCTGGAGGTGCATGGCTTGATTGGCAAACGCGAACGCCTGCCGCGCCGTCGCATCGGTCAAGACGAGCCGGATACCGGCCTCGATCCGCTCGGCCGCCTCCCGCGCCTGCGCAAGGTTGGCATTGGCCTCGTGCGCAAAGTCGTCCAAGTGCGCGCGGGAGTCGCTGATCTCCGCCTCACGGTCGGTAATCCACCGCCGGTAGCCGGTCACCAGCGGCATCAACGCCGCCTCCAGTTCCGCCGAACCCATTGCTCCCAGCCGGGCCATGTCCGTCACCAACTCGGCGAGTTCCGGCAGGTCCGGGTCCTCCGCCGCGGTAGGCACGTCGGTGTGCGGAATCTCGTACCCGGGCACGGCGGCCGTGCGGATCGCGACCGCGGCCAACGGATCCCCGGGCGCTACCTCTACATGAACCGCGACACCGTGGCCAACCGCGAACTCCGGATTAAACCGGTACGTCATCGCCAACCGGTTCTGCTCCTGCCGGTCAGCGGCATCCCCACCGGATGCCCGATCGACCACACGGCGCCGGAACACCGCAGCGCCGTCCGCAGCCGCGGCGGACAACTCAGCCTGGAACAACCACGCCTGCTGCTTACCTATGGCACCCGCCTGATCATTGACGAGGAACAGCGACACCAGCCAGTTGCCACCGAAGCGCCGCGCGCGGCCCCGCACCCGCACCTGCGGCGCCTCCGGATCCGGCGCGACCGGCTGCAAGTCACCTTCCACGAGCGGCACCGTGACCATGTCACCCATCGGAACCCGCCGCCACACGCTGCTGCGACGACTGCCCTCCGGCGCCGTCGCCGTCTCGTAGCGACCCCACGTCGCCGTCACAGCCAACTCCCGGGCCTCGCCGTCCACGCACGCGGTGAACCCAAACGTAGACGGGAAAAGGCTTGGCACATTGGGGGCGTCCGGCTCCGCATCGCCCTCTTCCCCGCCGCTGGGCTCCGCGCCGGCCAGGTTCTCCTGCTCACCCGGCTCGATCACCGCACCCCTCGGCGCGAGCCGCCCCAGCAGATACCGGTCGGTCGGACGCTCCGCGATCTCCTCCTGCACATCGCCCACCGGGCCGAGCAGGTCGGCCACCACGGCCGCCTCCAACTCGTTCCGGATCTCCGCCGCGCTCGGCACCCGCAGCACGCCCTCATCACCCATACGGCTCACCATAGGTTCCACGACTGACACGTCGGCAGCTCGCTTTCAGAACAAGGCATCCGGCGGTGGCAGCAGCGCGCCATCGTCGAAGCCGACGGCGTCACCGCCTTTTCCCCGGCCGCCGGCCTGCTCCTCGGCGTAACGGGCCTGGTTCAGCTCCAGTAGCCGGTCCAGCACCTCGACCTGCGTGTCGGGAGCTATGGTGAACCGGGACCCCTGCCAGGTCTCATAAAATCCATGGTCCAGATCCAGGTCCGTCCAGCCATAAGCTTCGTTAACCGCCTGGTCGATCTCGACGTGGATACGCCGCAACCGTTCGATCGCCGGATCCTTCACCTTCGGGTCGTGTACCTGGTTGTAGAGCTTGGTCAACCCCAGTTGCCGCTTCAACATGAGAGAGCGGCGGTAGGTGTCCAGCTCCTCGCCAACCCTGTCCATCCCGTCGGTGAGGTCGGGTTTTGGAAAGGTCTCGTAGACGTCAGAAGGGGTATACCGAATCCCCGCGCCAGCCCCGATGGTGGATGCCCGGGTAAAAACCCACCAGAAGTTTTGTGAACTGGATAGCAGGGCCAGGTCGCCAGCACGGTCGGTGGCAAATGTTATCGTTTGTTCGCTCGCCACTTGGCCAACTGGAACAAAAACGGGCAACACGGTATTGCTTACTCGCGCGATCACCAGTACGCGGTCAAGGCCAGCGGTGGACCTTATCAGGGCCGGGCGCTTCTCGGCATACTGCCACCAATAGTCTCGGTAAACCTTACGATTGTTCTTTTCCCGCTCCGGCTTGACCTCCGACTCGAGGATCGCGTAGAGATCTGAGTACTCCTTGGCCTGCTCTTCTGGCCAGTCGCGAAAGTTGATCACCCAGCGGCTGCCGAAGCAGTCTGCTCGGGAGTTGAGGTCCTGGCCGGTGAGGTAGGGGAAGAGTACGTCGGCGTTGCGCGGACTCTTCTCGATCAGTGCGCGCGCTTCTTCGGTCTCGAGGATGAAGCCCTTACCGAGGACGTAGGAGCCAACGAACGATTGCTTCGCGTTGGCCGCCAGCCGGTTTGGACGTCCGCTCACCCGGCTGGCTGGGTCGAGCAACGGCGTGATGCCGCGAACGGGTCGACCGTCGAGCAGCCGCCGCTCCGTCTTGCCGAGTCTGCCCAGCCACAGCAGCGAGACTTCCAGCGCCGCAGCACCGGGCCACGGCTGGGACTTCACCGCGCGGTAGATCAGCCGACCGCTCCCGGCCACCTGGTCTAGTCCGACTTCGCGGGTATCGCCCTGGGCAATGGTGTTGGTGGCGATGATGCCGATCCGACCGGTCGGCACTAGGCGAGTGTCGCGGAGAAGGAAGTACGCGCACAGGTCCGCACTGCCCGTCTGACCGTTCGCTATCTGTCCGACCAAATAGTCGCGGTAGTCCCTGCCCGAGCTTCCGGTGATCTTCTGTCCACCCACGAACGGGGGGTTCCCCACGACGGCATCGAAGCCTCGCCCGTTCGGCCCAAACAGCTCAGGGAACTCCAGGGGCCAGTGCAGCGGCCGGATCGGCTCGGGGCGCGGGCCGCGCAGCCAAGCGTCGATCCGCTCTCGTGCCGCCTGCTCCGCCGTGCTGTCGCCGCGCAGTGCGGCGTGAACTCCTTCGGACAGGCCAGTGAGTCGGTCGTCGTAGGCAGTTGCCTTCTGACCGGCGGCGGACAGTGCTGCGGCGACTACGGCGTCGGCGGCGAGGCGGAGCTTGTCAGTGAGATCGTCCGCATACATCAGCTTCTGCGCCTTGAGCTGCGCCTGCCGGATGTCGATGACGGGCGTGGCCGCGATGTCCTGGCGCACTTCGGTGGCCCGGGCGAGGATGCGAGCCGCGTCTTCCTCGATGTCGCCGTGCAGGCGGGCGTTGATCCGCCGGCCGGTGGCGGGGTCGAGGTGGAAGGCAGTGATCTGGTCGACGGAGGTCACGCCGATGAGAGAGTCGCCGTGGCGCAGGGCGTGGTCGAGGAAGCTGAAGGGCTTGTCCTTGGAGAGGGTGACCAACCACAGAGAAAGTTTGGCGAGTTCGACCGCCATGGGGTCGCGGTCTACCCCGTACAGGCACCGGTCCGCGACCAGCCGTCGCGCCGTCCGAGCCAGCTCGTCCCGGTCGGCCTCCTCACCGACCAGCACCGCTACTTCGGCAGGCAGGCCGTCGCGCTCCCACGCTTTCACCACCCGTTCTGCCAGGTAGCGACAGGCTGAGACGAGGAACGCGCCGGAGCCCATGGCGATGTCGGCGACGCGCAGGGCCAGTAGTTGGTCGGCAGTTTTGACCTGCCAGGTGTCGGGTTCGGCGCCGTCAGCGGGGCCGGGGGAGTAGCACAGGGGGGTGAGGGTGTGCTCGACGACTTCTTCGGCCAGGGCACGGGGGGTGTAGTGGGTGCCGGTGGCGCGGCGGTCGCCGACCTGGGTGAGGACGACGGAGCCGGTCGGGCCGACCACGGGCCAGCCGCGCAGGTCGTGGTGGAGCAGGCCGAGGAATGGGCGGATCCGTTTGGCGAGGGCGGCGTCGTTGTCGCAGGCAGCGTCCAGGTCGGCGAGGTCGTCGCCGGTCGGTTCGGTGGCGAGCGCCTTCTTCAGGGTGGCCGCGGTGAAGCCGGCCTTGTCCTTCAGCCAGGCCGCGAAGGCGGCTTCGCCTTCGGCATGTGCCTGCTCGACCTGGACGAGGGGCAGTTCGGGTTCCAGCTTGCCGGCCAGTCCCACGTACGGTTCGGTGACCCGCAGGCAGGAGAATTCCAGCAGGCCTTCGTAGACGTGGCCGATCTGTTCGACGTTCAGGCCCGCGTAGGAGAGCTGTTCGGCGCCGTGCTTGCCGCGCAGTACCAGGAGCGCGTCGAGGATCTCGCGGGCGACCCGGTCGCTGACCTTGGTGTCGGCTAGCCAGGAGTAGCGGTCGGGGTCGAACAGGGAGCCACCGTAGGCGGGGATGCGCAGGTCGGGGTGTTCGCTGCCGTCGTGCAGTGCGGCGAACGTGGCGAGCAAGCGCGGCCATGCGGCGGAGCGGCGGTCGCCGACCTCCTCGCCGTACAGGCTGCGCTCCTCCTCCAGGTGCCGGTGCAGGGTGGAGATGGCGTAGGAGTCGGCGTACAGCTCCGACTCGATCGGCAGCAGGCGCTGCTCCTCGGCATACAGCATGAACACCAGGCGCATCATCACGGTGAGCGCGGCCCGGTAGACATCGCGCGCCTCAACCTGGTCCAGCAGGGTGCCGCCGGATTCGCGGTCCAGGCGGGAGAGTTCGCCAACCAGCAGGTCGACGGCGGCGCGGACCTGGCGGCCCAGGGTGTCGGTGATCTCGGCCTGGGCTGAGGCGCTACGGTCGAACAGGGCGGCCAGGCTCGTGGTGGACGTCCCGTCCGGCCGGGTTGCGGGCGGCAGGACCCGCTGTGCGCTGAGGAGGGTGGCGAAGGCACGGAGCAGGATGCGCTCTTCCAGCCACAGGTCCGGGTCGAAGGCGGCGGCGCTGGTGGGTTCGCCGCGGCGGGCGTGGACCAGGATCCACAGGCGGCCGTTGGTGACCAGGGCGAGCGGGGTGCCGGTGCGGCGGCAGGCCTCGGCGGCCTGCTCGATGGGGGAGGGCTCGCTCTTGGATGCGCGGGTGAGTCGTTCCTCCCAGGGGCGGCGGTAGACGAGCAGGCGCGCGACGCGGCCGCCTGTCCCGTCCGGGCCGAATGCCATGGCGTCCGGCCGCAGGCTCCCGCCGTCGGTCAATGTGGTTGCAGTGAACTCGGCCGGTACGGCCGCCCCTTCGGCGAGGGTTGGGCCGCTGTAGGCGAGCATCTCTCGCAGGACCAGGTCCGTCCAGGCGGGCGCGAGCAGGTCGGGGGCCTCGCAGACCTCGGCCCAGGCCTGCCGGACGCGGGCCAGGGTGTCCTCGGGGATGGTTTCCAGCCCGTGCGGGAAGACCTCGGTGAGGACGGGCAGGGCGAGAAACGGCCCGTCGACCGGGAGGAGGCGCAGCCAGTCGGCGTGCTGCTGGCCAGGGGCGGGGGCGGCGGGCTTGGTTGAACGCGGCATCAGCGGGCACCTCGGGCCAGCGCGGAGGGGACGAGGAAGGTGACGGCGGCGGGGAACCAGCGCGCGGTGGGGTCGGCGTAGCGCTGGCGCAGGGCTGCGGTTTCCTGCTCGCGCAGGCCGGGGATGGCCTCCAGCCGCTCGGTGAGCGCGGCACGGTCCTTGCGGAGCTGGTTCGCTTCGGCGGCGACCTCGAAGAGGCTGGCTTGCTCCCAGTGGGCGTGGTCGGACAGCGCGGTGCGGATGGAGCGTTCCAGGTCGGCCAGAACGCTTTCGACTCCGGCGACCTCTTCGCTGCAGCGCCGTTCGAGCAGGCTGTGCAGGCTGCGGGCCCGCTGCTCGGCCCGGGCGCCCAGGGCCCGGCCCAGGGGGCCCTCCAGGGTCGGCCACAAGTCGGTGAGCCGGCCGAGGAGGGCGGTGTCGGGGAGTTGTTCGGTGGCGGCGTCCAGCCAGGAGGTCAGGTCTGCCTCTTTGGCGCGGACCAGCTTGCCACCCTCGATCAGACCGCCAGCGGTCACGATCTCCTCGTGCAGGCGGGTGCCTTCCGAGCCGGTGACTACTACGCGGCCGTGGGCGACGACGGCCGGGGTGCGCAGGGTGGCGCCGGGGACGACGCGGGCGGTGACCCGGGAGAGCTTCGCGCTGGTGCCTCCGGCCCAGATCTCGGCGCGCAGCAGGCGCAGGCACATCTGCACCAGCCGGTGGCCTAGATGGAGCAGGACCAGGTCGGTGCGGTCGGCGACTGCGTCGGCATCGAAGGTGATGGGCCGCTCGGCGCCGGTGACTGGGTGGTGCAGGCCGTCGTTGCGGGCATCGGCCCAGGCCCCGGGAAGCTCGGGCAGGCGGAAGCACGCGGCGCGGACGCCCTCGGGAGCCTTGGTCGGGATGAGGTCCTTGCGGTGGGCGAGGGCCAGCCCGGTGCGGACCACCCGCTCGACGGTGGCGGGGGAGAGGTTCAGCTCGCTGCGGCTGTCGGCCAGCGTCTCGGTGAGCCGCTGCAGGTCCCGGGCCAGGTCACGTTCGATCTTCAGTACCGCACGCCCGGAGCGGCGGGTGATCTCCGCATCAGCGGTCTGCCAGTCGGCGCGCTTCCCGAGCATCTTCTGCTCGACCTGGGTGGCGATCACCTCGCCGGCGCTGCCGAGGTCCTCGCGGATCTGGTCGACCTTGCGCGCGGCATGGTGCAGGAAGTACAGCTCGTTCTCCAGCGAGCCCTCGGCGAAGGCATCCGGGTCAGCCTCCGCTCGCTCCCAGCCAGCAGGCACGAAGTGGAATACCGCCACGCGTGAGGCGCGCTGGCCGTGCCGGTCGATGCGGCCGTTGCGCTGCTCGAGCCGGTTGGGGTTCCACGGGATCTCCCAGTGCAGCAGCCTGTGGCAGTACCGCTGCAGGTTGATGCCCTCGCTGGCCGCGTCCGTGGCCAGCAGGATCCGAACCTCACCACCGGGCAGGTGCGGGGACTCCTGGAAGACGTTCTTGACGTGCTCGCGTTCCTTCCCGTCCTGACCGCCGTGAAGCTGGGCGATCCGCTCGGCCGGAACCCCGGCGGCGATCAGCCGCTCATACAGCCACCGCTGGGTGTCGCGGTACTCGGTGAAAACGATGACCCGCTGGTCAGACCACTGGCCGCCGGGGCGGACGATCGGGTCGAGCCAGGTCGTGAACGCGCGGAACTTCCCATCCGCCCGGTCCTGCGCGCTCCGCGCCCACGAGCGCAGGCGCTCCAGCAGCTTCCGCTCCTCGGCCGACAGTGGCGCAGCGACCTCACGCACAGCACTGAATGCGTCCGTGGCCGCGGAGGCGAACGCCGCATCGTCCTCGGCGGTCTCCTCCAGCCGGTCGATCAGGGGCCGCAGCACCCGCGTGCCCGCCTCCTCGGCCAACGACGGGCGCGTAGCCAGCCCGAGGGGCCCGTGTTCGCGGGCGTTCATCGTCGCCAGGTGCGCGTCCACCGTCTCGGCGAACGCCTTGGGGGAGGAGAACAGCCTTTTCTTCAGCAGCGTGGTGACGAAGTCCGCGGCGGTACGCTGCGCCGCGCCCGAGGCCGCCTGCCGGCGGCTGGCCGCGTAGGAGGCGAGCATGCCGTGCGCCTCACGCTCGGCGTCGTCGTAACGGACCGGCAGCACTTCGAGGACGCGCTTGGGGAAGCGGGGTGTGCCGTCCCAGCGCGGCGGCAGATCCCGCTTGAGCCGCCGCACCATGACCTGCGCGAGCTGCTCGGGATTCGGCTTGACGCCGCGAGCGAACCGCTGGTCGTCCAGCAGCTCCAACAGCGCGGTGAACGACTCCAGATAGCCGTTGTGCGGGGTGGCCGACAAGAACAGCCGGTGCTCGCAGTGCGGGGCCAGCGCCCGGATCGCCCGGGTGCGCTGGGAGTCCACCGCGTATCGGCCGGTGCCGGACGGCACACAGGTGTGCACCTCGTCGACCACCAGCAGATCGAAGGCACGCGGGTAGTTGGGCACCGGTGGGAGCACCTCGCGCAGCAGCCGCATCGGTCGTTCCCGCTTGAGCCAGTCGATGCTGACGATCAGCCGCGGGTAATGCGTCCACGGGTTCGCGTACAGGCCACGGGAGCGGCGCAGCTCCTTGAGCATGCCGGTGTCGACGATGCGGAAGTCCAGGCCGAACTTGTCGCGCATCTCATCCCGCCACTGCACGGTCAAGCCGGCGGGACACACCACGAGCATCGTCCGGGCCCGGTGGCGAAGCATCAGCTCCTGCATCACCAGGCCCGCCTCGACGGTCTTACCGAGACCCACGTCGTCGGCGACGAGGAGGTTGGTACGGGGCATCGACAGCGCACGCACCACCGGGTCCAACTGGTAGTCCTCGATCTGAATGCCGGAACGGAACGGCGCCTGCAACGCGGTGCGGTCCGCCGAGGCGATGGCACCCCAGCGCACCGCGTCCAAGAACGCATCCAGCCGTTCGGGCTCGTCGAAGCCCCGCTCGGGGGAGGGCAGCACGTGCTGGTCATGGGCTACCGCCCCGTACTCCAGCTCCCAAACCACCCGCAGTTCCTCATCGCGGGCATCGTCCTCAATCGACACCAAAGTGACGACGTGCTGGGGCGGCGTTGTGAACGACGCGGTCGCGTCGCTGGAGGCCACCGTGCTGGCCACGACATCCGAGGCGATCCACTGACGATTGCGGACCGTCACAAGCTGTCCCGGTGCAGGCGCACCGGCGCTGTTGACCTCAACGAGATCAGGCATGCTTCGAAACCCCACCCCTGAAAGGCGCCCCGAATCCCGGTAAGAGAACCTCACCGAGTCTCCCCAACGGGGCAGTAGTGTGAAGATCGTAGTGGATTTGTGTAGCCCCGGGCAGGGGGTCTGCCTGGAGATGTGCCGGTGCGGGCGTCCGCACTCTCGACACGGCTCTCACCGCCGCGGAGTGAGCGTCATCGTCTGCACCCTGTGGTCGTTGCCGGACGCGCTCTGTGCCATCTAGACCACTGTCCTCCACGCCTGCCTCAAAGAACCAGGCCGCGACCCGAGGCGAGGCCTTCCGCGCGGGCGTTCGCTGCCAGGGCGACGAGGGCTGGGAGCGCACCCCAGAGAGCGCGGCTCCGTACCCGGCTGAGGACGCCTTGTCGGCCGCAGACCTGGAGTGGCGGGCGAGGATCAAGCGCTTCCCCGCGGGAGAGCAATCGGAGTGGCCCAAGCAATCGGCGCTGTCGAAGAGCAGCGGCGTGCTGCGGTCAATCGCGACAGGAACACCAGCGAGAGCGACGGCTGGCCCGCGTGCGGCAGCCCGGACGGCGACCGTCAGACCCACGGAGTCTGCCGCTCCGCCTCCGTGCCCAACTCGACGGCCTCGGCCCGGCATCGGAACGCCAGCGCGCCCGCATCCTCACCATCGGCGACCCCGACGCGTTCCTCGCCTGGACCGAACGCGTCCGACCCCTACTCGAGCCGGACACCGAGGCCGTACCCGACACACTGCGCGAGCTGTACCGGCGGGTGCTCGACGACACCCGCCTGGGGCCCCGGTCCCTGCTGCGCCGGATGGCGGCCGACCAGGGGACCGACGCCGCGAGTATGATCCGGCGCCACTCGGCGGACGCCGTGCGGCGCGCGATGAGCAGTGGATCGTGGGCCGCATTGATCCGCGACGTCGTGCAGGACTGGTGGCGCGAACAGGCGCCGCGTACCGCTGTGACGGTGCGCGACGACATGCGCCAGGAGGACTTCCTCCCGCTGCCCCTCCATCTCGGCGCGCTGCACGAGACCCTGAGGTGGTGCGGTGAGGCGGCCGAGGCAGCCGGCGCTCGGATCGACGTCGAACTGACCGTTCAGAACGGCGCGCTGCACGTCTGGCTCGGCCTTGACCGGGTCCATGTGCGGTCGGCCTGCGAGGACTTCGCCCGACTGCTGTCACACACCCTGCCCTACACCGACTGCCTCGTCGCCGACGACCACGTCTTGCTCCGCCTCCACGGTCGGCCTGACACGGAGGTCCTCTCCCCGTTGGCGGCCGCTGGACTGGACGCTTACCTGTCGAGCACCGACGTGGAACGACGGCAGTATCTGGAGAGGGCCGCAGAGGAGCCCATGGGAGAGAAGCAGCAGGTCTCCTGACACCAAACCCCGACCAGGCCGGGGTTCAGGGTCGGGTTCGCCGCCACCGACAGCGCGCTGCACGTCCGCTGCGGCGCCAGAGCTTCGCCACTTCGGCGATATTCCGGTGGACCCGCCCAGCTCGAGGTGGCGGCGGTAGAACCCGGGCGGTTAACCCCCCGTCCACCAAGGCCGCAGAGCCTTCTTTGTTTTTGCTGTCCTTGACCGAAAAGCTGCCCGCTCCAGAGCTCGCGCACCCGGCTGCGCAAGGCCCCGGGCCTGTTGCGCTGCCAGATGAGCGTGACCCATCCAGGGGGCGCAGCGGCCTGCTCACAGAGCTGGGCTCCGGGTGACTCAATGGTGCGCTGTGTGGGCCATGATGTGCGTGGGGAGCGCTGCCGTGCGGGTGGCGCTGTAGTGAGGGGTGAAGCGTGTTGCAGGAGTTGGGGGAGAAGGATCCGCGTACCTGCGGTGGTTTCCGGCTGTTGGGCCGGTTGGGAGCCGGTGGGATGGGCGTGGTGTATCTGGGCGAGGACGATGCGGGCCGGCAAGCTGCCGTGAAGATCATGCGCTCGGAGTACGCGGATGACGCGGTGTTCAGAGAGCGTTTTCATCGTGAAGCCCGGGCTCTTGCCGCAGTCAGCAGCCCCCACGTGGTCGAGGTGGTGCACCTGCCCACAGCAGGGGAGATGCCGTATCTGGTCACGGAGTACGTTTCCGGAGGTTCCCTCGCCGAGCGCCTGGAGGCTGGCCCTCTGCCCGCAGAGGATGTCGCGCGGCTTGCGGAGGCCTTGGCGCGGGCATTGGAGACGATTCACGCGGCCGGGATCGTCCACCGCGACCTGAAGCCGTCGAACGTGCTGCTGGGCGCGGACGGCCCGAAAGTGATCGACTTCGGCATTGCGCAGCTGGCCGACGCCACCGCGGTGACCCGTACCGGCTGGAGGCTGGGCACCCCCGGATACCTGGCGCCCGAGCAGCTGGCCACCGGAACCGCGGGTCCTGCGGCCGATGTGTTCACGTGGGGGCTCGTGGTCGCCTCTGCCGCCCTGGGACGTCACCCCTTCGGTACTGGGCCTGCCGAAGCGCTCGCCTACCGTATCCAGCACACCACACCGGATCTGAGCGGACTTCCGCCTCACCTTGTGCGCGCGGTCAGCGCAGCCCTCCGCTCCGATCCACGCCTACGACCCCTCAGCAGGGACCTGCCCCGCCTGCTGCGGGAGCCGGCCCCGCTCACCGCGTCCTACACCTATCCAGGCACTGCCACGCCGGCCAGCCGCGGCATGCGCTGGTGGCACAAGGCCGCTATCACCGCCGCCCTCTCAGGCGCCCTCTCGGCGACGCTGGTCGCCTACGCCCTCTCCCGTCAGTCGCCAGCAGCCGGCCATGCCTTGACACCGTCTGCACCCCCCGTCCGCCACAGTGCTGGCTCCACCACGCAGGCTCAGGCGGCCGCCTCCACCGCACCCACTTCGCCATCAAGGAAGCCGCCCGCAGCAACCAGTTCGCTGGCCATGTCCGCCCCCACGCCGTCTTCGCGCCCTGTCACCCAGGTCAATACCTACACGCCCTGGACGTTCGGCGAGCCCGCTGACGACGTCCGCGTCGTCGCGAGTGCCGACGGCAGTTGCTTTGCGTCCTCCCAGGCGGCCGTACGCTCTGACGCCTATCGGTGCATCGTCGGCAGCGAACTGAAGGATCCCTGCTTCAGCCCGCCCAATGACCTCAGCCCGGCCGTGCTGTGTCCCACCTCCGGCGCCATCGGCAAGGTCTTCAAGATCGACCTCACCGAGGCACTGCCTGATACCGGCGACATGGATGAACAGCAGCCCTTCCCCTTCAAGATCGTGCTCTCTGACGGACAGGTCTGCGATTCCTATCAGGGGTCCGGCGTCGCCATCGCCGGCAAAACCATGTCCTTCGGATGCCCCCACGGCGATCTCTTCGGCGGGCCCGATACCACCAGCAGCACCTGGACCATCGACTACCGTCCCACCGGCGCGAGCAGTTTCCACTCCACGGACATCGCCGTGGTCTATCAGTGAGCACCGCTGCGGCCTGCGCGGGCCGACGGGACCAGGTGATGGACGCAGCGATGTTCAAGGACCACATCAGCCAGTGGGCCTGCCAGTACGCCGGATACGTCCGCGTGTTTCGACAGGCCGTTTACCGGGCTCGTCGCTGGGCTCGCTCCGGATACGCAGCTCACCCTCGTACCGGTGGAACACACACAGCGTCTCTTTGAGGCGGACCGTCGGCGACCGGTCACCGTGAGCTGGGTTTCGACTTCGGGGGCGCGCCGTTGATGCCAGTTTTTGCGACCCGCCCGGCTCGAACTTGTCGAGGGTCTGCCGGTACCGTGCGTTGGAGACGTCCACCGCGTCTTTGACGTGCCAGGTCGGCGTTGGCTGGTGATCAGTGCGGTCAGGGCGAAGAGAGCGGTGGCGAGAGCGATCCGGATTTCTGCGGTCATGTCCTGCTCCTCCGTGTGTGGCGGAAGGTGTGACGCTGCAGGGCGCGGGTCAGGCGGGTCGGGTCTGTATCGCACGGGGCGGACGCGGCCCCTTCCGGGTCTTCCGCGTCGCAGCGGCACCAGAACTGTCCATGTGTCCCACGGGTTGGACGACCGTGCGGTGACGCCACGGTAGGTAATGGCGTGTATCGGCCAATTCTGGTTCATCTACTGCTCGGTTGGCCGTGTGGCTGCAACACTCTGTGGCCGGATGGCGGGTGATCCGCCGTCATATGTCATGGGTTTCGGGGGTGTTGGACGTGGCGGGGCGTTCGGGTCGGTACTACCGGGCAGGGCACTGGGTGAACCGGTCGTCAGGTAAGACGAGGCAGGTGAAGAAGTCCGCTACGGGTGTGGTAGTGGTCGGACTGCTGGTGGTGGGGGCCTGGTTGGGTTTGTTTTCCCACGGGTCGGACGCCAGCGGCACGACGCCTCAGCCCTCGCCCACATCCTCGTCCTCGGCGGGGCGGTGACATCGCACCGCCGTCGTGCCGTCCTGCGGCGGTGACGCCTCACACGCTGCAAGACGCGCTCACGGTCTGTTGCGCCTCCTTCCCCCCGGCAGACGCGGCCGCCATCCACGCGAACGGATTGGGGTGTCGCCGGTCGGCGGGGGAGTGGGTGCCAGATGTTCGGTGGTGCGCAGGTTGTGCCAGGTGTCTTTCCACGCCTGGATCCGGTCCGAGGGCACGCCGCAGGCGGCGAGGTAGAGGGCCGTGGTCTTCCAGGTCCGGGGGAGGGTTGTGCGGTTGAGGAGGGCGCTGATGGCGGCAGGGGACATGGGCGGGTCGACCTGCTGGCTGACAGCTTTGATGGTCTGGCCGCTGACTGCGCGTACTTCGACGAGTGCGTCGAGGAAGGCGTGCGGGGTGTGGCACTGTTCCGGGTCGGGCCACTCAGCTCCTGTAGGGTCAGCGAGAGTGCTGGCCGGTGTGGGCAGGTAGGCCTGATTGCGGGCGAGGATGAGCCGTCCGGCGGTGTTGCGGACACGTTTTTGCGGCTGTGGGAGACCTTGCGCCGCCAGCGCCGTGCGCAGCTGTCGGTAGACCAGGTCCAAGTCCAGGTCGCGGGCCTGGCCGGGGATGCCCTGGCGCAGGATGCGCAGCAACTCGCCGGTAAATGCAGTATGCGCGGCATTGGGCGGGGCCAAGGCCAGGCCGTTGTCGGGTGCTGCCGCCAGCAGGTAGCTGCCTTCGATCTCGGCCTGGTCCGCCAGCTGGTCGCTGCCACCCATTAGTCCCAGGGCCCGTCCACTCATGCAGCAGTCCAGGACGATGACGAACCGCTGTGCCGGTGAGTCTGTCAGGATTTCGCGCAGGGCCTGGTAGGTGACGCCGGTGTGGCTGCGACCGGAGACCGCATCGGGCAGGCCGAAGTAGAGGTCACCGCGGCTGTCGAGGAGCCCATGCCCGGCAAAGTAGATGAGCAGGGTGTCCTCGGCGAGCTCTGCGGCATGCTGTACGGCATCCAGCATGGCTGGTGCGGTGGCCGGTTCGGCAACCACCGTGCAATGGTCAGCCGGCAGACCCCAAGAGAGCGGGCTCGTCAGCAGGGCTGTTAGCTCGGGCAGGTTGTTGGCCACCGCTGGCAGCGGCTCAAGCCGGGTGTAGCGGCTGACACCGACGAGCACGGCCCAGGACATAACCGGATTGGGCAGCGCGCTCACGATGCGGACCGCGGCGTGCTGTCCGCCTGCTCGAGCGCGGCCACGATTCGCCGCACTTCCTCGTCCGTCCCCTCTGCCAGACTCACCTCGACATCGCCACGTCGAATCACCACCCGAGCTGGCCGGGGCCGGGTCTGCCGCCATGCGACCAGCGACAGCACGAATGACGCCGCGCTCCAGCCGTTACCGGTCACCAACTCCAGGACATCAATCAACTGCCCCATGGAACCTGGCTCGGGGGCCTTGCCGCCCAGCGAGACATTCTCCCCGCGCGCTGCTGGCTCGCGCCGCAACCAGCCCTGCAACGAGCGCAGCTCGGCTTCTTGTTGCCGCACCCCATCGACCCGTACCTGAATCCGCACCCGCTCCCCCTTCTCCCCCAACCCGCCTGGCGGCTGGACTCGTTGCATCCTGCCCACACCGGCAGGCCCGGGCACCTGCACCGTTAAGACAATTCGCCAGCCGTCTTGCCGCCCGCGGCGGAAGCGACCTGGGGGCGCAGGGCGGTAGGCGTCTGACCCGTCATGGTCGGTGGTTGACCCTGAACGGTTTTGAAGATCCGCGCCCGGATGCGTGCAAGACAAACCGATGACCAAGCGATGCTCCTTCTTGGGAACACCGGTGGCACCGACCACCAACATGCCGCCTGAATGGCCCGCCCTGAGTCGACGTGCAAGAGGTTCTGAGAGCCGTCGACTGCGCAGTCATCCACGTCCAGGCCGCCATTGATCCTCAGCTCGGTGAGCAGTATTTCGTGCAGGCGGAACCAGACGCCGGCCTCGGTCCAGTCCCGCAGACGCCGCCAGGCTGTCAGTGCGTTGTGGCAAACGGAACCCTTGCTCGATGAGCAGGGGTTTCTTCCTGCACGAGCTCGTCGAAGGTGCCGCGTTCGGTGCGGACGCTGACCAGGCACGGGCGGATGCCCTTGCCGGTGGCCCGGTCCTTGGCCTGCACGTGCCCGTTGAACGCCACCGAGCTGACCAGGGCAGGCGGGGTCACGGCGAGGACCTCGTCCACAGCGCATAGCGCGAGGCGGGCGACGAGCTGCTTGTACAGGTCCTTGGTGTCCGCTTCCTTCCGCGGTTGCGGCACCACCGCCGGTGGGTCGGCGGCCTTGTACCGGTAGCCGGTCGCGGACGGGATCACGTCCTGCCCGGGCAGGTCCACATCCACCATCAGCTCACGGGACTCCGGCGCATAGGCCAGCCGCCACGCCCGGCGCAGCCCCGGCGGATACCCGCACCCGGCCAGCACGCCCTCCACCGCCTCCACGAACGCCGTCGCCCCTCCGGCCAGCGCCCGCTCCACAGCCTCACGGTGATCACGCAGGCCGAGGGAGCGGTCCACGAGCACCCGGTCCAACGCTGCCTGGCGCGCCTGCACCTCGCCGGTCCGCTGCTGCGCCTCGGCCTTCATCTGCTCGACCTGCTCCTGCTTGGCCAGCCGCGCCGCCTACGGCGTCCGCGTCCAGCAGCCAGCGTCCGTGCCGGACGCACACCCGCCGCCAGCGCGGCAGATACCGCACCGCCCGCAGTGCCTGCCCGGTGCGCCGCGCGGTGCACAACCGGCAGCCGAACGCGGCAGGCCCCGCCACCGCCACCGCCGCCCGCCACCGCGCCTGCGCCACGGCAGCCTCCCGGCCGGTGCTGATCTCTGCGTCCTGCACGGTGAAGGCCGGCAAAGCGCGCGCCAGCACCTGGGGCTCAACCCCGCACAGCTCGGCGAGCACGCGCCGCCCGGCTTCGTTGAGCACGACCTCCGCATCGGCTCGCAGGCCGCCGCCGTCGTGCCGGGTGGGGGAGTTGCGGCACGTCCACAGCCGCAGCACGTGGGCGGCCGCCAGACCGTAGCGGTCCGCGGCCCGGTTGATCAGTGACGCGGTCAGCTCCCCGGCCAGCGGCACGGTCCGCAACGCCCCTGCTGCCACAGCTTTCCCTGACGCCATGTCCTGCTTCCTGTCCAGCGCCCTGACCGGCTACAGCTCGAACTGGAGGTCGACGAGGTCGGTGAGTTCCACTTCGAGGCCGTGGGCGCGGCGGCCGTTGTCGCGGAAGTAGACCTCGCCCAGGGCTTCGGCGGCGATCTCGCGGAGCCGGTCTTCGTCGGCACCGGCCTCCTGGGCTTCGAGGAGACGGGCGGCGTGGCGGGGCGGCAGGGCGAGGGTGAGGTGACGCACGCGGGCCTGGTCGGTGGTGCCGGGGGCGGCGGTGTAGCCGAACCGCCCCTGGACATCGATCATGATGCCGCTCGTGGTGGCCGCGGCCTGCTTCGCCCGGGCTGTGATCTGCGGCTGCCAGCGTGCGCGGACCTCGCGTTCGAGGCGGTCGGCGAGCTGCGGCCGGGGGGTTTTGATCTGGTTGTTCACGTACCGCTCGACGGTGCGCTGGCTGATGCCGAGCAACTCGGCCACCGGCTTCGTCCTGCCGCCGTGCTTCTTGACGAGGTAGCGCATCTGCGCCCCGGCCGACTTGGGTGCAGGGCGCGTGAACGCGCCCTGCACCGCCTTGTCGAGTTCTTCTGCGACCGTGACCATCGCCGCCTACTCTCCGGTGTCCTTGGCACTGACCTCGCCGGTCTTGATGTAGCGGGCGAGATTGGCGACCTTGCCCTCGGCGCCGAGCTGCTCGAGCACGTTGGCACCCCACAGCACGCTCTGGCTGCCCTCGTGCTTGACCATGCCCGGACTGACGCCGAGCCGGAAGCTGCCCGGCACGGTCTTGCCGTCGGCGTCGTAGGGCAGGACGTCAAGCGGGCTGGAGCCGTCGGCGGCGTACACGGCGCAGTCCGAGAGGACCGCGACCGGATAGCGGCCGGTGGCCGCCGCCAAGTGGAGCATCTTGCGGTGCATGTTGATCCGGGCCCGGGAGATGACGGTGGCGCGGATGTCCGGGCGCCACGTCGGGCGGGTGAGGGCGGGCCAGGCCTGCCCCGGCTTCCAGCCGCCGCCGCGGGCCTTCTCCTGCAGCTTTCCGATGCCGCCCTTGACGGTCATCTTGACGGCGTCCACCACGATCGCCAGCTCCGCATCCCGCTGCTTGTAGCCGTCCATCGCCTCCAGGAACTGGTGCGGGAGGAGCTTCTCGCCCACGCCGAGGTCCGCCATGGTCTCGACGTAGGCGTTGCGCAGCCGCTTGTACCAGCCGTCCAGGAACCGGCCGCCCTCCGGGCGCACCCAGGCCTCAAGCGGGGCGACGTCGTAGCCGAGCTCGACGGCGTACGCCACGGTGGGTGTGGCGTACCAGGCCGGACCCTCGGGGCGTTGACCGGTCGGCGTGAACGGGCTGGGCAGCAACGCGGCGTCGAACTCACGCCACTGCCTTCCGACCTTCACCCTGGAGAGGTCGACGTGGGAGAGGTCGACCAGCCAGGAACCGGGCAGCGCCGCATCGAAGACCGGGCTGGTGGCGTGCACGGGCGGCGATGCCAGGCCGACGACCGCCCCGTTCGCGGCCGCACCGAACGCCAGGTTCACATCGAGACCGACCAGGTAGCGCTGCATGCACTCGGCATCGGTCAGATCCCGCGCCCAGTCGTAGGCCTCCTCGAACAGCCTCTCGCCGGGGCCGCGCACGTGGAACCGGGGCAGGCCGGCCAGAACAGGGTGGCCGTCGGTCGCCTCACACGGCGCCGGGTCCATCGGCTGCGTGCCCAGCGAGCCGGGCCGGTGCTCGGCATGCCGATGGCCGTCCGCGTCAGGCTCGCTTGCGCGGGTCGGCGGGGTGAGCGCGGTCATCAGCTCCAGCCCCGTCACGGCGGTGGAGCCGACCGGTGTCATCACCCGCGTCGCGTACACACCCAGCACCCGGGCGAGTTCCACCGGTTCCAGGTGGGCGGCATGGCCCCAGGCGCGGTCGTCGAGGGCGTGCCAGGAGGGGATGCACAACTGCACGCACTGCCGGCGGCTGCCCTGAGCGGGGCGGTAGATCCGCGCCCACGGCCCGAACCCGCGCCGGGTGAGCTGCC
Organism: Streptomyces sp. NPDC002619; assembly: GCF_042889305.1. Taxonomy (NCBI): domain Bacteria; kingdom Bacillati; phylum Actinomycetota; class Actinomycetes; order Kitasatosporales; family Streptomycetaceae; genus Streptomyces; species Streptomyces sp. NPDC002619. Next base: position 37,263 of record NZ_JBIAQV010000037.1, on the reverse strand, counting down.
AGTTCGCGCGGTCGAGCTGCTTGATGACCTTGTGCCCGTCCCCGAGCCGCCCGGCCAGCCGCTCGGCCTCGGACAGCGTGGCGGGCAGGCCGTACCGCTCGCACGCCGCCCCGGTGAGCACCAGCAGCGGGTCGGCGTCCCTGCCCGAGCCGTGCAGCTTCTCGGCCCCGAGCTGCGCCTCGGCCAGCGCCCACTGCACCAGCGCGGGCAGCGACTTGGCGGGCACGTCCAGGATCAGGCCGCCGATGCCGTAGCCGGTCACATTCCGCTCGGCGTCGGCGTCGAGGACGAGCAGCGGACCGTGCGCGTACGCCCCGCCAGGCGCGGGAGCGCCGGCCGCAGCGGCCTTCGGCGCGCCCGGGCGGCGTGATCCCCGCGGCGGCCGGACGGCCCGCGCCGGACGCGATGCGGCGGCCGGTGCGTGAGCGGCTGCAGGCGAAGCAGACGGGGCGGCGCCGGGCGTTCTCACGGCCCCAGCCTCAACAGCCCCGCCCGCGCGCCCGGTTTGCGCCGTGGGCACCGGGCCGCTGAACGTCTTCGGTGCCGGGGTGTCCTCCTGCGGGGCGGCGGTGCTCTCGGCGGCGGGGTAGAGCCGTGCAAGCTGCTTGAGCAGGCGCGCGTACGGCTCCCGCTGCGGCGGCCGCGGCTCGGTCCTGCCCGACTCCCAGGCGCTGACCGTTGCCCGCCGCACGTCCAGGGCGGCGGCCACCTCGTCCAGGGTGAGCGCGTGGGCCTGGCGCAGGCGCTTGCGCTCCGCCGGGGGCGGCAGCGGGGACCGGGACGCGACCAGCGCATCGACCGCATCGAACAACTCGGACATGGGAGCACCTCCGCTCCCACCCTACCCCATGAACCGTACGTATCGCGTACGGACAGCATCTATTTAGCGTACGGATTGCGTTCGCGGGTGGTAGGGTGCTCGACCGGAGGGTGCTCTCTTCGGTGGCCTCGCCGCCTCCCCGGCCCGGCCGCCGCCCGCTTCGGATCGAGGAAGAGCTCTATGACTGTGGTCGAACTGCCGCGGCCTGGCCGTCCCGAGAAGCCGCGGCTCTTCCCCGACCAGGCCGAGGCCGTCAAGCGGCTGGTACGGCACCTGTGGCGCACCGGGACACGAGGACTGTTCGTGTCGGCGACGGGCACCGGCAAGACGCTGGTGTCGATCCGGGTGGCGGACGAACTCGGCGCGCGGCTGGTGCTGTTCGTGGTCCCCACCCTGGACCTGGCGGCCCAGACGGCGCTGGCCTGGCGCCGCGACGGACACCTGGAGCACATGGTGATCGTCTCCTCCATGGACACGAGCGGCCGGGACGACCTGGTCGCGGCGCGCGTCATGTCCACCACCGACCCGCACGCGCTGGGCGGGCTGATGTCCGTGGTGGGGGAGGGGGAGGACCAGATCCCGGCGCTGACGGTGATCTGCACCTACGACTCCCTGAACAAGATCGAGGAAACCCAGAACACGGGGTACGCGGTGCCGCCGTTCGACCTCGCGGTCATGGACGAAGCGCACCGGATCGCGGGCCGCGCCGACAAGAAGTGGGCAGCCGTCAACGACGCCCAGCGGATCCACGCGGACCGCCGCCTCTACATGACCGCCACCCCCCGCATCTTCGCCGCTCCCGAGCTCGCCGAGTCCGCCGACACCACCCGCCCCCGCCGCCGGCACCGCAGCGGGCCGGACGCGGACGCGTTCGCCAACTCCATGGACAACGAGGCCGTGTACGGCAAGAAGGTCTTCGAATACCCGCTGGCCCAAGCGGTCGCCGACGGCCGGGCGGCGGACTACCGCATCGTGGTGCCCACCCTCACCGACACCGACCTGCGCCGCCGCCTGAACATGCCTGCCCCCGGCACCGCGGCCCCGGGCGCCGCCGGCGAGGACGGGAAAGACGACGGTGCGCTGCGCACCACCGCCCTGCACCTGGCCGTCCTGCGCGCCATGACCGAACACGGCCTGAAGAAGGTGCTGGTCTACTTCAACCTGGTCTCCGACGCGCGCCGCTTCGCCCGCGAACTGCCCCACACCCTGCGCCTGCTCCGCCAGACGGATCCCGGCCTCACCCCCGGCATTGACCCGAAGCTGTTCTTCGTCCACGGCGAGCACACCCCCGAACAACGCGCCCGCAACTTCGCCGAGTTCCGCGCCGCCGACGTCGCGATCCTCGCCAACTCCCGCCTGATCGCCGAAGGCGTCGACATCCCCAGCGTGGATGCCATCGTCTTCGCCGACCCCACCCGCAGCGTCATCCGCTGCGTCCAGGCCCTCGGCCGCGCCCTGCGCCTGGACGTGTCCGGCAAGACCGCCAGCCTCATCGTCCCCGTCTACGTCCCGCCGGGCGCCGACGGCGAGAACATCCTCGGCACCGCGTATGAGCCGGTGTGGGCGATCGCCTGCGCGCTGGCCAGCCACGACCACCGCATCCTGGAACGCCTGCCCGACAAGGCCAACCGCCTCCCGAAGGAGACCAGCGACGCCATCGAGCGCCGCTGGCACTTCGACTTCACCGTCCACCCCGAGCGCATCGCCCGCGCCATGGACCTGACCTCCTTCGACCCCCGCGACCCGGCCGTCTCCCGCTCCCGCCGCCTCGGCCTTGCCGCCGCCCAGTCCTACCGCGACGAACACGGCCACCTCGACGTCCCCGCCGACTACACCGACCCCACCGGCTACACCCTGGGCACCTTCATCACCACCATGCGCGACGCCGCGACAGCCGGCCGCCTCGAGGCGGACTGGATCGCCGAACTCGACGCGCTCGGCATGATCTGGGACAAGCACGACGCCGCCTGGCGCTCCCGTCTGGCCGCGGCCGCCGACTACCTGCGCACCCACGGCCACCTCGCCGCCCCCGCCACCACCCCCGCCGGCGCGTGGCTGGCCGAACAACGTCACCTCGCCGCCAAGAATCAGCTCGATCAGGCCCGCGCCGACGCGCTGAGTGCCCTCGCCCCCGACTGGCGCCTGCCCCACGGCGCGGACTGGCACCGCAAATACCACCGGCTGCGCGCCCATCTCGCCGATGGCGCCGACCCGGCCGGGCTCACCCGTGACACCCTCCTGGCCGGTGTGAAGATCGGCTCCTGGCTGCACCGGCAGCTCACCACGTGGCCCGCCCTGCACTCCGGCCAGCAGCACCTGATGACCGCCCTCGGCCTGACGCCCGAGACCAACCCGCTCATCCCCGCACGCCGTACCCGCCGCACCTTCGAGCAGACCGTCCAGTTGCTGGAGCTCTTCCTCCACCGCGAAGGCCGCGCCCCCGCCGCCCGTGAAGCCATCAGCGTCGACGGCGACACGGTCAAGATCGGCGCATGGCTCGCCAAGGCCCGCACCAAGCACCGCGCAGGCGAGCTCCCCGATGAACACGCCCGCCTGGTCGCCGCACTGTTCGACGGGGACTGGACGACCGAGGACGCCGTCCCCGTCCTCCTGGTGTAGGCACTGCCCCGCCCGCTCACGCGGCCGAGTGTGTGGCCCCGGCTCGATGCCGGTAATCCGGTGAGCCGCAACCCGTCGCCCGAGGTGCGGCGGCCAGCGGTCACCGCACCAGCCATACGACTGTCAGTGGTGGGTGAGAAGCTGCCCTCTTGGCCAATGAGAGCAGACCGAGGGGGAGAAGTGCGGGGGAGCGGCGGCCTGGAGCGACGGGACTTGCCCACCTGGCTGCGAGGACGGCAGGCACGATGCCCGGCATCCGAAGAAGACCGGACAGCTCATGTCCTGGGGCGGCTCGGCGTGGGCTACAAGCTGGCCATGCACACTGGCGTGGGAAAGACCATCGCGGCAGGTCTGATCGCCGCCGAAATGGCCGGTGAACGCCCGCCTCCCGTCTACTGCTTTCCGGTCACCGACGGGCAGCATCGAATGCCGGGGATGTGGCGACAGTGGTGGGAGGAAACTGCTCGCTACGCGGGCCAAGGCGCAGGCGCGGAGCACGCTGAGGTTCCCCTGCATCCGCAGCCGTTCGCCCGCCGCAAATTCCGCGCGCGGACGGTGCCGCGGCGGGAGCGATACCGCGAGCTGCGACGCCGGGTGGAGGAGCGGGAGGCGGACGGACGCCACCAGGAGCATGCCGTCACCGCCGGCATACGCCGGGTGCGCGACCGCGAGGCCCGCGAGGCCGTTCTGCTGCGCAGTGAAGGCTTGTGTGAGAACCCGTGGTGCCTCCTGCCCGCGCTTCCCTACCGGACGGCGGCGGGCGGCTACCTGCTGGAGGTCGACCACATCGACGACCATGCCCTGGGAGGCCGCGATCACCCGAGTACCATGATCGCTCTGTGTCCCAACTGCCACGCCAACAAGACGCGTGGAGCCGACCGTACCGTGCTGCGAGAGCGCCTTAGGACTGTGGCGAGGGAGTTGGACGCCGCTCAGGACAGCGACGCTGTCCGGGACAAGGATGCGATGCCGCCACGGAGCGAGGCCGTCCTGGCGCAGTGCGCTGCGCTCCTGGCGTCTTTGGACGACGTCGACCGCGACCGGGTCCTCGCCTCCCTCACCGCCTGCTTCGGGTGAAGCGCGGCCCGGCTTCCCGCCAGTGCCGGGCCGCACTTGTGATGCGGGCCCGCCGCTGTCCGTCCGGGCCACGCCTGCCCCGCCGCCTGGCGTCGTTGTCCGTCTGGCAGTGCCGCCCTCACTTGCACACCCTGCATGCGCGCTTGGGGGGCGACTTCGCCCGCTACACAGAGCCTGACGGCGTCCTCGTGCCGACACCGCACCCCGGGGACCGCTCACGTGGCTGGGCAGCGTCCCGGCGACATCCCGGCTTCCTCGCCCGGCCGCCCGGCCGCCGGGCACCCCGCGAGGTTTCTCCCATATGGGCGGGGCGGTTGTGGCGGGATAGGGGGGTGCCGGCGCGCTGGGGTCGGCGTGGACAGGCGGGTGGCCTCCACAGGAACCAGTCCGCCCTGGTTGAGAGGAGTCCGTGCGTGCGCAGAATGCGTCTGTCCGGTCCGGGTGCCGATCCCGGAGTTCCTGTGCTGCTGCTGGTGGCCGTCACCGCGGTGCTGGCCGCGCAGAGCCAGGCGTGGGCTAGCGCCGTCACCGCGGCGGCAGCCGTCTACAGCGTCGTCGCGGCGGAGCAGGACCGCGGGAGGCGGCCGTGACCCGCACACCGCCCAGCGCCGTGGAGATGCTGCTGGCCGCCGAGCTTGCCCGATGCGGACTGACCGCCACCCCGCACCAATTCGAGCGGTGGCGCGGGCAGAGGTGGCTGGCTCCGGCCGCGCAGTGGACCGACCCCGCAACGGGCTCGCTCCGGCCGGAGATCGTCCACCGGGCCTCCTGGCTCGCCGCACTGTCCAGGGCCGGCCGCAGCATCAGCTGGATCGGCTGGACCTTCTGGGCGATCGACGACACCCCGCAGACCGCACAGCGGCTGCGCCAGGCCGTGGCCGAGACGCTCCAGTTGCCCCTGCGCCGGGCAGGCATCACCCTCGACCGGATCCCGCACGGCGACAGCGACACCGCGTTCGCCGCCCGGCAGGAGCTGGCCGGCCGGCTGCTGGACGGGCGGCGCGCCATCGGACGGGACCTGGACGGGACCCTGCGCGCGCACCCCGCCGCCGCGGGCCTCGCCCTGCCGGCTCCTCGATCAGTTTCCAATCCTTTCGACAAGGCCCTGGTCCAGGTCGGTGCCCGCCTCCTGATCGGCGGCATGGACGACGTCAGCCCCGAGGAGCTCACCGAGGCCTGGAAGAGCGTCTGGAGCGGACCGCCGGACCAGCTCGACCGGATCGGCGCCGCCCACATCGCTGCCGACACAGCGGGCCTCGACCTGCGCGCCCACTCTCCCCTGGCGGACGGCCTGCGCGGACTGCTGCGCGCCGTCGAGACGGCCGAGGAACGGCGGCTGTGCGCGGCGGTACGCGCCTGCACCAAGGCGAGCGGAACACTGGCAGAGCTGCTGCTGAAGCACGCGGACAGCGAACCGGTGATCCTGGCGAGGCTGATGGACGACGTGATGTGGGACCAGTGGGTCCGTGTAGGAGGCGTTGCCCCGGCCGGACGCCTTGGTGAAGCCGCGATCGCCCTCAGCACCGTCCAGTACCTCGTCGTCCCCGGCTGGGCCGAGGACCTTCACCGCTACCAGGCCCTCATGGACACCCTGCGGCCCGCACCCGAACCTGAGCATGGAGATGCCACTGTCTGCGACGGCCCGGCGAGTGGCGCCGGTCCGGGCGAGTGACGAAGCCCCTGCTGAGAGACCAGCACTGGCGGGAGCTCGGAAGACGAACGGTTCCGACGCACGAATCGGCGGCGAGAGTGGAAGTGTCACTCTGCCGGGCCGCTCGCATGCTTCACCGCACCATGGGGCGGGACGGCGGCACCGCACGGAGATGGCTGCCGGGCTGGGCCGTGGAGAATGGGGGCCGGTCGGTCAGGATTGCGGGGGTGCAGATGGCGGGTGCGCGGCAGGGGCGGCTGCTGGTCGTCGACTTCGACTTCTTCTTCCACAATCCGCTTCAGGGGCTCGGGGCCGGGGCGACGCGCAGGAAGGCACAGCGCTTGGACATCGGGTTCAGGACCGCGACTTTCACGATTCTTCCCGGCCTCCAGCGGCCCCGCCTCGCCCAGTGCCCAGTGCACACCGACCGCGTACAGATCGACGGCGGCCGGCCTGATCGCGAACATCGGGCAGCAGCGTTGCCCACGTACGTGTCGGCGGCGTCCTGTGCGTGTTCCAGGGCACGCAGGCCCTACAGGACGTTGGTATCGGGCTCCCAGTCCGGATCTACCTCCGGTTCGTCGTCCAGCGTCTGGGCTTTGATGGCCGCGAGGTCCAGTTCCTCTTCTTCGGTCAGGGTGAGCCGGCAGACCCGGCACCCGAAGTGGCGCGGGAAGAACCAGACCTCTCCGTAGTCCCCGCTCCTGTCGCGCCCGCTGACGAAGGCGGGACTCTCACAGGCCGGGCAGGGATGAGGGATGTGCAGGAGCCATCTGCTGGGCACGGGCGCAGCCGACAGGCTGGCGATGACCGCCGCCCTCTCGTCGGCGGACAGGTGATCGGTCGTCCTCGCGAAGTTCTCCCGGGCCTGCCGGAGCTTTGCCTGGTAGCGCAGTTCTAGTTCGCACATCGCTTGTGTGACGAGATGTCTGCTCGGCTCGAAGAGCCGCCCCCAAAACCGTTCCTGCTCTCTCGACAGCGCGGCAAGGAGCGAGTCGATGTAGGTCACACCGGAGGCCAGCAGTTTCTGGCACTCACTGGCCGGACGGCCCCACCCCATGTGCGTGATGCCGTTGCGGGCATCCCGCAACGCATCGAGGTGCGCCGGCCGCCGCTTGTCGCCCAGCACTTCCCCGGCCCGGTCCACGGCGTCCTCGCCGCCGACGGTCCTCAGCGCGGCCCGGCCCTTGGCTGTCTTGTCCTCGTGGCCGCCCAGCACCAGCAGATCGCTCACCTTAGGGTTCTTGGGAGTCAGTAGCCCCGGTGTGACGGACACCAGATACGCCTTCGCCATGTGCTCGACGGCCACGGCCATGTGATGCACCGCGAAGTCCTGGTCAGGGGGCTCCTCCAGGTAGGCGTCGATGGAGGTCCGCGCCCACCGCCGGGCGGAGCTCACCAAGTCCTCGCAGATTTCAACCTGGTTCATCAGCCAACCGTAGAGCGGCATGCCGAACCCGGCCCCGGAAACCAGCACTTCGGCTACTACCGGCCTCCACCTGCACTGGGCAACGCGAGATGCCGCGTCTGGACCCGTGCCCGGGCCTGGCTCATCATCAGGGGATGGCTGCACAGCAGATGGACCTGCAACGGTTGCGGGAGCTCATCGACGAGGTACTTGCCGATTCCTACCAATCGCCCCGGCACAAGGACTTGCCCGCCCTCTGCGACCGCCTGCGCCTGCCCTCACCCCCGCCGGAAGAGGGCCATTCCAAGCACGAGCGGCTGACCGCCAGCCTGCAGGCATGTCCGGACGGCCACCTGGCAGGCGTCGCCGAAGCGATACTCGACCACCAGCCGCTGCCCGCCTGGCAGCGCAACCAGATCCAGGACCTGCTGTGGCTCGGACGTCCCCACGTCGACATACCCGGCCGCACCCGACGGGAGCTCGCCCGGGACTTCGACCTGTCCGACCATCTCGAACACGCCCACCGGCTGATAGACCTGCTGGAGTGGATCTGGGACCTGGGCGGCGACCTGCCTGAGTGGGGCGCTCCTACCACCAGCTTGCGTGACGACATTGAGCGCCACGTGGTCCGATTCCGCGACGACTGGACAGTCGAGCGTCTCTTTGAGGAACTCGGCGCGTTCAGCGCCCCACATCCCCGCTTCGGCCGCTTCCTCGAAGGACTGGCCTCAGCCGAGACCATCCCGGACGAACAGGCACAGCGCCGCTTCGTCGAGATGGCCAACCACCACCTGGAGCCGCTCGGCGCGCAGCTGCGCCAGGAAGGGGAATCGGACGGATACCCGCTGTTCCACCTCGTCCAGCCCGGCCACGGCCCGGCCCGCCGGCCGCGCAACGTCATCTTCGCCACCCTGGGCAAGCCGGACATCCGTTTCACGGACGCACTCGACAACGACATCGAGATCGCAGAACGCGCCGACCAGGTCCTGGTCTACGACCGCGACATCACCAAGGACGGCCTGCTCGGGCGCGACCTGCTGACCTGGTGGCAGGAGACCCGCCACGTCCTTGACCCGCAGGAAGCCACCCGCTCCCTGTACGCGCGGATGAAAGCATCCCTGCCCCCCGAGTCAGAGGGCCAGAAGAACCTGCTGTGGCTCTACTACAACATCCACCAGGACAACCTCCCCGACGTGCCCGCCCTGCTGCCGGAGGTCTGGGTCCACTGGGATCACAAGACCGTACGCCAGCGTGGCGTCCATGCCCTGCAAAACCTCCGCATGGACTTCCTCATGCTGCTGCCGGGAAACCGCCGCATGGTCCTTGAGGTCGACGGCATGCAGCACTACACGCGCCGGACCGCCGACGGCAGCATCCAGCCCGACAGCACCACCTACGCCGCGACGATGGCCGGAGACCGCGACCTGAAGTTCAGGGGCTACGAGGTGTTCCGGTTCGGCCATGACGAACTGCGTGACCTCGACACCGCGCGGCCGCTGATCACCGACTTCTTCGACAAGCTCCTCGGGCGCCCGCCCGGCGCGCCACCGCAGCCGGCCTGACCCGGCGCCCGGGCCTCCGCACGGACGTGACGCGACACCGCCAGACCGCCGAAGCCCGCCATGCCGGTCCAGGATCCCACCACTGCCAAACTCGCCCGCCGCCGTGGCTTCCGGCGGCCACGGCGCGCCTCCGGCATCCTCCCGCAACCGATCAGGGCAGCGGCCTCACCGGCGTTGACGGCCTGCTGATGCGGCGTAGCTGTCGCGCGGTAGGCGGGTGGTTGCAGCACCGACTTGGTCCTCCGCGCCGCCCTCGCGGAGTCGACGCCGCAGCTGGCCGCCTTCAGCCTCGAGGGGCTGCCGCGAACGCTGGCCGGTGGGGCGCGGCGGCAGCTGGAGGCCGAGGGCGAGAAGCGGTGGGCGGCCGGTGTCGTTGATCTGCCGTCGCAAGCGCAGTGGCCTGGTGATGCGCGATTGGTCTCAGGGGGTGACGTGTGCGCCGTCGAGCCGCCGGTGCACCATCGACAGCGTGGTCAGCAGTTCCAGCAACTCCTCGTCGGTGACCGTGCGGTGAAGCCGCGGCTCGTGCGCGGCCGGGTTGCGGTACATGCTGAACAGACCCTTGACCAGGTTCGCCAGCCCCTTCTGCTCATCCAGCTCGGGCCCGGTGACGTTCGCGTTGACGGCCACCCGGGCCGTGCCCTGGCTGGGCATGAGCACCGCGTCGACCAGCCGCGCCCCGTCCAGGTGCTGGCCGGTGAGCTGCTGCAGCCGGTCAGCCACCGACTTGACCGCCTCCAGGCTGGCATGGAAGGGGTTCTTGGCCAGGATCTCCAGCGTGCAGTAGCGCAGCACCTCCGGATGTGTGGAGCGGCGGCGCAGCTCGGCCCGCAGTGAACTGGCGTGCTGCGCGGCCTCGCTCAGGGTGGCCGCTGCCGGGCCCTTGGCGAGTTTTCCCTCGTCGTTGACCCGCAGCCCGACGTGGACGAGGACCTCGTTGAGGTCGTCCTGCCGGCGCGAGAACGTCTGCGGCTGCTGCGCGTAGCGCACCGGGGCCATCGCCGCGGTGATGAACGCGATCACGCAGTTCGACGCCTGCTGGCGCGTCTGCTGCGCCAGCAGTGCCCCGGCCTGCCGGTCCCGTTTGTTGCCGCCGTCCATGTCCGGCACCCTCACGGCCGCCAGCAGCTGTCCGATCTCTCGCCCGGTCAGGCCCTGCGCGGTGTCGCCGAGCACCGCGGCCACCGCCGTGACGACCGGTGCAGGCCAGGGCTCGTACGTACGTGCTGCCATGTCTTCTCCGCTTTCCCTCGCCTCATGGCCAACCGGACAGGATGACACGGGCGCGGAAAGAAACACCTGCCAAATACCAGCGCCACGGGGCGAGCTGACGAGGTCCGTGGCTGTACGGCGTGACCGCTCCACGCCACAGCTGACGGCCCGCTTACCGGACCGGGCACGCGATGACACAGGGCCACTACCGCTCCGGCATCGGCAGGGCGCACGGCCGCGTGGGCTGCCGGCACGTCTGTCAGAACTTGGCGTACCGGATGTCCAGGCAGTCATTGCACAGATCGGCCAGATCGAGGTCTGCGGCCCGCTGGCACGAGTCACAGATACCCCCGAGCGGGTGCGCGCCCAACAGGCACAGCAGGACCTGCCCGTCGGGCTCGTCGGCCGTCTGGGTCGGCACGACGCATGCCTGCCCCGAAGAGCACTCCGCGCACTCGTAGGCCGGCGGCTCACCGCCTTCGGTGATCGCCGCGTAGAAGCTCCCCACGCCGTAGGCGTCCACCACCTCCGCGACGTCGTCGTACGCCTTGCCGCACAGCAGGCATCCGACGGGCCGCACACCGCCGTTGCCGGGGGTGACGAGTGCCGCGAAGTGGCCGCAGGACAGGCAGCGCAGCGTGTGACCGCTGGCGGGCCCGAGCTTCTCGCCCAGCGGGCCGAGACGCTGGTCGACCAGGCCGCGGATCTGGCCGACCAGCGGCCTGATGGTCTCCATCAGCTCCCAGGCATCTGCCGCCGCGTCGCTGTCGTCGTGGGGCAGCAGCTCCTCGTCGATGAAGGTCAGCAGCAGGTCCAGGACGGGGATGGCCCGTGCCTCGACCGCGACGGCGGTGTCGATGGCGCCGAAGTGGGTGAGACGGTTGCGCAGATCGACCAGGGCCTCGAGGGCGCTGTCGTCCGGGTCGACCGGGTTCGCGATCTTCACCGTGTCGCGCAGACGCGCGAGGGCGCCCTTTGTGCCGACGCTCGTGAACTTGCCCTGGTGGTGCAGCCGCTCGTCAAACTTCTGCGGCTTCACCCAGACCAGGGCCGCATCGTGCAGTTGTCGCGGCCTTCCTCAAAGTGAGCAGTCCTTCGAGGCTGACCTGTGTATTGCTCAGTTCGGGGAGCGGGACCCACTGGATGTTACTGGTGGGTAAATGGTGGGTCGCGTCGGCTGAGCTGGTATGGCCTGCGAGTTTCCGAGTTCTGCGCACTATGAGCGTTGATTGCTCAGTGTTGCGGAGCCGCCGGTAGTAGCGGTCGAGTTGGTGGCACTGGTGCAGGCCACAGGAGCGAACACCTCACCCTGATCCGCTCTGAAAGCCACCCGGCCCGCGCCACCCACTCCCACCGACGCTGCGTCCGTCTCAACTCCACCGCAAGACCCGCAACATCGACGCACTGCAGCGAATGGCCCTGACCGACGTCCAGCAGCCACCGGCCCTGCCGCACGCACACCCGCCACCGCGGCCGATACGCCCACACATCCTCAACAGCCCCGCGCCGAGCCGCGCACAGCGAGCTGCTGAAGGCCACCGGCCCCAATTCGCATGCCCCCATCCGCCACCGCGTCCACCCCGCGGCGTCTTTCGACCTTGAGTAAGATCACCGCTTGTATACCCGGGGGTGGGAATTGGCAGGGCCACCTGCCGGCCTCCGGGTGGGGAGCCGAGGGGGAGGGGCCGAGATGCCCGAGGGTATGGGACCGCTCAGCCCGTCGTTTGAGCGACTGCTCACGATGGGGTTCGCGCATCTGGCGCCGGGCCCGGTGACGGTACTGACCACCACTTCAGAGGAGGACCAGCCTCGTTTCGAGTTGCCCTCGTCATGGCGTGCCGCGCAGGGGCCGTCCTGGCAGGAACTCAGCGTCTGCGCTACGCGCCTGCTGCCGCAGGGTCCGCTTCTCCTCGTGCCACCGTGGCAGCGTCGCACCGGCACCGGGGGGAGGGCGAAGCGAAATGCGTCCTATTTCGCCTACGACGACGTCCTGGGCGCATGCCGTCCCGCCAACGCTGACAGTGTCTTGGCAGTTCTGACTCCTGCCGAGCTTTGGACCTCAGAATCGCCGCGCGCAGCGCAACTGCGCACGACGCTGGCTGAGCACTGGGATACGCTGGCCGTTCTCTACGGCACGGGCGTGATCCCGCAGATCCATCAGTCTGTCATCGTGGCAGCCGCCTTTTTGAAGGCCAGGCAGGAATCCCGGCCGCCGATGAAGATCTTCCGGGTGCCGCACACGGACGAGGGCGCGTCTGTTGAGAAGGATTTCGAGGTCCTGTTGCAGCGTGGAGGCGGAAGCACTCGGTACGGATATGTAGTCCGTAAACTGCCGCCCACCGAGGAGAGCCTCGACTTTGACCGTCACCATCCGGACGTCGTGTCGCAGCGAGCCGACCTGGCCGGCTTCGGCAGCATCACCGCGCTGGGCGAGCTTTACGAGGCTGTCCCGCGTATCAACATGACGGCAGACTCACAATGGATCAGTACGGAGGAACAACCTGGTGCCGTCCGGCTCCTGGGAGGCCGGGACGTCTTGCGTGGCGGTTCCATCGCACTGCCCACGGACGAAAGCTACTGGGTGAAAGCCCCGCCCAGGTGCCTCCTGCAATCAGGCGATCTCATCGTCCGCGAGATACATGGACGGAACGACCTGCCCGGTCTGATCGTCGCCGAGGTTACCGAGCAGGATCTCCCCGCCGCGCCCGCTCACACGACGATCGCTCTCAGACCTCGCGCCACCACCACGCCACAGCAGATTCGCCTGGTCGCCCAGTTCCTGCGCACGCCGCTGGCCGACAGACTGGTCGGCAGGTCCTCCGTGCACATCACGATGAAGCGAATGCTGGAGCTTCCTGTGCCCCAGCCGGACGACGTCCTGACCGCGGCACTTGACGATCTCGACGCCGCCCGTCACCGACTGGAGATCTGGCGCAATGACGCGGAGACACTTCTCGAGTCCGCATTCACCAGCAAGACAGCGATGCAGGCTCGGGACAGAATCGTCGCCCAGGGCCGTGGACTGCGCCTGCGCGTGGAAGCCGCGACGCTCCTCGACGACCTCGGACACACCGTGCGTACACGCTTCCCCTATCCCGTTGCCTACCGCTGGCGTGAGAGCGAAGCCCGCATCAGCGCCGGCGATCAACAGGCGGCCTACAGCGCAGTCCTGGAGGCGGCAGAAATCCTGCTCTGCTACAGCGCGTTGCTCGCGCTGGCACTCGCCTGGGAAGCCGGTATCCCTCTGGGCTCCACCACGGCGATCAAGGAAAAGCTCCTCAGCGGGCGCAGCGGCCCCGGCTTCGGCGACTGGGTGGCCGTCCTAGAGGAAGCAGCCGGCAGCCGCAAACTGCGCGCGCTGCCGCATCAGCACCCCATCCACGGCATCCGTTCCCTGCTTGCAGGCGAGGACACCGCAGATGCACGCCAACGGCTGAGTGAACGCCGCAACGACGACGCCCATCTTCGTCGTCTTGACCCCATCGATCTCCCGCCCGCGGTGACGGAAGCCTTCGCCGATCTGACCTTGCTCATCGAACGGTCCCGATTCCTTGCCGACTTGCCTCTCGTGCATGTCACCGCGATCCAGTGGGACAGCCTTGCCCAAACAGCTCAGGTGCACTATCGCGAACTGATGGGAGATCATCCCGTCGTGCCGACCAAGACGGCCGCCCTGCCCAGGAACGACCTAGAAATCGGCAGCCTGTATCTCTGGGACTCCATGCATGATCTGCACCTACTACGCCCGTTTTTGACCGGCCTGGTCTGCTGCGTGTGCCGCACATGGTCGACCTTCCACGCCGATCTCGTCCCCAAAGACAGGGTGCTCCTCAAGAGCCTCGAACACGGACACGTTCATCCCCAACCCGCAGACACAGCATCAGCTCTGACCACGGTCGGCCTACTGTGACTGCCGAACCCGCTTACCCGCCTCCCCCGCCCATTCCCCGCGCGCGGGCACACCGCCGGGTAGAGATCACCAGGACCTGATCTCATGTCGCTAGGGTCGCTGCATGAGCTTGCGCGACGCGGACTGTTCCTGGCTGCCCGACCACCAACTCCATGTGGTGGAGACGCTGGCCCATGTCGATCACACGATCGAGCGGTTGCTGCGGCTGACGCACGATTACACCGAGCACGGGACGATCACGTTCGCCGAAGTGAGCAAGGGTGACCGTGTGGACGTCGTGGTCCGGGAGGTCGCCCCGCTCCCGCAGGCGATACCCCGGCTCGTGGCCGACGCCCTCACCCAGAGTTGCGGGCCGCGCTGGAACACACCCTGTATGCGGAGGTTGAGGCCGCTCTTGGGCGGCTGCTGACGGAAGAGGAGGCGAAGGGCGTGGAGATGCCGGCCACGTGTGACGCCGCCGCCCTCGCCCAGTGGTTCGGCAATCGCAGGCGACGGCAGCTTGCGCCGCTGAATGCTGGCACGCCGCTCGCGCAGCGCATCGAGCGGCTGCAGCCGTTCCAGCGCCGCAACCCCGACGAGCATCCGCTGCGGCTCCTCGCCGTCTACACCAATGTAGCCAAGCACCGCGCTCCCGCTGTCGCGGCGACCCGGCTCGGCGCCGTGCAACCAGATGATCCGCGCAGCGATCTGACCGTCGCCCTTCCCCTTAAACGCGGGCCCCAGCCGGGTGATGGACTGCCCTTGCGGGAAGGCGACGTCCTCGCCAGCGCCCCGCGCGGCGCCCGCATCCCCTTCTCTGTGTGGCCGACCGTGTCCGTGCAGCGGCCCGACAGCGGTATGTGGGCTATCGCCGCCAACGAGCTGGAGCTTCTCGAGGAGTGGGTGCGCACCGTGGCCATCCCCGTTCTGGTCACCGACCGTCACGAGGTGAGCCCGCTGCCACCGCACCTCGACATCACCGTCGGACACCGGGACATGCGCGCCGCCTTGGCGACGGCGGGCCGCGCACCTGCGGTCGTACGGGCCAGGGACAGGATCGCGGCCGCCACCGGCCGTGCCGGTCTCGTCGAATTCCTTGCTTTCTTCCCGGAACGGCCCGAGGCGGAAACGGTCCGGGCATGGCTCGACTCGCTGGACGACACGCAGGTCGTGGAGCACGTCCTGCGCCTGCGTACGGTAAGCGACCGGGCGCGTGAACTGATCGAGGCGGGAGGCGAATTGATCACTGAGGTCCGCAGGTACAAGGAACGCATCGGGGAGCCGTACCGCACGGGTGGGGCGGGCGCGTAGGACAAGGACCCGGGGCTGCCCGTACGGCTTCGGAACGCGGCAAATCCGGGGCCGGGCGGGCCCCGGAAGGCTCGGTGCGGCCGCCTGCCGAGTCCTCGCGTTCGCCGGAAGCGGGGGAGTGCGGGTCATACCGCCGACGCGGTCTGGAGGCTCTCCACGATCCAGGGCGGCAGGACGGAGCGGGCGGGGGCGCTGTCGGCGGAGGCGAGGTAGGTCAGGAGCCGCGTGGGCTGCTCCGGCCGGCCGAGAGGGACCGGCTCGACGCGGCGCCACCCGCGGGCGGAGGCCGCTTTGATGGCGGTGAGATAGACGTTCTCGCTCATGCGTCCGAGCGTCCGCGCCCGCATGAGCAGGGCGGCGAGCGAGACCTGCCAGTGCCGTTTGAGATGGAACAGGGCCGGCCAGTCCACCGTGGTCGGCAACTGGTCGTGGATGTCGTCGGCGGGCATGAGGAAGGCCGCCGCGAACTGGTGGGCCTGCGTCTCGACCTCTTTGACACCCCAGATCTGCTCGCCGTGCAGGACGAGGTGGGCGAGTTCGTGCGCGCCATCGAACCGGGCGCGAGCGCGGTCGCTCTTGTCACTGCCCAGAACGACGACAGGGTGGTCGGGAAACGGCAGCGAGAAGGCATCCACATCGCGGTTGTCGAGAGGCAGACGGGTCACGGCGACCCCGTGTCCCTCCAGCAGTTCCACGACGTTCGATACCGGCCCCGGAGGAAGCCCCCACAGCGACCGCACCCGGGCCGCCGCCCCTTCGATCTCCGCCCGCTGCGCCTGCAGGCTGCTCACCGGGAGGCGTGGCATGTCCGCGACGCGGAAGCGGCCCACCGCAGACGCGTGGACGGCGAGATCGTGGGCGACGTGGGCGATCGCCCGGGCGCGGCGGCGGTCGGTCACCGAGGTCCGTCGCAGCGAGCGGAAGAAACCGTCGTGGCTGTCGGTCATCGCCTCGTCGAAGAACGCCGGCGGCACCGCGAGGACCCGGGCCAGCACGCCTGCCGTCTCCGGGCTGGGGTGCGCGGCCCCGCTCTCGAACTGGCTGATGGCGGCCGGCGTGAGCCCGGCCTCGCGAGCGAGCCGAGTCTGGCTCAGCCCGGCCAGTTCACGGGCGGTCCGCAGCCGTGCCCTCTCGAACACCTGCGTGCTCATATCTCCCCTTGCCTGCCCTGCCCGATCTTGGTCTCCACATCTTGGCGGATCGCGCAGGCCCCGCACGCTCCGGGGACGGCGCGGTCCGGCACGACTCTACGACCCGCGCGCGGAAACACGCGCGGAAATCCATGCCGTGATATTAAGTAGTCCCGACAGGGAAGATCCGCTTGCACCGGCAGCGGCCCTTCAACGATCCGCGTGACGGGGGCGGTTGCACTGACCGAGCGTTTCCAGATCCTGGCCCTGGACGGCGGCGGCTTCCGCGGCATGTTCTCCGCGGCGGTCCTCGCCCGACTCGAGGAAGACCTCGACATCCGCATCGCCGACCACTTCGACCTGATCGCCGGCACCTCGACCGGCGGCATCATCGCGCTCAGCCTTGGCCTGGGCCTGACACCCCGCCAGATCCTCACCTTCTACACCGAGCACGGCCCGCGGATCTTCCGTGACCGCTCCAGGCTGCGCGGCCTGCGCCACCTTGTGCGTGCGAAGTACAGCACCGAGCCCCTGCGGGCGGCGCTCACCGACGTCTTCGGCGAACGGACCTTCGGAGAGAGCACCAAACGCCTGGTGATCACCTCCTACAACATCGCCGCCGACGACGTCTACCTCTTCCGGACCCCGCACCTGCCCACCCTCAAGCGGGACTGGCGGGAAAAGGCCGTCAATGTCGCGCTCGCCACCTCCGCCGCACCCACCTACCTGCCCGGCATGCCCCTGGACGGAGCCCGCCTCGTCGACGGCGGCGTGTGGGCGAACAACCCCACCATGGTCGCGCTCACCGAGGCGGTCGGACCGCTGTCCGTCCCCCTCGAAGCCATCAAGGTCTTCAGTCTCGGCACCACCACCGACGTCCGAAGCCGCCACCGCCGCCTCGACCGCGGCGGGCTGCTGCCCTGGGCCGGCGACGCCGTCGAAGTCCTTATGCGGGCCCAGAGCGAAAGCGCCGCCAAACAGGTGCGCCACTTCATAGGCAAGGACAACGTCCTGCGCCTCAACCCGACCGTCCCCACCGGAGCCGTCGCGCTCGACAACGTCGACACCCAGACCCTCTCCGGACTGGCAGGCCACGTCAGCCGCGACGTCTCGCCGGCCGTCCACCGCGCCTTCTGCGACCACCGCGCCCCCGCATACACGCCCTGCCACCCCACCCGTGAGGAATGACGTGAACACGCTCCACCCGATGCGGGAGGCCGACACCGACTCCCTGGAACAGATGCTGTCCATGCTGCTCGACGGCGCGGTGGAAACCCTCGATATCTCCCCGGACCTCTACGACACCGCTGTTCGCCGTTACAAGGACGTCGGCACCTGGCTCGGCCTGCACGCGAGCCCGGACTACGAGATCTACTCGCAGGGGTCCTTCCTCCTCGGTACCGTCGTCCGCCCCCAAACCCCTACCGGCGAGTACGACATCGATCTCGTCTGCCGCATCCCGCTGCACAAGACGAGCACCACTCAGGACGATCTCAAGCAGCGAGTGGGCGACCAGCTCATCGCGTACCGGCGCTGGAAGCAGAACCAGGGCCACGGTGACGGCCCCGTCAGCCTGGAATCCCGCCGCCGGTGCTGGACCCTGGGATACACCGGCTTCCACCTCGACGTCCTGCCGGCCATCCCGGACGACGAACACCAGCCCACCGGCATCCTCTTGACGGACAAGAACCTGCACGTGTGGCAGCACGGCAACCCGATCGGCTACGCACACTGGTTCAGCGCCCGCTCCGAACTCTCTCACGCCCTTCTTGAGAAGCGCGCCAGTATCGCTGACGTGCCCGTCTGGCACATCCGCAGCACTCTCCAGCGCCTCGTGCAGGTACTGAAGTGGCACTGCATGACCTACTTCGCCGACGACACCGACAACCGTCCGCCATCCATCCTCCTCACCACCCTCGCCGGTCGCGCCTACCGCGGGGAGGACGACCTGTTTACCGCCCTGCGCAACGTGCTCGCCGCCATCCCCGGCTTCATCGAACGGCGCAACGGCCAGTGGAGGGTCGCCAACCCCGCCCACAAGGAGGAGAACTTCACCGACAAGTGGAACGAATACCCTGAGCGGCGCCAGGCCTTCACCACGTGGTTCGACGAGCTCACGGCGACCATGGACAATCTGTCCCGGATGCACTCCGAGGGCCTGGATACCGTCTACTCCTACCTCACCAAATCCTTCGACCCCGGCCCCCTGCAACACTCGTTCACCCGCTACGCGAACCGCATGAAGAACACGGCGGCCCAGCAGCGGATGAGCACCACGGGACTGCTCTCCACCACCACCGTCGGCCCGCGCAGGCGCCCCCAGACCTTCCATGGCCAGCACACCGACGCGCGCGATTAACCTCGCCCGGCAGATGGCCGCCGTCAAAGCGGCCGTCCCCACAGTCGAAGCGACGTTGCGCAGCGGCGAACTCGTCTGCATCCTCACTCTGCAGCCCACCCCCGTCAGCAGGCGCTACACGGTCAGGATCGCTTACCGCCACCGAGGCAACCCCCGTGTGAGCGTCATCGACCCGCCTCTGGCACTGCACCCGGACGCCACACACCTTCCGCACGTCTACGCCAGTGGCGACCTGTGCCTGTACCTGCCCGGGGAGTGGAACGATCACATGTTCCTCTCCCAGACCATCCTGCCGTGGACCTCGGCCTGGCTCCTGCACTACGAACTCTGGCTCATCACGGGCCGCTGGACTGGAAGCGGCGAAGAGCACGCCCTCCCGACAGCCTGGCCATCCAACGCCGGCCGGTGAACCAACCGCACCATCCCGCAGGCCCCACCGGGGCGGACGCCTGCGAAAGCGGGTTGTCGACGATGTCCGATCCGCCGACGATGTCCCCTGTGAGTGAACGCAACCACACGCGCAACGCGGGCACGGGCCTGCTCGGGCCGAACTTCAGCCGCCGCAACCGCCAGGAACCCACCGACGACACAGCCGGCGAACACCGCTGGATGGCCATCGACGAGTCCGGCTACCACGGCGATCAACTCCACGGCGGCGACCGCTACATGATCCTGGGCTCAGTGGCCATCGACGACGCCGAAGCCGCCGCGATCGTGGACACGCTGCGACGCGAGGCAGGGATCCAGAAGTCCGCGCCAGAGGTGAAGTTCCAAAAAATGTTCACCGGCGGAGGAGCCGGCCAGCGCCGCCGGCTCCTGAGCGAACTGCTGGGGCCGGGCGGGCCCTTGTACGACCGTGCTTCGGTGTACGCGATCGACAAGCACTACTTCGTCGCGGCCAAGCTCGTAGACCTCCTGCTGGAGGAGCGGTTCAACGCCCTGGGCTACGACATCGTCAGCAACGGCGTGGGCCGGCAGTTCGCCCTGGACCTGGCCACCGAAGGGCCCCGGGCCCTGGGTCGTGACGGCTTCGACCGGCTCATCGCTGCCGCCGTGGGCTTCTTTTCCAAGAAGAACCGCAAGGGCGCCCAGGTCACGGTCGACGACCTCTACGCCGTCATCCGGGAGTCCCACGCCTACGCCCGCCGCCGCAAGGCGCCCCAGGCGAAGAAAGCAGCAGAGGTCCTGGACATGCTGCGCAAGACCCGCCCAGAGGCCGAGGAGTTCGCCCGTGAGCGTCCGGCCGAGGCCATGCCGACCGGAGAGCACGGCCTTCTGGATGACACGATGGATCCCCTCGTCACCGCCGTGCCCACGGTCATCCTCCACGCGTCGATACGCTACGGCGGCAAGCTCCAGGTCCTCGCGGACGATCAGCGGCTGCTGACCGACGACAAGCTTGAGGTCCTTGAGCGCGGGGCCACTGCCGTGGGTCTGGTCCACGGTCTCATCAAGGGAAACCACCTCCAGGATCTGGTGCGTGGCCGCTCGGTGGACCACCCCTCCCTCCAACTCGCTGATCTGGTGGCGGGTGCGGGGCGTGTGGTTGCTCGGTGGCATGACGGCGAGGACGATCCTGCCGGAGACGACCTTCACCCGGTGGTGGCGCCGCTGGTGGATCCACAGGGAATGCTCATGGACGAAGGGCCTGAGGATTTCGCGCGGGTCGACTCCGCCCGCGCGAAACGCTGCTGACGCCGACGGGGTTCGGGAACCGGCCAGCGTGATTCGGGCGAGCTGGCCGGTGTGGTGCGGGAAGCCGGATGTCCCGTCGGCAATCCGCGCGCCACGTCGCCAGGGAGCGGACTCGCTGTGGACTGGGCTCTTCGGCGTTGGTGGAGGGTGGGTGTCAGCCGCAAGACTGCCTGCGCCCCCTGGAACGGGACCGGCCTGCCTCTCGTGGCCGGACAGACGGGGAAGCGGCAACTCCCGTGCCTCCACGGTCAGACAGGGCCCGCATGTGGGAGGGCATCGCCCTCAGGCGGCCAGGGCCGTTCCTGCGTGCAGGCCGCCGGGTAGGGCCCCAGCCTGAGGACTTGTCCCGGCGGTGTCAGCCTTCGCGGGGCGCTGCAGGGCTGTGCGGGCCTCGCCCGGAGTACCGGACCGCACCATGGACGATCATGATCTCGCGGGCGGACCAGGCGCGGTGACAGCCGTCGCACACCGTCTTGATCCACCCCGCTGGTACGTCATTGCGCGGCCGCGCCCGCCCCGGGCCTGCACAGAACTCGCAGAGTACGGCAGCATCCGCCTCGGCGGTCCTGATGAGCGGCGCGGCCGCCTCGCGGACAGCTCGCTCACCGAGATCGACCTGTACTCGCAGGCCCCCGAACTTCTCCTTCACCCCGATGGCCCGGTAGCCGGGACAGAGGGCGACTAGCTGGTCATGCAAGCGATACAGCACAGCGTGCCAGCCCGGGCCGACCGCCCTCAGGAGACGCGGAATCTGCACCACAGGCGGATCCAGCATCGGTTCTTGCGCGTGCACGGTCCTCTCCTCACCCGCTCTTTCAGGACACATCGAAGTCGGACTGCTCTAGCCAGCCTGTACTGCCTGCTCCGGCGATGGCCACGACACCGCACGTCAGCCAGATCATCGCCGGCAACAGATCGTCGTCCAGATCCTCTGCCACCTCCACGGTCGCTTCCCCGCCCCGGGAACTCCGATCACCGCCGACATCTGGCCTCCGGTCCAGTCAGGCTTTCTTCGACGATGCCGAGCGCTGCACTTGGCGAAGGTGAACGCGTAGCAGCGCGCGCAGCTGGGGCAGAGGAACGCGAGCGTCCAGAGCGTTGAGGAAGTCTGGGACGCTCCACGTGATCAGGGAGCCGTGGCGGGAAAGGTAGAGGCCAACCCGGTCGATGGCGTACGCGTTGTCGTAGTCGAGCAGCAGGTATCCGGTGAGCTGTTGTACCGCGGAGCGTTGGATCGTGTGGGGGCGGGTGGTGGCCTTGCAGTCGATCAGCAGTCCTCCCACGATGAAGTCCGCGTCGGCCCCGCCGAGGTCACTGCTGCCGGTGAACACCGGTCCGCACACCCGCTGTTCGTCCGGCAGCTGCCTCAACGGCGTGAAAGGCTGCTCGGCGAGCGCCATCTGCTCGGCGATGTCATCCAGTACATACACCGGGACCGCCGCGGTCAGCTGGGCCAGGGTGGTGCGCGCGTTGGCGTGGGCGAGCAGGTTGCGGCGCCGGGAGAAGACGCCGTTGCGATAGACGGCCTCATAGAACCCGGCCACGTGACACAGCCGGGTCAGTTCCTGCTCATCCAGCCGGGGTGCACCTTCCAGGTGGGCGTGGAGCCGGGCGAGCAGCCGGATACCGGCCGTGTGCAGAGCCATCCGCACCTCGGGTGCGGGAGCACCGTCAAGCGGGACGGTACTGCCAAGAAGCTGCACGCCGGCCGCCACCGCGCCTCCCGGGCCGCAGCCGAGGGCAAGCCGGAGGCGGTAGTCGATGGTGCGCCCCAGAGCGGCATAGTCGGGGCGCCGCTCGTCCATCGGCTGTACCGCAGGCGGAAGCCCCCGGGAGCGTTGCAGGTACGAGCCGACCACCCGCTCCGTATGCGGCAGATGCCGGGCCAGGAACACCGACATCGGCGAGTACGGGTACTCCAGCTGTGCCGTCAACGGCAGCGCAGCCAACGGCACACCGTCCGCCGTCTTCGTCACGGGCCCGCGCGAGGCCTGCCGGATCTGGGCCTCGGCCCACTGGATCCCCGTGGTGTCCAGCACCTCGCGTGCCCGCGTCACCGCCACGTAGATCAGCCGTGCCTCGGCCGGATGCACGCCCCGGGCCCGGGGCTCGTCCGCCGACGGTGCGAATCCGTCCCCGATCCGCACCCGCCGCCACTCGCGGCCCTTGGCCTTGTGCACCGTGGACACCACCACCCGCGCCTGGTCCTCGTCGACCATCCGCTTAACGGCCGCGATGATCTGCTGCGGCCCGTAGGTATCGACCAGCTCAACGATCGCCTTCAACTCCGCCGCCGCAGAGTCCTGTTCGGCGTACTCCTGCACCTCGCCCCAGGACGAGAACAAGAACAGCTCATGATGTGAGGTCCGCCGGCCTGCCTGCAGATCGATCGCCGCCTCAGCGATCTTCAGCAGAGGCTTGCCGCCCCCGGCCAGCGCAACCGGCACCCCCTCCTCGATAAAGCGCAGCACCTGCGCGAGCGCGTCCGCGTTCCCCCGGCACAACACCGCATCGGGGACCTCCACCCGTCCGAGCCCCGAGGCCTCGCCGGCGTGTCCGGTCAGCTGCATCGTCGACGAGGCAGCCCGCAGCCACCGATTCGCCACCTCCGCGATCGCCGGGCCGAACCGGAACGACTGCGTCAACTCCAGCCGCTGTCCCGGAAAACTGCTCATGATGTCCTTGGCATGCCGCCACTCATAGATCTGCTGCGCCGGATCCCCGACACACACCCGCTGCGCGTTCTGCGCCAGAAAGATCTCCTCCAGGACCGGGTTGGTGTCCTGCGCCTCGTCCAGCAGAATAAAGTCTGTCGACAGCCTCGGCCGTGTCAGCGCCCACATCTTCAGGTAGTGGTCGTGCTGGAACGGCAGCTTTCCTGTGGGCGAGCAGATGTCCTCCCACGCCCACCGCGCCCGCTTCAGCAGCACCTCCGCCAGATACTGCGCACCCTGATCATCCAGCCCGTTCACCGGCCCCAAGTGCCGGGCAGCCACCTGCTCGTCCGTGCTGTAGCAAAAGCGCCGGACCATCTCCATCACGAGCCGCGCCAGCGTCGTCGCCCTCAGCCGCCGCTTGCCCACCGCCAGGTCCCGGTCCAGCCCCAGCAACTGCGCCGTACGCTTGAGCGGCATATGGCGAGAGGCGTCGAGCCGATCCTGAAACTGGCGGCCTACCGCGCGGTGCGCCAGCGAATGCGACGTACGGCATTCCACGTTCGGTCCGAACCGGCCCTTGGCCTCGTCAGCGATCGGTTTGTTGAAGGCCACGTACAGGCCCCGCCGCCGCGTCACCGAGCCCATCATCACCAGCGTTGACGTCTTTCCCGTACCGGCGCCAGCCACCAAGGCCAAGTTCTGGCCCGCGGCGAACGCCTCCCGGGCCGCCTCCTGTTCAGCCGTCGCCCTCAAGGCCACGCCGCACGTCCCTTCCACCCGCACTGCGAGTCATTTCAGCCCTCGGGCCTGGCTCCGGCCGCGAGCGATCAGCATGGCAGCGCCCACTGACACCACGTCGCTTCACATGAGACATGCGCGCGAAATCTCGAAAAGGCGGCCGATTTTTGATGCGACGGTCCCTCCGTCTCGCAGCCAACGACCCCGATGCCGCAGTCGCCGGTTTCATGGTCAGTGCGGTGCGCAAGGAGAAAGGGAATCTCGGCACGTGTCAATCCGCACCAGGCCGGCCACGTGCCGACTATCTGACGAAGAAAAACTGCCGACGTCCGGTGGTCGGCAACCCGGTTGGAAAAACCTGCGTGTGCTCTTCAGTCTCCGTGCGCCGCAGACAGGGCTGTACTTTGGCCGGAGGACCGGACCACACTGCCGATGATCATGACCTTGCGGGCGGGCCATGCCGCACGACGGTTGTCGCACATCGTCTCGTTCCGCCCCGGCAGACCTCTCACCCCGGCCGCCGACTGACAGCCGAGGCTCGCGTGCGCGCCACCCGCTGTCCTCGCCATCGGACGCACACCACGTCCTTGGTGCACGCGGTTACGGTTCTCTTCATGCAGACAAATCGATGTAGGCGGCAAGCCGTTGCTGCCAGATGGCGTCCTGTTCAGGCAGGACAGCGCGGCAGATTCGCTTGAGGGTGCCGTCGTCGCGCCAGAGAAGAAAGCGGCGCCGGCAGGTCAAGAAGGGGCCCAGAGCCGGGGGAAGACGCGTCCACGCCTGCGTGGTGCAGGCGATGTGGACGATGGCTTCCAGGATCTGCCGTTCGCTGCGGGGGCGGCCACCGGTGTGGGGACGGGTGGGCAGCAGCCCAGACAGGGACTGCCAGGCGACATCGCTGATCCGCGGCTGCCACATCGGCACCCCACCGGTCGGCGACAGCAGCTCATCGACCAGACGCCGCTGCTCTGACAACAACAGTGTCCGTCGCGCACTCTGCTCACGCAGCCAGGCGGCGGCATGCTCGTCGTTCGGGGCGCCTGGCCACCACTCAACACCGTCCGGGAGCCCGGTCAGGTGGTAGCGGCAGGCCCACCACATGCGTTGCCAGGCCACTGGCCAGGGCGGGTTCCACCATGCATCGAGGTCCGTCAGACGGTGTCCCAGCCGAGTGGGCCGGCCGAGGCTGCGCTGCCGCTGGCGTTGATTTCTGAGCCAGGTCCCCAGCGCGAAACTGTCCACGATGGTGGGCTGAGACACGGCGAGGTGGCCGTGACGAACAGAGTAGGCATGCGCGACAGCCAGGCCATCGGCGACCGGACGCCGCCGCCCGGACCACATGTGGAACAGCTCGACCTCGCCCGTAGACAGCCCGAGCTCAGCCAGCAGCATCCGCTGGCCATCGTGCAACTGCCCGTAGCAGGCGATCTGGTGGCGCAGCCACCGCTGAAGCCAGCGCGGCAGCCCGGCCAGGTTGTCACCGCCGTGCACCAGCCCCTGCTCGTGCACGTGGCCGCGGGCGCGATACCAGGCACGCTGCCAGTCGACAGGCCACGGTGGGTTCCACCATGCATCCAGCTCTAGAAGCTGCTCCGCCTGCTCCGCGGTCAGTGATGCGGCCTCGGCACGCCGGTTGGCCAGCCATCGCCCCAGATCGAACCCCTCCTGCACCCGGCCACTGGTGTGCGCGACGGCTAGATGCCCGAACCGCTCCACATGAAGACGGGCCTGCTCAAGGCCTTCGGCGAACAACTTCACATGCCACTGCTCCAGACCCCGGCCGTGCCCGGCACGCCGCGGCACCGCCAACTCCGCCTGCCACCCTCTCTGACCCGCCGGCCCGCCACGCTCTGCCGTACCTAAACTCTCGCCCGCACCAAGATCTGCGCCTACTGGGTCTGCCAGCAGGCGCAGACCCACTCCCACCTCCACCGGCCGGTGCGCGATGGGTACCCACCACACACCAGACCGCCCCTGTCGCGGCAATGTCCCCGCCGGACGGGGCTGGTCACGGACCACCGCCTGCGCCCAGGACGCCAACGGCCCTCCTTGGCCATCCGCCTCCAACTCGACCAGCCACACCCGTCCCAGACGCTCGCCCAACGCGGCAGAAAACTGTTCACCGCTACCTCGGCCACGCACCAGACCACCCGAACCGTTCCCGGCGGCCAACTGCTGCATCCGCGGGTCCACCAGCACCCTCGCCACCGCGACGATCTCCGGGAACACCACCACGTCCCGCACCAGCAGCCGCCACTGCTGCACGCCCCAGCCTGCCGGATCCGGACACCACCGGCGCGTAGCTGCCACCACCTGCTCCAGACGCGACCCCCACGCCGCCTCCCGCTCCCAGAACTCCTCCTGCTCCCACCACCCGCACACCACGGCACGGGCCAGCTCGAACACATCACGGGGCACCGCGCCAGCCGCTACTCCAGCCCGTGCCACCCGGCCCCAAACACGCAGCGCCCGGACCAACTCCGCCACCAGATCCCCGGCATCAACAAACTCCACCGGATGCCCCTCACCCACATCCAGCAGCCACCGGCCATGCCGCACACACAACCGCCGCCACCGCCGCCGGTACGCCCACACCCGCCCTCCACCGCTGCCCCGCCGGGCCGCGCACAGCCGGCAGCCGAACACCACCGGCCCCCACTCCGAAGCCCCCGCCCGCCACCTCGCCCACCCCTGCCCATCCCCACCACTGTCGGCCAACACCGCAGGCCCGGCGGCCCAGGACGGCAACGCCCGCGCCAGATGCCCTGCTGACACGCGACACCATCCGGCCAGTTGCCCCTGCGCCACCTCGTCGAGGAACACCTCGCCGTCGGGACGCACACCACGTCTTCGGGGCACGGGGTTCACCCACCGCCACCATGTCATCAGGTCGGTCACCGGCAGCCGGTAGGCGGCCGCCACCCGGTGCAGAAAAGACCACGTCGTTTCCCCCTGAACAGGTGTCACCCGCAAGACCGCCTCCTGGTACTGGCCGACGTGCTCCCTCCGCAACCGGCGCTAGTCTGCCGCAGGCGCGAGATAACCAGGGGGTACTGAGGGTGGTGCAGCCTGACGAATTCGAAGTCTGGTACACAGCAGAGGACTTCCCTGACAGCTTCCACAAGACCGGTCGTATGGTCTTTACCGTCGAAGCACTGGCTCATGCTCTGTTCGTCACAGGCAGAGCACCACAAGACCAGGCAGCCTTCGGCTGGACATCCGTCTACGAGTGGCTCCACCGTGTTGCCTTGATCCCGGCGTACATCCGTCGCGCGCCCACAGGCCGCCTCACACGCTCGGACCTTGCTCGCGAACTCGACCGGTCGGAGAAGGTGGGACTGTCCTACACGCTGGGACAGGGAATGACCGGCATCTTCAGCCAGCAGGTGATCTCGGTGCGCTTCCTCATGCACGTGGACCGGTACGCCGCCCGCTACGGAATCCGCTTCGCTGCGAACACCCGCCGACGTGCTGATCTCTTCGGAGAAAGAGAGACAGGTGGATGGGTCGTTGCCGAGGCTAAAGGACGCTCAGGGAACATCGACGACGAGCTCAAAGAGACCATGCGTGCCCAGAAGCGAACGATCCGATCGGTAGGTGGTGAACCCCCCGCCCTGGCCTACGCCTGCGCCGCTCATTTCCCTCAGTACAAGGGGATACCGGACCACCTGAAGCTGCACGCCGTGGATCCGGTTGAAGACGAGTTCGAAGCCATCGACCTGCCCGTGGACCGCAACAGATTCGCCCTGGCCTACTACGAACCCTTCCTTGCTGCGCTGGACACGGGCCAGGAGGAGCCCATCACCGACGGATACCAGGTTGCCTCCTTCGGCCCCTTCAGAGCCAGCATCGGTGTCTTGGACGTAGTAGTCCAGAGAGTTCAACAGGCAGGCCAGGGCCGCCTAGACGGTCTCTACCAGGACGTTGTAGAGCTTCTCGAAACCCATCTGGCAACCGCCAGACCTGCCAACCGGTTCACGGACGGAACGTTTGTGACCACCAAGTGGCAGGAAGCCCTCAACCACGACGACTGGAGCGCCGAGGAGGGCGAGGGGTTCTACGGCTGGCGGTGAAAAGCCAGGACGGCAGACGTCTTCGTCGCAGAAGCGGCGGCACGAGGGCCCTGCGGCGAGGACGAAGCATCTTTCTGCAAGAGAAGCGACCTGAGGAACGCATCGAGTCGACACCTGGCGCAGGTCCCTGCTGCCTCTGCCCGCTGACGTCCGGCCTGGACCGTTCGCCGACAGACCTGACGCCGGTGCTGCGAAACGGCTGGACGAACGGCGGGACGTGCCGGTCGTCGTGGTACTGGGAGAACGTGGTGCAGGTAAATCCGTGGCCCTGCAGCTGGAAGAAGCAGCCGGGGTTGTCTTGCTGGCCGACGCTGGGCAGGTCAGACAAGCGCTCCTGGACCAGGCACCGAGCGGGCGAGAGGAGCCCGGGGCTTCTCTCGCCCGTCAGCGGTGGCGTTCGAAAGGTGCAAGCCATAACGTGTCGCGTTTCGTTGATGCCCGGCAGAAGGCGGCGCCTGTGCTGCGTTCTGCCGGGCGCCCGGCCCACGGGCGGACTCGGGGGGAGAGAAGTTCAGGAACAGAGGCGATGAGGGGACGGGCCGTCAGGCGGATTCCTGGCCGGGGGCGTCGGCATCGGCGTCCAGGGCTTTGTCGACGAACTCCCGTACCAGCTGCCTGACCTGGGCGGCCGGTACGACCTGCTCCCACCGGGGTGCAGACGCGCACCGCCAGCAGCGGAGCCGGAAACGGATCGATCCGTCTTCCTCCACCGAACCCCACGCGGAGTGGGGCTGCTGTGCGCACGGGCCGTGAGGGTCGAACACGAACGTCTGCAGCACGATGTCGGACTGATGGTGCGGCGGCACGGTCCTGTCGCGGCGGCAGCCGTCGCACAGCAGGAGGTGGCGGACCGCGCCCGGCCGGTGGATGAACTTGTGGCCGCCGCCTTCGTAGGTGTTGCAGCTGGCACACACCGGGCCGCGCACGAATCCGTGCGTGTGGCAGTGGTCCCAGTACACGGCCTGCCGCGGACCGGGACACAACCGGCACAGGAACGCCTCCGGCTGCGAGTTCTTCAGCAGCGACGCATACGGCCGACCGCGCAGATGGTCCTTGTAGGGGCGTGCGACGGAGGTGGCGCACGCGGGGCACAGGGTGGTGTAGCCGCTGTTGCTGGACGTGCGCCACTTCCAGACGTCCCCGGTGGCGTTGCAGCGGCTGCATCGGGCGGCCTGTTCGACACACTCCGCGGCGATCTGGTCCGCCCGGTCGAGAAGGGCGGCGTAGGCGCGCGGCACCATCCAGGCGGTGCCGGACCACGTCAGCAGCGGCAGGGGGCTGGTGCACGCGATGGGCCACCGGCCGTAGCGTTCCTTGACCTGCTCGAAAGTCGCTCCGCACCCCAGTCCATGGCGGTTGGGCCGGGTAAGGTGGCACGGCCGCTGCCCTTCACAGCGGCAGCCGTTGGCGCTCTGGTCCCGGTAGGAGATGTCGTCGAACCAGCGCAGGATCTGCGCGCGCCACGTCCGATCGCGCTCGGAGGACGAGAGACGGGCGTCGACCAGGTCGTCCGGATCGAACGGGAGAGAGGCGAGCCGTTCGCCGGCCTTGCGGATGTCCCGGTCGTCCAGCCGCCACCGGCCCTTGTACTTGTGGCCGCGGACGGCGGTGTCCCCGATGAGGACGTGGTTGCTGATCTGGAAGGTGTAGCGGGACAGCGAGGCGGGCGCTGCGGGGACGGGGCAGCCCTCAGTGAGTTCCGCCAGCAGCCGGTTGGCGTACTCCGGGCTGATTGGTGCCATGGTGTGTCTCTCCTTTATGGGGGGGAAGCGGGCGGGGCGGGGGCGTGCAACGAGGGGCGGTCCGCGGACGCCGACGTGATGCAGTCCGGGCCGGGGACGGCGGGTGGGGGAGCCGGGGACGGGGCCGGGAGACGTCACGGGCGCGGCACCGGCCCGGGCCGCGTTGAGGGCACCGGTTCCCAGCCGCCAGTCAGGAAGGCTGCCCCGGCCTCTTCCCAGACGGTGCGGGGACGGCGGTCGGTGAGGAAGCCAGCGCGGTCGCTGTACTCGGTGGGCCGTGCCGCCGTCCGGTGCACCGTCCACAAGCCGTCACTGTTGGTGCCGGTCGCAGCGGTGAGCCGGTGCAGCCACCGATCGAGCGGATCGGTCCGTACGGCTGTCCTGGGCCTGGTGCGGGTGTATGCGATCAACCAGTCCGCGAGCCACGGCCTGTCGGCCTGGCGGCTGATTTCCCGGAGCAGCAATTCCGTTGCGGCGGCGGCCCCTTCGGCCGCGGCGGTCTCACGCAGCCGCTGCTGCCAGCGCGCGGCGCCGAGCAGCCGGGCCACGGCGATCGTCTCCGGGTAGGACACCAGCGCATGCGGCACCACGGCCGCCGGCCTGCACCCCGTGACCGCGGCCAGCCGACGTACACGGTCCTGCCAGACCGTCTCGGATCTCCACCCCTGTACCTGCCACGACCACACCACCGCCGCGGCGAGCGCCACCACGTCTGCGGCATCCGGACGGGCCCGCACGAGAGCGGCATGGCGGCGGTGAGCGGTGAGAACCTCGGGCAGGGTCTCCAGCGGAATGTTCGCCGGCCTTCCAGAATGCGCGAGGAGCCAGCGCCGGTGACGCCGGCAGACGTGCCCGGCCGTTCCCGGGTACACCAGCACGGTCTGCCCGGCCCGCCGGGCCCGCCCGGTGCACGGAGCGCAGGCCCCCACCCATGCCTCGCACGGTGCGTACCAGGCGGCCCGCAGGATGTCGTCGTCCACGAGCCGGTCGTGCGCGGCAGCGAGGCTGGGCAGCAGGGTGGTGAGCCGGGCCCGGGGCACGCCGGTGAACCGGGCCAGGGCCGCCTGCGCGGGGGTGTTGAGAAACAGTTCCAGGCCGGTCCCCGGGGTGCCCGTCACCTGCACGCTGTGCGGGCTGCCCAGGACGGCCCGCAGCAGGTCCTGGGCCGGAAGGCCGAATCCGGCGGTCATCCTGCGTATCCACGAGCCGGTCAGCTCCTGCTCGACGGGCGGGCGCTGGGCGGGTGCTGGGCGGGGGGACTGCACCGGCATGGTTCCTTTGCGGTAGACGGCGACGAGGGCGCCGGGGACGGGGGCGGTCCCCGGGGAGCCTTCGAACGGGGGGAGCGGGGCCGCGGTGGTGCGGCGCCGGGAGCCGCACCACCGCGCGGCTTCGCGGGCGGCGGGCGGCTAGGGGGTGGGGCGCTGCCGGCGCGTGGCGCGTGCCGCGTTCGTGGCCTGGGCGTCGAGCACCACCTGCGACAGGAGCTTCTTCGTGACCGCGTAGCTGCCGTCCACGATGGAGCGGATCGCGGCCTCCCGCACCAGGAGGGAGAGACTGGCCATCACACCGCCGGTGAGCAGGTGGATGTAGTCGGCGTGACGGACCAGCGTCCCGGGGCGGTGCCGGGCCAGCCGCAGCGCTCCCTCCATGCCCTGCAGCAACGCGCGCCACGCCTTCTTCTGCTCGGACGTGCCGTTGAGCAGCGGGGGAGTGCGCAGGACCTTGCAGCGCGCGGCGAGCTGGGCGCTGCGCGGCCCGGTCAGCAGCGGCGAGCGCTCCACATCGACACCGGCCAGCACGAACGTCGCGGGCACCCGCTCCGCGAGGGTCTTGACCTGGTCGGAGGTGTCGGCGCCGGGCCGGGTGCGGGTGTTGAGCTGGTGGACGTCGTCGAGGAACACCAGCCGGGTGCGCCGCTCGCACAACACGTGGCACACGGCGTTGGTGATGGTGTTCTCGGTCATCCGGTCGTGGACGGGGATACCGGCGAACCGGGCCAGGACCTGGACAAGGCTCTTGGGGGTGCAGGTGGGCGGGATGGAGGCGAACGCCACGGGCATGTAGCCCTCGCGGCCCGCGAGGCGGCGCCGCTCGCTCAGCTCGAAGGACCGGCCCAGTTCGGCGAGCGTGGTCGACTTTCCCGCCCCGGGAGGCCCGGACACGATCAGGCCGCGCCGGGCCGTGCTCCGCTGCCGGTTGTTCACCAGCAGCGTCAACTTGAGCTGGGTCAGCGCCTGTTCCATGGACCTGGTCTTGAGGACGACGAACTCGGAGTGGTAGTCCAGCAGCGCTTTGCGGCTCCAGCACGGGTCGTCCACCGGGGGCGCGGGCACGCGCGAGCGGGACACTTCCGCCTGCCACAGAACCCAGTTGGTGACCGCACCGGGGGCAGCCTCGTCGTCGAAGAAGCCGTCGTCTGCGGCAGTGGTCACGGCAGCCACTGGTCGTCCTCCGGGTCCGCCTCGTCCAGGACGAGACCGCCGCCGGGCCGGCGGGCCCCCCACGCGTCGTCGGGCGAGCCGAAGACGTCGTCACCCTCGTCCACGCCCCCGTCCTCGTTTTCGTCGGGGACGGTCTCGTCGTCGATGTCGGGCACGGCGTAGACGCCGGCGAGCCCGAACGACGGCGCGGGCACGTCCAGGACGTTGAGCTCGCCCTCGGGCACGGGCACCGCGCCCGCGGCGCGGGACTTCGCCACCGCCCGCCGCTCCGCGGCGGACAGCTTCTCCTTGCGGGCGGCCCGTTTGAGGAAACGGTCCAGGGCCAGGGCCAGTTCGGCCTCGTGCTGTTCGCGTGAGCCGGTGCGTTCGACCACCTTGCAGATGTGCTCCCAGATGTGGTGGGTGAACGGCAGGCCGACCGAGGTGGCATGGATCCACGCCACCTCACGGAACCCCTCCGGCAGCCGGACCCAGATCCGCGCGGGGTCGTAGGGATTGTGGTGCACCTCCCACAGCCCGTCGTGGGAGCGCACCCCGGAGTCCTGCCCGCGGTGGCCGTTGAGGCAGGCGCCGTCGTAGGTGCGGTAGTCGAAGCGGATGCCGGCGTCCGTGATCGGCTGCCAGCGCACCGGCAGCAACTCCACGAAGTCGTCCGCCGACAGCGGCACCGGCACATAGCCCGCAACCGGAAGCAGCGCCGCCCACATCTGGTTGGGTGTGAGGGCCTTCTTCGGCATCAGCGGGTGGCGCAGTCCGTCGTGCGGGCGGTGGTGCCAGTGGATGAGGAACTCCTCCCACAGCGCCTGGATCTCGGACACGGTCCACAGCCGCTCCTGGTCGACGCGTGAGCCGCGCTCGCCCACGTTCGAGCCGGTGAAGCCGGGCAGCCACTGGCAGAAGTCGGTGCTGATCGAGCCGTACGACCGCTCCACGTGCCCCTTGGCCGGCCCGTTGGCCGGAGGCACCGGCTGCAGGGAGATGCCCAGGCTCTCGCACGCGGCCCGGGTGGCGGGAGAGACGAACACCTTGCCCTGGTCGACGACGACCGTCTCGGGCACGATCACCGGGCGAGCCGCCGCATCTTTCAGCCGCTCGTCCACCGCGGTCAGCCGTTCGTGCGGCACGGCCGATGCGGCCATCGACAGTGCTGCGTCCCAGCCGGGGCGCATCGTCATCGGCGTCATCATCTGCGCCAGCAGCACCGCGACATCGGTCAGTTTGCTCCCGACCGGCCGCAGCACCCCCCACAGACCGCGCATGGCCACATCCACGGCGGTGGTCAGCTCCAGCCGCCCCACCACCCCGTCGTCCAGGACCACCAGCACATCCATCGGCGAGCTGTCCAGCATCACGATCTCACCGGGCCGCAGCGCCAGCGTCGGCTTGAACGGCGGGGCCGGGCGCGCGGCACGGGCGCGGCGCTGCGCCACCGTCCCCTGGAGCCCGAGAGATGCCTCCACGGCGTCGAGGAGCTTGTTGAACGTGGACTTGGCAGGCACCTCGACCCTCCCCTCGCCGTGCTGCGCGTCCAGCCACCACTGCGTCTCCCGCCGCATCCGCTTCTTCCACCCCCGCGAGCGGGAACGCAAAGCCTCCTCGGGCAGCAGGGCACGCAGCGCCTCCACCACCTGGGGATCGGCCCGGTCCAGCCGGGTCGAGCCGCGCCGTTTGGCGACCAGCCCCCACACCCCGTCGGCTCGGTAGCGCGTGCGCCACCTGCGCACGGTCGCCCGGCTCACGTCCGACCAGCCCTGCGCGGTCAGTTCATCGGCCTTCGCCTGCTCGCGCTGTGCCAGCGTCCGTGATGCGGGGTCGTACTGGGGCTTCACCGTGCCCTTGCCGTTCGGCACCGGGTATCCGGTCTCCACCTCGCGGACGTGCCGCTCCACATCGAGCGCGCGCAGCTGCTGGTCCTCGGGCACGGTCGACAGCAGGCCGGTCTGCGGCACCCGCAGACGCGGGCCGGCCGCCGGGCCGAAGCCGGGATCCGCCAGCAGCTCGGCCAGGCCGAACACGGCCAGGGAGCCGTCGCCATCTGTGTCGGCCAGCCAGATCCGTGCCCCGGACGCCATGGCCCCCTCGATCCCGGCGACGGTCCACTCCCGGCCGCCGTGCCGTACGGTGGCACCGACTGCGAGCACCGGCCGGCTCATCGCTCTGCCCCCGCCCGCGCGGCCACCGCGATGACCCGCTCGTGCAGCACACGCTCCAGCGGCACACTCAGCACGCCGGCCCACAGGGCGTGGAACACCGGCGGCCACACCGCGATCGGATCGCCCAGCAGCCGCACCCCCTCCACCAGAGGCCGCGGCGTGCGGAAACAGGCGGCGACCTCCGGCAACCGGTCCTGCCCACACCGCGGATGCCGGTAGCCGGCCAGCCAGCGCACGTTGGCCTCCACCTCCCGGGGCGGCGGACCGACCAGCCGGTAGTGCCAGCCCGCCGCAGCCGCGGCGGCCTCAAGATGCGCGGCCCGCCGCACCAGCCGGTGCCCCGCCCCGAAACGGCCCACGCAGTCCACCAGCAGTCCGCTGCCGTCCGCCAGCCGCGCCATCAGGTGCGGGGCGTGGCGGACGGTCTTGCCGCCCCGGCCCTGCCACAGCAGCTCCACCGGCCGGCAGGCCAGTGCCACGACCTGTGGGTCATGGTCCAGCATCATGACCTGCGTGCGCATGGCCTTGAACCCGTAGTGGACTAGACGCTGGTTGGTCGCTGACCACCACCAGCCCGGCGCTACACGGCGGCCCTTGAGAACTGGGAACTGCAGTACCGGTAGGCACTCCTCCAGCAGCCGCTCGCTGGAAGCCTCCAGCCACGGCATCTCATGTTCGGTACCCGACGGGTCTACGAACCGTGCCGTCATGCGGGCCGGATCCGCCAGACGACGTTGGCCGCCGCAAAGCGGCGTGGAGCCAGGCTGCCGCCGTCTTGTAAATGACGAAGTGAGCACGAACAACTCCCTTTTGAGCAGGTTGAATTCGGATCCGGCACCGTTCGGCGGCAGGGTGTCCGCATGGCGACGGGCCAGGGGGGAACGGTCTGCTGTTGGCGAGGACCGGTACAGGCCACACCGCACCGATGCGCGGCGCCCACGCATCAGGTGTGAGAGGGCAGGTTTCAATACGTGGCGAAGAAGGCCAGCTCGACGAAGGTTTACGGGTGACAGCTGCCGTCGGCGGATTACGGCAGCACTCCGCAACGCGTGCGATGGCCTGCTCAGACCGCGCACAGCCGGGCCTGCCTCAGAGTTCCGCGGCGTGGATCGGCTGCAGGGTCAGTGAGGATCAGGTGGCCGGGGCCAGTTCCAGGAACTGAGTCAGATTGTCGAGCACGGCGCAGTAGCGGTCGGCAGCCAACTTCCGCAGTTCGCTGTTAGTCAGTCCGAACAGGGCGGCCGGCTCCGGAAGCGGAACCTGCTCGGGAGCCGGCCGCGGTGCGGAAAACGCCGGACCTCCGGTACCTGCGACTGCAGCCAGCGCCGGGGCAGGCCACACCAACCCGTGTCGGCCACGGTGCACCAACAACGCCAATACCAGCCACTCAACGAGATACACCCCGCGTCGCGGCTTGCCCGGCAGATCGCCTTGGAGGCGCTTCGCCAGGAGCTCCACGGGCACCGGAGCGTCACGCATCGAATCCCACGCAGCCGTCGCCCAACGGTGCGGCAGAAACTGCGCCTGCAGTAGCAGCCGCGCCTGCGTCTCATCCTCCCGCCACCGCTGCGCGATGGCCCAACCGGCGTCGGTCACGGCGAACTTGCCGCGCGCGCCGGTGAACAATCCCAACGAGGTGCAAAAGCGCAGCGTTTCGGTGGCGGTGTCGGCACTTACCGATTCCTGGCGGGCGAGGTCCGCGCTGGCGATCGTGCGCTGGTCTACGCCGCTGCTCTCGGCACCGGCACACAAGAGCGCCACCTGCCGCTGGACATTCGCACGATCGCTTGGGAGCGTCGGGCCCTCGTGCAAGGAGTCGGAGTCGTGTGCCGTTCCGTGCTCGCCGGAGATGGGTGAAGTGCCCGGATGTCTGGCCGAGTCGGGATGGGAGAACAGATTTTCCATATGCGTGAGGCCTCTTTCAAACACGTGGGGATGACACAGAGCGCTCCGCCGCCGACACGCTCGGTATAGTGGCGGGGCGCGTGAGGCCCAAACCATGCGCACCGTGACGCCGCCGGATGGCACTCCGGCGGTGTTCACGCATGTTCGGGACTGGTTCCTCAGCGACTACCAGGTATGTCCGAGGTGCGGGTGCTGAGTCGATACACGCCGGCGCAGGGCCGCACGAGATCCCCTCGCTTCACCAAGCGCGTCAGCTCCGGATTGGTGTTCTTGACGTTCACATCCGGCCGTACACGCCGAATGTGCTTCGTGATCTCTTTCGTCGTGGCCTCCCCCTGCGCCCTCAGGAGTGCACGGATCGCATCAGCCACGGTCACTCGTGTACCGGCCTCTCCCTCGTTGCCAGCCTCCCTCGCGGCTACGCGGTCAGCGGCCTGTGTCGTTCCATTGCCGGAACGACGCTGCTCGATGCGCTTGTCGATGGTGGCGAGCAGTGCGCCGGAACTGCTCGCCATGCCGGCAACAAGGTCCTTCTCAGCCTGTGCTGCTGCCAGTTCAAGCGCCGCCGCCTGCACGCGCTGCGTAGCCGCTTCCAGCCGCGTCTTGTCCTCGGCTGCCAGCTCTTCGGCTTGGAGCCGCATGCGCTGCAGGTCACGCAACTGCACAGCCCACCCCTCCCTCCGGCCATCGAGCAAGCTCTTGCGAGGGGCGACATTAGCGGTCGGGCCTTCCCCCGTGAAGGTGGGCACGCGGTTATTGATCACGCGGCGAGCGTGAGTTTAGCGGTGTGGTGTCGGTGTTCGTATTCGTTGGGGCTG
>NZ_JBIAQV010000036.1:0-79148 GCF_042889305.1 Streptomyces sp. NPDC002619 | reverse complement strand
TGCGCAAGCGTGTCCTCCTCGCCCGCTGACCCGCGTGCCGGAAACGACGCGGCGGTGACCGTCCGTCAGGCCTGCACTGAAAGTGATCCAGAACCTGAATTGTGAGCCAGTGCCGACGGATCAAAAGTGACCCCCGCTGCGTCTGTTGATGTTGGTCATTCCCCAGTGTTGGCGGCGGGAACCCGTCCGAGGTCGCGGCCGCGCATGCGGTAGCTGTCGCCCTTGAGTGAGATGACTTCGGCGTGGTGGACGAGGCGGTCGATCATCGCGGCGGCGACGGTGTCATCGCCGAAGACCTCTCCCCAGCGTCCGAAGGGTTTGTTGCTGGTCACGATCACGCTCGCGCGTTCGTAGCGGCCCGAGATGAACTGGAAGAACAGGTTCGCGGCCTCGGGTTCGAAGGGGATGTAGCCGACCTCGTCCACGACGATCAGCGGGATCCGCCCCAGACGGGTCAACTCGTCGCTGAGCCTGCCCACTTGGTGGGCTTCGGCGAGGCGGGTCACCCACTGGGCGGCGGTCGCAAAGGCGACCCGGTGCCCGGCCTGGCAGGCCCGGATACCGAGCCCGGTGGCCAGGTGGGTCTTGCCGGTGCCGGGCGGCCCCAGGAAGATCACGTTCTCCTTCCCGACGACGAAGTCCAGCGTCCCCAGATGAGCGATGACCTCGCGTTTCGCGGACCGCTGGTGGTCGAAATCGAAGTCCTCCAGCGACTTGCGGGAGGGGAAACGGGCCGCCCGGACGCGGCCCTCGGCGCCATGCGAATCACGGGCGGCGACCTCCCGCTGCAGGCAGGCCGCCAGATACTCCTCGTGGCTCCAGCCCTCGTCGCGGGCCCGCTCCGCGAGCCGGGCGGCCGCATCCCGAAGGGCCGGAGCCTTCAGCGCCTTTGTCAGACAGACGAGTTCAGAGCTGACATCGCGACTGGTCCTGGCCTGGTCGGTGCCGTTCTTCGTGCTCATCACGCTGCCCCTTCACCAGTGCTGAGGCCGCCCTCGAGGACACCGAAGATCCGGTCGGCACGTTCACTGGCCAAACGCTCGGCCATTGCCGTAGTGCCAGAACCGGTTCTGATCAACTGAGGTTCGCTCCTTCTTCGGCGCTACTGAGCGTGATGTCGGCGGACCTTGCGGCTGAGTCCATGTCCGGGGAACTTTCGGTGTCCGCCATCAAGCCCGGCGGTCAGCGGCTTTCGGGCGTCAGCCCGGCTACTGCCTACTACCGGGCACGCACCTCGTTCGTGTGGCGGACGACAGCCTGGCCCTCATCGTCCCGAGGCCACTGGGTGCGGCGGACACGCTGCTGGAGGCGGGCGAGGAGCCAACCGACCTCTCCCCGCACGCCGCTCGCCGGGCTGCACGGCGGGCCCGGATTCCATCCTGATCAGGACTGAGCGGCGGCGGCTCAGCGGTGAGGGACGCTGCCCTGCGCCGAGGGTGACCCCTGGGGGGGGTGACTCGGGGTCAGTGGGGTGCAAAAGAAGCGGAAGCCCATATTTCGTGACGTCGGTCACAGCGCTCCGCCAATCAACCGGCGCACTTAGTAGATGCGGCATGGCGTACATCTGAGTATTTGTCCGTCTTGACTTGGATGTGGATCCTGCGGTGTGTGTCGGAATTCCGCCCGGCCGACCCGCACGCCCACTGCCCCGCGCTGTAAGGCTTCTGACGCCGCGACAGCTTTCCCTCCTGCCGCTGTGTGCGGACCGGAGGCCCGCGCACCGCCCTGGCGAGGTCCTGGGACCTACGAAGCGACGTAGTGGCGGGACCCATTGCGCGCCCTGTCGAGCCGTTCTAAGAATGTCGACCCACAGGACGTCGCTGCAGTTCGGAACCGGTGTTCACGCCGAGTCGACCGCGCACTGT
The DNA here is from genome assembly GCF_042889305.1 of Streptomyces sp. NPDC002619. Taxonomy (NCBI): domain Bacteria; kingdom Bacillati; phylum Actinomycetota; class Actinomycetes; order Kitasatosporales; family Streptomycetaceae; genus Streptomyces; species Streptomyces sp. NPDC002619. The sequence continues at coordinate 77,283 of NZ_JBIAQV010000036.1, read as the reverse complement.
GGCGCTCGGCGTCACCGAGTGAGTAGGAGCCCCCCCCACATGAAGTCGTCCCGAACGTCCCCGAGATTCCTCGCCCTCGCTCTCGGCCTGGGTCTGGCCTCCAGCGCACTGGGCGCAGCGGTGCCGGCGAGCGCCCAGCCGGCCGCCGCCCCGTCCGCTTCCGCGGATACCTCCGTGGCGCGGTACGACGGGTCGGCTGAGGAGGCCGCGAACAACAAGGCGTTCTTCGAGGCCGTGCTCAAGTCGGTCGCCGAGAAGCGCGCCGCCCAGCCCAGCGCGCAGGCGGTGACCCTCCACTACGACGCCTCCAAGGCGCCGAGCTTCCGTTCGCAGATATCGAGCGCGGCCTCGATCTGGAACAGCTCCGAGTCCAACGTCAAGCTCGAGGAGGCCTCGAGCGGTGCCGACTTCTCCTACTACGAGGGCAACGACCCCCGCGGGTCCCACGCCTCCACCAACGGCCACGGAAGCGGCCAGATCTTCCTCGACTACACCCAGATCCAGCAGAACGACCCGATCCGCGTCGTCACCCACGAGACCGGGCACGTGTTGGGCCTGCCGGACGACTACAGCGGGCCGTGCAGTGAGCTGATGTCGGGCGGCGGCCCCGGCCCGTCCTGCACCAACCGCTACCCGAACGCCACCGAGCGCGCGCGTGTCGACGAGCTGTGGGCCAGCGGACTCGCGCAGGCCCCGGGCACGGGGAACCAGCCCGCTGGCGGCCCGAGCGCTGCACCGCCGGCACCGTCCGTGGCCCCGGGCACGGGGAACCAGCCCGCTGGCGGCCCGAGCGCTGCACCGCCGGTACGGACCGTGACGCCGGGCCACGGTCCGTGGCGTCCGCTCCACCGCACGCCCTGGAGTTGATCGCGTTCCCAAGCGGGAAGCGGCTCGCTGTCGAGGATGGCGGGTGCTGAGGTGCTCCGGTCCCCTCGCCACTGACTCGCACCCGTCAACCCTCGCACCCCCGAAGGCGAAATATCGAGTGAAGGTGTCCTCGCGCAAAAGGATCAATAGGCTCGTTAGCCACCTGCAGGCCAGTACCCCGGCTCAGATGTCATGCATCATCCGACAACGACGCGGCAGCCTCGTATGCACAGGCGGGGAGTTCGATGCCCTGTCGGTGCGCGAGCGGTATGAAGAGAACGGGGCGGAGCGTCCAGGTGATGCGTGTGCCGGCGTGGGTCACTGAGACTGTGCAGGGCTGCGCGCGTGTGAGGGCTCGCCGGGTCTGGATGCGTCCCTCGTACAGCCATGCCCAAGCTTCGTCGGAGCTGTCGGCGTCGAGCGTCGGGGAGATCGTGCGGAGTGCGACTGCGACCCATCGGTCGGCTTGGGGTGCCGTGTAGGCGTCGAAAGATGCCTGCAGCTCCGGCGGTTCACCCTCGGCGAGATCTTCTGTCCAGCACTCGCACCAGTAGCCCCGCTGCGGCTTGACCATCAGCACGGGTGGCCTCCCTCGCGGGCCCGGGTGAAGAGCTCCGCGGTGACGGTGTGTCCGCTGTTGCTGTCGTGGACGACGACTCGGTGTGCGATCGCGCTGACCATGCCCAGTCCCCGGCCGTGCTCCGCGTCCTGGTCCTGGTGCTCGACCTCGTCGTGATCGCCCTGTTCGGTTTCCTGCTCTCGCGCACTTTCATGGCCCCGGCCATCGACTCCGGCACGCGCTTTGGGGTGGACGTCATAAACGGCTCACACGACTAGACGAGTAGGTAAGGAGAGGTTCGCCGTGTTCCTGCCCAAGTACCCCGACAACCCGACGCCGCTGCCCGCGCACACCCACACCCCGGCCGATCCGGCGCCCGTACGACGTGCGGCCCCACAGATCTCCATCAGTACGGGAGCGGTCGCGGCCGTCCTCGTCGGCGGGGTCGTCCTCACCGCGCTCCTGGCCGCCGTCGCCGTCACGGCCATCTCCGTGGCCATCGCCGCCATGGTCCTGCGCTCGATGCTCCGCGACCAGCACCGCCGCTGAAAGCCGCTGAACAACAGACCCCCGGGACGGCCTCTATACCGCCAAGCATCTGCCGCCCCCGGGGCCCTACCCCTCCTAGCCGAAGCCAGAAGGGTGGCAAGCTCCGGGACGTGCCACTCCCCGGGCCGGTCGCTGACGCCCTCCGGGCGCACATGAAGGAGTTCCCGCCGGTGGAGATCACGTTGCCGTGGAAGGTCGCGGACGGGCCCCTGGTGACCAAGCGGCTGATCTTCACCGGACCGCGCGGGGGTCATGTCTGGCGCACGTCGCTCAACGAGGAGGCGTGGAAGCGGGCGCTGGCCGGCGCCGGGGTGATCCCGTTCCCCGAAACAAGGACAGCCGTACGCCGAATCCCGCGAGAACGGCATGCACGCGCTCCGGCACTTCTACGCCTCGGTACTCCTGGACGCCGGGGAGAACATCAAGGCCCTCGCCGAGTACCTGGGCCACTCGGACCCGGGCCTGACGCTCCGCGTGTACGCGCACCTCATGCCTTCCAGCCAGGAGCGCACGCGCAAGGTGGTGGCCACTGTCTTCGAGGCGGCCCAATTGAGGCGACATGACGGCTGGCGGCTCGTAGTCTCCGGGCCAAAGAGGGACGGGGAGAGCAATGACGGAGTACTTCTTGTTGGTGTGCGACGACGTGCCTCATGACTTGCTGCTCACCGACCCTGGCACCCGTGTGCTGGACGTCGCCCAAGTCGTACGTCGACTGACGGGACTGAGCCTCTGGCGCAGCAAGGTTCTGGCAGCGCAGGTTCCCGCAATGATTCTCGACGGCGTGCTTCAGGAGGACGCAGAGGCGGCGGTCGCAGCTCTCCGCGATGTGGGAGCACAGGCAGAGGTTAGGGCACAGACAGAGCCGGAATTCCTCAAGCCCTGACGGCCCGGTCAAGCAGCAGACGGCCCAGAGACGGCCCAAGGCCATCGAAAAGCCCCCTGCCCGCGGAGAACCCGCAGGTAGGGGGCTTGCTGGCGTCGCGTTACTTCTTCTTGCCCTGGTTCTTGACCGCCTCGATCGCGGCTGCCGCCGCCTCCGGGTCGAGGTACTGGCCGCCCGGGGTGAGGGGCTTGAAGTCGGCGTCCAGTTCGTAGTACAGGGGGATGCCCGTCGGGATGTTCAGGCCCGCGATGTCGGCGTCGGAGATGCCGTCCAGGTGCTTGACCAGGGCGCGGAGGCTGTTGCCGTGGGCCGCGACCAGGACCGTGCGACCGGTCAGGAGGTCGGGGACGATGCCGTCGAACCAGTAGGGGAGCATGCGGACGACGACGTCCTTCAGGCACTCCGTCTGCGGGCGCAGCTCCGGCGGGAGCGTGGCGTAGCGCGGGTCGGAGAACTGGGAGTACTCCGCGTCCCGGTCGAGCGGCGGGGGCGGCGTGTCGTACGAGCGGCGCCACAGCATGAACTGCTCCTCGCCGAACTCCGCGAGGGTCTGCGCCTTGTCCTTGCCCTGGAGGGCGCCGTAGTGACGCTCGTTCAGGCGCCAGCTGCGGTGGACCGGGATCCAGTGGCGGTCGGCGGACTCCAGCGCGAGCTGGGCCGTGCGGATCGCGCGCTTCTGGAGGGACGTGTGGACCACGTCGGGCAGCAGGCCGGCGTCCTTGAGCAGCTCACCGCCGCGGACCGCCTCCTTCTCACCCTTCTCGTTGAGGTTGACGTCCACCCAGCCGGTGAACAGGTTCTTCGCGTTCCACTCGCTCTCGCCGTGGCGGAGGAGGATCAGCTTGTACGGTGCGTCGGCCATGCCTGAGAGCGTAATCCACGCGTTCGGACCGTCGCTCGAGCGCCCGGAAGGCGGACGGTCCGCAAGCGTCCCTCATCCGTCGGTTGACGGCTTCTGTTAATTGAGTGGTCCCCGCCGACCCCATCGCCGTAAGTTGCGGATACTGCTTGAGCCGCTTACATGCCATCCGTGGGGGACCCATGTCGACCGCCGCCCTGAGACGTGCCGCCCGGGAGTCCGTCTCCGGTCTGCCTCGTGAGTTCTGGTGGCTGTGGACCAGCACCCTCGTCAACCGGCTCGGCGCGTTCGTCGCCACGTTCATGGCGCTCTATCTGACCCTCGATCGCGGCTACAGCGCCTCCTACGCCGGTCTCGTCGCCTCGCTGCACGGGCTCGGCGGGGTCGTGTCGTCGCTCGGTGGCGGGGTCATGGCCGACCGGCTCGGCCGGCGGCCCACGCTGCTGATCGCCCAGTCGGCCACCGCCGGGTCCGTGGCGCTGCTCGGGTTCATGCGTGATCCCGTCTCCATCGCCGTCGTCGCGTTCCTCGTCGGCATGGCCTCGAACGCCTCGCGGCCCGCCGTGCAGGCGATGATGGCCGACATCGTGAAGCCCGAGGACCGGGTGCGGGCCTTCTCGCTGAACTACTGGGCCATCAACCTCGGCTTCGCCGTCTCCTCCATGGCCGCCGGGTTCATCGCCGAGGTCAGCTATCTCGCCGGGTTCCTCATCGAGGCCGGGATGACCGCCCTCTGCGCCATCGTCGTCTTCGCCAAACTGCCCGAGTCCCGGCCCATGCGGGTCGCCAAACGGGAGAACGACCACGTCAGTCTCGGGACCGTGCTGCGCGACGGGCGCTACATGGCCGTCGTCGGGTTGTCCTTCCTCGTCGCGGTCGTCTTCCAGCAGGGCTCGGTCGGGCTGCCGATCGCCATGGGGCACGCCGGGTTCTCGCCCGCCGACTTCGGCACGGCGATCGCCCTCAACGGTGTGCTGATCGTCGTCCTGCAGATCCCGGTGACCCGTTTCATCGAGCACCGGGACCCGCGTCGGCTGCTCGTCGTCTCGTCGCTGCTCGCCGGATACGGCTTCGGGCTCACCGCCTTCGCCGGGTCGGTCGGCGTGTTCGCGCTGACGGTGTGCGTGTGGACGCTTGCCGAGATCGTCAACGCGCCGACACAGACCGGGCTCGTCGTCCGGCTCTCGCCCGTCCACGGGCGTGGCCGCTACCAGGGCGTGTACACGCTGTCCTGGTCCCTCGCCGCCCTGGTCGCACCCTTGATGTCCGGCCTGGTCATCGACCGGTACGGCGCCGAGTGGCTGTGGGGGATGTGCGCGGTGGTCGGCACGGGGGCGGCTCTCGGGTACGGCCTGCTCATGCGCCGGCTTCCGGAGGAGCGAACAATTCCGGCCGACACGCCTGCGGACGTCGAGCCCGAGGTCCGTACGGCATGACCGTCCGGGAGGCCGGTCCCGGCTGCCCGGAGTGTGCCGCGCAGACGGTGTACGGCGGGCTTGTCCTCGTCCGCCGGGACGAGGACGGCCTCCGGGTCTGCCGCTCCCTGTGGCGCTGCCCCGCGCCGCACGTCTCGTGGCGATGGGCCGACCGGCCGGACGACCCACTGGAGCCGTGTCCGTACCCGCGGCTCCTGGGCGGCTGAACCGCCCGCCCCGCCCTTCACGGATGCATCCGCGCCCCCTTCAACACCTTGTCCACCGCGTTGCGCGGGCCGTACACCGCGAGCCCCACCAGATCCAGTTCCGCTGTCGGTACGGCCTTCACCGCCGCGCGGTTGTCGCGGTCGTTGCCCGTGGTGAAGAGGTCGGAGGTGAAGACGGCCCGGGGCAGCGCGCGGGACAGCGCCCGTGAGTGGGCCGCTGTGAGCGTTTCCTTCGTGCCCTCGAAGACCAGTACCGGCTGGCGGAACATCGGCAGGCAGGGCACGCCGTCGGCGTCCTCGTACGGCTCGCCGATCACCTCGGGCAGCTGTGTGCCCAGGCCACTGACCAGGAACGCGGTGACGTTCAGGCGCTGCCAGAACTCCAGGTCCTCGCGCAGCAGGACGGCGATCTTCGTGTCGAAACGGATGGGTTCCGGGGTCTGCGTGCTCATGCCTCGAGACTGCCGGGCGGCCCACGGCCCGGTCTTGTACGTTCTTTGCATGGCCGCGCAGCCGGAGGTCTCCGCCTGGCGCCCGCGCATCCCGGGTGTCGTGGAGGTCTTCCACGCGCACTTCACGGAGTACGCCTATCCGATGCATGTGCACGAGGCCTGGACGCTGCTGATCGTCGACGACGGGGCCGTACGGTACGACCTGGACCGGCACGAGCACGGCACCCCGCACGACACGGTCTCCCTGCTGCCGCCGCACGTGGCGCACAACGGCTCCCCGGCCACCCCGCACGGCTTCCGCAAGCGCGTCCTCTATCTCGACGCGACCCATCTGGGAGACGACCTGATCGGTCCCGCGGTCGACGGGCCCGACCTGCGCGATCCCGTACTGCGGCTGCGCGTCGGCCAGTTGCACGGCGCGCTCGCGCAGTCCGGCGACGAGCTGGAGGCCGAGAGCCGTCTGACGTTCGTCGGGGAGCGGCTGCGCCGGCATCTGCGGCCGCACCTCGCCGCCGCGGAGCCGCGCAGCGACCCCGCGCTCGCCCGTTCCCTGCGCGAACTCCTCGACGAGCACGTCACGGACGGCCTGCGGCTCGACGACGCCGCGCGGCTGCTGCACGTCCATCCCGCCCATCTGGTACGGGCGTTCAGCACCGCGTATGGCATCGCCCCGCACCAGTACCTGATGTCCCGCCGCGTCGAACGCGCCCGCCGGCTGCTGCTGGAGGGGCGGGCGCCGGGTGAGGTGGCGTCGGCGACGGGGTTCTTCGACCAGGCCCATCTCACCCGGCACTTCAAGAAGCTGGTGGGCGTGACGCCGGGGCGCTATCGGGTCAGCGCCCGGTAGTAGTCACTTGACGTCGACGTAGTCGCCCGCGGCGGTCGCGCCGCCCGTCGTGGCGGTCTCGCTGAACGTCCAGCGCCAGTAGCCGTCCGAGGCCGCGGTGACCGTGGTCTTCAGATAGCCCGCGGAGTCCGCCGACACGATCTTGACCGTCGAGTAGGTGCTGGTGCCCGCCTTGCGGAACTGCAGCTTGGCCGCCTTGCCGCCGAAGCCGGTGTAGGCGTGCTTCGCCCAGTCGGCGCGGGTGATCCGGCCGGTCACGGTGATCTTCTGGCCCTTGGCGACGGGCTCGGGCGCGGCGTTGACGGTGACCTGCGCCCTGCGCTTGACCTGTACGGAACCGAAGCCGGTCAGGTACTCCGAGCTCTTGAGCTGGCCGTCCGGCCCCCAGATGCGCGCGGAGACCGCGATCTTCCAGGTCGTGGCGTCGTTGTTCGAGTCCAGCCGCCAGCGCGGATCGATGTACAGCTCACCGTCGCAGTCGGCTGCGTGTGTGCCGTCCTCGTAGCAGGTGGTCGAGCTCGTGTAAATGCCGCCGGACTGGGCGCCCTTGACGGCCGTGGTGTCGTGGTAGAGGAAGGGGAAGGCGTCCACGTCCGGCAGCTTGGGGCCGGACGGCCAGGACATGTGGTACGTGAAGTCGGGCGTCACCTCCGCGTCGGTGCCCACGATGACGGGCTTGCCCTTGTTCACGACCAGGTTCGACACCGTGATGCCGGTGTCCGCCGCCTCCGCGGACGGCGCGGTGAACGCCCCGAGGGCGAGCGCTCCCGCGAGCACGACCGCGGAGCCGGATCTGCCTGCGCGCATGCACAACCTCTTGCTGGTGGGGGACCGGTAAGGGTCCGGTAAGGATTCGGGTCGCCGCAGGCTAACAGCATGCGCGCGAACGCCCGTTCGTGCCCCCCGGACCCCTGAGACCCCCGCCGTCCCTCATAGGTCGCGCTGCGCCTCGTACAGGTTCCGCGGCCGTACGGCGTCCGTCGTGCCGTACAGCTCCAGTCGGGAGTGCAGGTCCCCGGTGAAGTCGGGGACGTCGATCTGGTCGAACTCGGTGACCGTGTTGATGCCCACCGTCGCCGAGTACGGCGCCAGCCCGTCGATCCTCATCAGGCCCGCGCGGCCGTTGGTGACACGGATGTTCCAGTGGGTGAACCGCGCGCCGAACAGCGGGCCCGCGCTCGCGTCGCCGCCGTGGCGGCCGTTGTTGTTCACGGTGATGTCGGTGCGGACGTTGGCGAAGGGCAGGCCGCGGTGGCTGTCGAAGGTGCCCATGCGCATGTCGCCGCGCGACCAGACGTTGTACGAGGACAGGCCCTCCACGTTGATGCCGTGGAGCTGGGTGTTCGCGGGCGCCGGGACCGTGCGCTCCTCGATGGTGAAGTCCTCGATCAGGTTGTCGTGGGAGCCCTCGCGGCAGAAGTACGGGTGGTGCGAGCCGCGGCCGGCGACACGGGTGCCGCGCAGGGTGCAGGCGGAGGCGGCGACCAGGCCGAAGCCGTTGTCGACGTGGCGGACGGTGACGTCGTCCACCCAGCAGTCGTAGGCGCATTGGAGGACGACGCCGTTGTACCCCTTGTCGAGAAGGTGCGGGGACTGCGGGGTCTCCATCGCTTCCAGGGTCAGCCCTTCGACGCCTGAGCCGGTCAACTCCGGTACGTGGGTGGTGAGTCGGGGGTCCCATTCGGGGCGTACGTCGAGCGGGAGCGGGCGTTCGAGGGTGACGCGGCGGCCGTGGACGCGCGTGATGCGGACGGGCCATTCGTAGGGGACGTACGAGGTGAGCTTGGTCTTGTCGTCCCAGTAGTACGCCTCGGGGCCCGGGCCGCCGCCCGACATGTGCTCCAGGAGGGTGTGGCCGGCGTCGTCGGCCAGGCGGAGCAGGACCAGGTGGCCCGGCTTGAGGTGCCGTGCGTCCGCGACGGTGATCGTGCGGTCGCCCTGGCGCGCCGGTTCGACGGTGGTGAGGGTCGTCCACTCGTCCCGCTTGTTGCCGGTCCAGCCCTCGAAGGGCCAGGCCTTCGCCTTGATGGCCGTGATCAGGGAGTCCCAACGGGCGCTGGGGGCCAGCCAGATCAGGCCTCCCGCCCAGGACCAGGACGACTTGTCGCCGCCGTAGCGGGAGCCGTAGGTGCCGATCAGCTCGGTGAGGTTCTTCGTCGCGTACAGCGTGGTACGGCCGCTGCCGGCGCCCCGCAGGACGACGTTCGAGTCGCCGATGCGGATCAGGTCGTCGATGCGGAAGGTGCCGGGCGGGATGGTCACCGTGCCACCGCCGGCCCTTCCGGCGGCGGCGATGGCACGGTTGATCGCGGGGGCGGAGTCGGTACTGCCGTCCGCCACGGCGCCGAAGTCGGTCACGTCCGCCACGACCCGGTGACGGGGGAAGCGGGTGGCTCCGGCTCGGAAACCCGCCCGGCCGACGTACGGGACCTGCGGGTGGGTGAACGGGCTGTGCGTGAACTCCCGCCACAAGGAGGGGACTTCGGCCGCCGACGCGGTGCCCGTCGCCGCGCCGAGCGCGACGGCCGTGGCTCCCGCGAGCAGGGCCCGTCTGCTGAGGTGTGCGTTGCTCATGTCCGCCCGTCCTCCCCTGTGACTTTTCATGGATGTGAACAGTGTTCAGAAGTGCGTTGGCGGTGAGCATGCCACCAGCACCCGTGCACAGGGAAGGGGTCGGACGGTGCGTCAGTCGGAGGCCGCGCCGGCTGGACGCTGGGTCAGATGCGTGAACGCGTCCAGGTTCCGCGTCGACTCGCCCCGCGACACGCGCCAGGCGTACTCCTTGCGGATCGCGGAGGCGAAGCCCAGCTCCAGAAGGGTGTTGAAGCTGCCGTCGGCGGCCTCGAGGACCTGGCCGAGCAGGCGGTCGGTCTCGTCGGCGGTGACGGCGGCCAGCGGGAGGCGGGCGGTGACGTAGATGTCGCCGAGCGGGTCGACGGCGTAACTCACGCCGTACAGCTTGAGGTTGCGCTCCAGGAGCCAGCGGTGGACGGCCGCCTCGTTCTCGTCGGGGTGGCGGATGACGAAGGCGTTGAGCGAGAGGGAGTGGCGGCCGACGAGGAGCGAGACCGTCGTCGACAGCTTGCGGGTGCCGGGGAGCTTGACCACGAAGTTGCCGGGCGCGGGGCTCTCCCACTCGAGTTCGGCGTCCTTCAGCACGCCCTCGATGACCTGTGCCGCCTGCCGCTCATCACCCATGGTGCGAGCGTACGCGACGCCGGTGGGCGTGGGTCGCGGCCGTGTACACGTCGGCGGTGGCGGCGGCCGCGGTGTCCCAGCCGAAGGACTGGGCGTGCCGGGCGGCGGCCTCGCCCATACGCGCGGACAGTGACGGTTCGTCGGCGAAACGGCCCAGCACGCGCGCGTACGCCGCCGGTTCGTGGCCCCGCACCAGGAACCCGGTCTCCCCGTCGCGCACGGCCACCGGGAGCCCGCCGACCGAGGCCGCGAGCACCGGCGTACCGGCCGCCTGCGCCTCTATGGCGACCAGGCCGAAGGACTCGCTGTAGGAGGGCATGACGAGGACGGACGCGGCCCGGAACCAGTCGGCGAGCTGGTCCTGGGTGACGGGCGGGCGGAACCGTACGACGTCCGCGATGCCGAGGCGCGCGGCGAGCTTCTGCAGCCCCTCCGGCTTGGTGAGGCCGCTGCCGCTGGGGCCGCCGACGACCGGGACGAGGATCCGCGAGCGAAGCTCCGGGTGCTCGTCGAGGAGGACGGCCACGGCGCGCAGCAGCACGTCCGGGGCCTTGAGGGGCTGGATACGGCCCGCGAAGAGTGGGATCAGGGCGTCCTGCGGGAGGCCGAGGCGGGCGCGGGCTGCGGCGCGGCCGTCGGCGGTGCGGAAGCGGTCGAGGTTCACGCCCGGGTGGACGACGGCGACCTTGGCGGGGTCGGCCGCGTAGTGCCGTACCAGTTCGCCGGCCTCCTCGGCGGTGTTGGCGATCAGCCGGTCGGCGGCGGCGACGATCTGGGTCTCGCCGATGACACGGGCGGCGGGCTCGGGGGTGTCGCCGTCGGCCAGGTTGGCGTTCTTGACCTTGGCCATGGTGTGCATGGCGTGGACCAGCGGGACGCCCCAGCGCTGGGCGGCGAGCCAGCCGACGTGGCCGGAGAGCCAGTAGTGCGAGTGGACGAGGTCGTAGTGGCCGGGGCGGTGGCCGGCCCAGGCCTGCATCACGCCGTGCGTGAAGGCGCACAGCTGGGCCGGCAGGTCCTCCTTGGCGAGGCCTTCGTAGGGGCCCGCGTCGACGTGCCGGACGAGGACGCCGGGCGCCAGCTGGACCGTCGGCGGGAGGCCGCCCGCGGTGGCCCGGGTGAAGATCTCGACCTCGATGTTGATGTCGGCGAGGCGCTGCGCGAGCTCCACGATGTAGACGTTCATGCCGCCCGCGTCGCCGGTGCCGGGCTGGTGGAGCGGTGAGGTGTGCACGGAGAGCATGGCCACTCGGCGGGGCCTGCGGTGCAGCCTCAGCCGTGCGGGCGCGGCCGGAGAGCGACGCCCGAGCCTGCTGACGTACTGGCTCACGTGGCGTTCCTCCTCGGCTGCGGGCATGCCTGACGGAGGACGTGCGAGGACCTCCAAGGTGGTCCAACAGTGGAGGATGCGGCTCCATTTCCCGATCACCGGGATTTACTGAATCATTACCCATGATCGCTCAACCGTTCGATACCGGAATGCGTGCGGCCAGCGGGAGGCACGGCCCCGCTTACCCTCGTACTCATGACAGCCCGCGCCGCCACCCGCCCCGTGGGAACGGTGACGCGCGGGACGACCAACCCCAACCGCCTGCGCCGTATGGACCGCTGGATCGCGGCCACGCACGGCGCCGAACTACGGCGGGCCGCCGACCCCGTGGCGATCGACCTCGGCTACGGGGCCGCGCCCTGGACCGCCGTCGAACTGCTCGGCCGCCTGCGCGGCGTCGCGCCACGCGCGCGTGTGGTCGGCGTCGAGATCGAGCCCGCCCGGGTCGTGGCGGCGCGGCCGTACGAACGCGAAGGCCTCGCCTTCCGGTACGGCGGATTCGAGATCCCCGTCCCCCAGCGCCCGCTGCTCGTCCGGGCGGCCAACGTCCTGCGCCAGTACGACGAGGGGGAGGTCGCCGCGGTCTGGGAGCGGCTGTGCGCGCGCCTCGCCCCGTCCGGCCCCGGCACTCGCGGCGGGCTGCTCGTCGAGGGCACCTGCGACGAGATCGGACGGCGGCACGTGTGGGTGGCGCTCGGCCCGGAGGGCCCGCGGACGGTGACGTTCGCGACCCGGCTCGGCTCCCTGGAGCGCCCCTCCGACCTCGCGGAACGCCTCCCGAAGGCGCTCATCCACCGCAATGTGCCGGGCGAGCCGGTGCACGCCTTCCTGCGCGACTTCGACCGCGCCTGGGCCGCCGCCGTGCCCTACGCCTCCTACGGCGCCCGCCAGCGCTGGATCCGGGCGGTGCGGGACCTGACGGCCGACTGGCCGGTGACGGACACCCCGGCGCGCTGGCGGCAGGGGGAAGTGACGGTGGCGTGGCGGGCGTTGGCGCCCCGCACCGTCTGACGCATCACCTCCGACCTGCGGGGGAACGATCTTTGCGGGCCGTTCGTCACAAAGGCGGGGAGAGCGCCCTCTGTCGTTTTGTGCGCCGACATGGCACGATCCCCCCGGCGTCGTAAGTTACTGACGGTCAATCAGTTGGGGATTTCGTATGGGTACGGGCAAGCGGGGCCTGATCACGACAGCCGTGACCGTCGTCTGCGCGGTCACCGTACTGGCCGCCCCGGGCACGGCGTTCGCGAGTCCGGCACCGACACCGTCCGCGTCGCCCGCGCGCACGGCAGCTCCGACGCCCCCGCCGGACAAGCACCTTGAGGCCGTCCGCGCAAAGCTCGACAAGCTCTACCACGACGCCGCGGTCGCGACCGACGTCTACAACGCGGCCGAGGAGAAGGCCCGCAAGCAGTCCGCCGAGATCGTCGAGCTGGCCAAGGAGATCGTCAAGAGCCAGAAGAAGCTGGACGATCTGAAGGACCGTGCGGGCGCCGCCGCCCGCCAGCAGTACCGCACCGGCGGACTCCCGCCCGAGACCCAGTTCCTGCTGAGCGACGACCCGCAGCACTTCCTGGACGGGGCCGGGCGGGTGCTCCAGGGCCAGCGGGCGACCAGGGGCCTGATCGGGGAACTGACCCGCACCCAGCAGGACTTGGAGCAGTACGCCTCGGACGCCTCCGCCCAGTGGCAGAAGCTGGAGGCGGGCCGCAAGGCCAAGGCCGCCGCCAAGAAGAAGATCAAGCGGCAGATCGCGGCCGCCCAGAAGCTCGAGTCCCGGCTGGCGAAGAAGCAGAAGGAGCGCCTCGCCGAGCTGGAGCGGGAGGCCGCCTACCAGGCCCAGACCGCCTGGCTCGACACCGGCATACTCAAGGAGATCAACGGCAAGGCGACGGGACTCGGCAAGAAGGCCGTCACGTATGCCACGGCCCAGCTCGGAAAACCGTACGAATGGGGCGCCGAGGGCCCGAAGACGTACGACTGCTCGGGCCTCACGTCACAGGCCTGGGCGAGCGCCGGCCGGCCCATCCCGCGCACCTCGCAGGAGCAGTGGAAGCAGCTGGAGCACGTGGACATCAAGGACATGCGCCCCGGCGACCTGATCATATACTTCCACGACGCCAGCCATGTCGCGATGTACGTGGGCGACGGCGCGATCGTCCACGCCCCACGCCCGGGACGGACGGTGACGGTGGCGGGCGCGGGCTCGATGCCGATCCTGGGGGTGGTACGGCCGGATGAGTGACACGTCGTACGAACGCGGACGCCCGAAAAGCCGTACGGCCGGACACCCGACCGGCCCCGTGACGTACGCCATGTGACCCACTGCACGGTCAACGACCCGCCAAACCCGGGCGGGACGTGACGTTCGTCATCCCCTCTTCAGCCCCGGCCTGTCCAACTGCGATACGGAAAGCGGCATATGACAGAGGCCTGAGGCAGAGCGACGCGGCTCACACCATTCCTTTGCGGTGGCCAGTACCGCTATGGTCCCCGTGGGGTGGGTCGAGGTCCCTCGCCCCGCCATGCCCTCGGGGGGAGGGAAGGAACCCAACAAGATGCCCGCACCCATACCGCGGCAGCGAGCGATCCCGGCCGTGGAGAGTGATCAGGCGCAGGCCGCGCCCGCAGTCGGCGGCCCCCTCAAGGAAGAGGCCCACCACACGGAAGCCGCCGCAGGCAACACCCACAACGCGGCCGGCGCCACTCTCACCCTGCTGCTGATCGAGGACGATCCGGCCGGTTCGCCGATCGTGCCCGAACTGCGGGACCCCTCCGGCAAGCCGATCCGCGTCCGCACCGCCCGCAACCTCACCGAGGCCGAGCGGCTGCTCACCGACGACGTCCACTGCATCCTGCTCGACCTCGCGCTGGCGGCCACCGGCCGGGCAGGCGCCGGTGACGACGAGCTGGCCGTGCTCAAGCACGTGCTCAAGCTCGCGCCCCGGCACGCCGTCCTCGCGCTGACCGCCTCCGGCGACGCCGAGCGCGGCGCAGAGGCCGTGCGCGTGGGCGCCCAGGACTACCTCTTCCGGGACGAACTGGACGACCGACTGCTGAGTCGCGCGATCCGGTACGCCGTGGAGAGGAAACGTTCCGACACGGCCGAGCGACGGCTCGCCGAGGGCCGCGTACGCGCGCAGGAGAACCGTCGCCTGGAGCGCGGCCTGCTGCCGACGCCCCTCCTGGAGGGCTCGTCGCTGCGCTTCGCCGCCCGCTACCGGCCCGGCCGCTCGCGCGCGCTGCTCGGCGGTGACTTCTACGACACCGTCCGCACGCCCGACGGCACCGTGCACGCCATGATCGGCGACGTCTGCGGCCACGGGCCCGACGAGGCGGCGCTCGGCGTGGAGCTTCGTATCGCGTGGCGCGCGCTGATCTTGGCCGGGCTCTGCGGGGACGAGCTGCTCGGCACGCTGCAGCAGGTCCTGGAGCACGAGCGCGCGGACGAGGAGATCTTCGCGACCCTCTGCACGGTCGACATCTCCCCCGACGGCCGCCGCGCGGGCCTGTGCCTGGCCGGCCACCCGTCGCCGCTGCTCGCCCGCCCGGGCCGGCCCGCGGAACTCCTGCCGTACGACAACAACGGCCCCGCGCTCGGCCTGCTGCCCGGCGCGCGCTGGCCGCGTATGCAGGTGGAGCTGGGGGCCGAGTGGAGCCTGATGCTCTACACCGACGGTCTGATCGAGGGCCGCGTCGGCGCGGGCGGGGAGCGCCTGGGCCAGGACGGGATGCTGGCGATGGTCCGCCGCCAGCTCGAGGAGGGCCTGCGCGGCGAGAACCTGCTGAGGGCGGCGGTCCACGAGGTCCGCAGGCTCAACGGCGGCGAGCTGACGGACGACGTGGCGGTGGTCCTGCTGGACCGGGTGCCGTAGGCGTCGTACGTCGTACGGGTGCGCGGCCGGGGCTCAGCGGCCGCCGTTGTACGGCCCGTACGGACCGTCGCTGCTGCTTCCGCCGCGGCGGCGGCCCCAGCCGCTGCCGCCGCCCGAGGCCTGCTTGACCGCGGGACGCACGTCCACGATGTAGACGATGCTCGCGACCAGGCCGACGATCGGCAGGATCGACAGGAGCGAGAACAGGTAGCTCACCACGAGCGCGATGCCCAGGACGATCAGCCAGAACACCTTGTTCTGCTTGTCGGCCGCGCGGAACGCGTCCTCGCGCCGGAACGCCGCGTCGAACAACGCGAACGCCGCCAGGGCCATCAGGACGATCTTCAACAGTCCCAGGAACCCTGCGAAGCCCAACATCAACATGCTGCCCACCGCCCGTATTCTCCGACTCCTACGCGGCCACCGTACCCATAGAACGGGCCGGACACCCCATGGGTGCCCGGCCCGTACGCGATCTGCCCCTTACTTGGCGGGCGATCTGCGCCCTTACTTGGCGGGCGGAGTCGTCTTCTTGACGGTGACCTTGCGGACCGGAGCCTTCTTGGCGGGAGCCTTCTTGGCCGCGACCTTGGCCTCGACGACCTTGGGCTCCTCCGTGCCCTCGACCTCGGCCTCGGGCTTGACCTCGACCGGCTCGGCCTTGGGCTCGACCACGACGGCGAGCTCCTCGATCTCCTCGGCGGCCTCGCCGCGCCAGGTCTTCACGGCCTGCTCGCCGTGCTCGGCGACCTTCTCGTACGTCTCGCGGGCCTTGACGACGTACTCGGCGGCGACGCCGACCGAGCGCAGCGCGAGGTCCTGGGCGGACTCGCCGAGCTTCTTCAGGTCCGCGTCGATGGTGCTGCCGAGCTTCTTCAGGTCGCCGTCGAGGGTGCCGAAGAACTCGTTGACCTTGGTCTGAAAGGCCTCCTGCGCCTCCTTGGCCCTGGCGCTCGCCTCCTTGGCGCGCGCGGCGGCCTTCTCCTGCACGGCCTTCGGGTCGGTGTTGCGCACGGCCTCGATACGGGCCGGGGCCTCGGTGCGCAGCTGCTCGACCAGACCGGGGACCTTCTTGGCCTGCTGAAGGGCCAGGTCGGCGGTGCCGGCGGCGAAGTAGAGCGGAGTCGGGTCGCTGAGGGTCTTGCGCAGGTCGTTGGTGATGGCCATGGTGAGGGTCCTCCCGGATTCACGTTCGGCTGAGGGTTGTGTGGTTCGCAGTGGGCCGGCCGGGGCCCTGGTCCGGCTCACCCGGCCGTCCGCTGCGGATCGATGTCGTCGGGCCGGCCGGCGTCCTCGACGCCATCGCCCTTGTCATCTGTGCGGGTGGTGCCGTGCGCGGCGGTGCCGCCGTCGGGCAGGGCGTCCACCGCACCGTCGCCGCCGAATCCGTTCTCCTTGCGGAAGGACTCGTAGATCTGCAGCAGCACCTGCTTCTGCCGCTCGTTGAGCGTGGGGTCGGCGAGGATGACGGCGCGCGTCTCGACCTCGTCCAGCTCGCGCTCGGCGTCGAGGATGCCGGCCCGCACGTACAGCGTCTCCGCGGAGATGCGCAGGGCCTTGGCGACCTGCTGCAACACCTCGGCGCTCGGCTTGCGCAGCCCGCGCTCGATCTGGCTCAGGTACGGATTCGACACCCCGGCGGCGTCGGCGAGCTGCCGCAGCGACAGCTGCGCATTGCGCCGCTGCTCGCGCAGGTACTCACCGAGATTGCCGACGTTGAGCGATGCCATGCCCCCACTTTGCCGCACCCCCGCTAACAATTGCAAGCACGTCGCTTGCAAAAGTGCGCTACACCACGCGGATGGCCCTGTGCGACTGAGCACGATAGGTGTCGCATTTTCAGGACGCCTGTCGTGCAGCCACGCTCGGGGCCGCCGTTGCGGCTCGGCCCACGTCAGCTGCATGACGTGCGGGCCGGGCCGCGAGCGCAGGAAGTCTCCGGCCCGGGCGAGAAAGTCGTCGACGTCTTCGGTGGTGCCAGTCATTCACGACACAGGATCAGCCCTCGAAACCGTTCCCGGCCGCATGTCCTGGAAGTCGCTGGCGTCGGTCATGTGGGGGACGGTAGCGTCCGCGGCATGACTGCCGGGTCGGCCTTGGGCCGTGAGCGAGTTGGGTGCCCGGCCTCTGAGTGAGGTCGCGGCGGGCCAGGAGCCCGCCGTCTTTCTCTGCGCACTACGGAAGCGAAGACGACTACCGAACGCAGAGAAAGAAGAAGGAAACCGTGCCCAGCGACTTCAACCAACAGATCATCGACGAGTTCCGCGCACACCACGGCCGCCTCGGCGGCCAGTTCGAAGGCGCCCGCCTGCTCCTGCTGACCACCACCGGCGCCCGCACCGGCACCCGCCACACCGCCCCCGTCGGCTACGTCCCCGACGGCGGTGACCGCGTCCTGGTCATCGCCTCGGCGGGCGGCTCCCCCAGGCACCCCGACTGGTACCGCAACCTCCTCACCCATCCCCAAGTGACCGTCGAGAGCGGCGTGTTCACCTACGAGGCGCGGGCCGTCGTACTCGACCGCGAGGAACGGGACCGTGCCTTCGCGCGGGCCGTGGAAGCCAACCCGGGCTGGGCGGCGTATCAGGAGAAGACGGACCGGGTGATTCCCGTCGTCGCGCTGTACGCGATCGCACAGGACGGTCCGGGGCACATCGAGGCGGGTTCGCCGGGCGAGGCGATCGGAGTGGTCCACGATATGTTCCGGCGCGAACTCACCCTGATCCGGCGCGAGATGGAGACCGGTGGCAGCACACTCGGCGCACAGCTGCGGGTCAACTGCCTCACCCTCTGCCAGGGCCTGCACAACCACCACACCGGCGAGGAGACGGCCCTGTTCCCGTTCCTGGCCGACCGCAGCCCGCGGTTCGCACCGGTCCGCGACCGTCTGCACCGCGAACACGAGCGCATCGCCGAGCTGGTCGAGGAGCTACGCCGAGCGGTCTCGGCGGGCGCCACGGCCGACGCCCGCGCCGAGGTCGTACGGCTGACGGAGGAATTGGAGGCCCATCTGGCCTACGAGGAGGAGCAGTTGATCCCGCTCCTCGACGCGGCCTGAGCCCAGGGGCCGGCGGCCCGGCGCGCGGCCACTGCCGAGCACGACGCTAGAACGGCAGTGGCCGCCCGTGCACCACGTCCAGTCGCGACACCGCCCGCGTCAGGACGACGTACAACCGGTGCAGGCCGCGCTCCTCCGCCTCCACTACGGCGGCGGGTTCGACGGCGACGACGTGGTCGTACTCCAGGCCCTTGACGACCGACGCGGGCACCACCGTCACCCGAGCGCCCAGTTCCTCCGGTCCCGAGGCGCCGATCCCGGCCGCGGCCAGCGCCTCGCGCACCCGGGGCGCGTCGGCGTCCGCGGCGACGACCCCGACGGACCCGTCCTGGGCGAGCGCCTCCTGTACGGCCGTCACGGTCGCGGCGAGGACGTCGTCGGCGTACCGGAGGCGCAGCTCGCCGTCGCGCCGCAGCGACCGGGCCGCCGGCACGTCGACGTCCAGCCGGTCCAGCAGCCGGTTGGCGAGTCCGACGACGGCCGCCGGCACCCGGAAGCCCGTCGTCAGCGGCACCACGGCCGCGTCCGGCACGCCCAGGTGCCGCAGCGCCACGTCCCAGCGGCGAGCCGCCCAGGGAGTGGTGCCCTGCTGAGCGCCGTCCTCCCCCGTCCGGGTGCCCGACAGGCCGTCATATGGCCTTGGGCGAACCAGCATTCGGTGGAGTCATGGTCCCCTTACGCCAGGGCCCGGGCAAGATAGGGGTTCGCGGTGGGGCGGACCCGGAGGCCGAGCAGGCCCGTCGCGGCTGCGAGCGTCATCGGGTACGAGTCGACGGCCCGTCGGACATTGGGTGCGTCGAGGCTCGCTCCGGTCACGAGACGGTCGAGGTCCACGTAGGCCGACCGTACGATCTCGATCAACCGGTACACCCGCCAGTCCCGCCGCCAGTCGACGGTGTGCTGCCGATCCAGCCGCTCCGCCCAGCGGCGGAACATGCGCTCCCTGATCTCCGGGCGGGTGGGGGTGAGGTGCATGTGCCGTACCAGGTCGTACAGCGGGTCACCGATCACCGCCATTTCCCAGTCGATGATGGTCAACAGCAGATCGTCGTCACGACGCACGAGGTTCCACGGATTCAGATCGCCGTGCAGCAGCGCAGGGGCTCGCTCGCTCACGGTGTGCCGGGACAGGATCTGCCGAAGTCGCCCGGCATCGGGCAACCCCAGCAACCGGGAGAGCCGCTGGGACTCCTTCGGCAGGTCTGCCACCAGTTGGGCGAGCTGTTCGCTCAGCCAGTTGTAGAAATCTCCTGCGCCGGCTGCTGGGTCGAGACCCCGGTAATCCACGGAGGTCAGGGCGCGGAGTTGGTCCACGAGACGATCCGCTTCCTGGGGCCGCAGGCCGTTAACCGGGTGGCTCGGGGGCTGATCGGTGTTGCGCGGCCCCTCATACGTATGGATGGCGAAAGGTTCTCCCTGGTAGCTCGTCCCGAGAGCGAGGAACTTCGGCGCCGCCACCTTGACCGGCGACTGTTCGATGGCCCGTAGCACAGCGTGCTCACTCAGGAAACCGCGCTCACGTCGGCAGACGTTGGCCACCTTGCGCCGTACCACGACCGGAAAGCCGACGTCAGAAACCGACACCACCGAATTGAGGTGCCCGGTCCCCTTGAAGACACGGCTGGCGGGCGCCGCACCCTCGGCGAACAGGGCCCGACGCACGGCGCTGTGAGGGAAATCGGGGTGCTCCGGCGACCGCTGGTCCGGGTGCCATTCCCTGATGTCGGCCGACAGGCCGAGGCCGCCGTTCCGGGCGGTCCGCCAGCGGAAGAGGATCCGTTCGATCTCCCGCTCGTCCGGCACGTTCCCGAGCCTGAGCGGCTCGGCCGCCACTTCCAGGGCACGGCGCACCGACGCGGTCGCATCGTCCAGGCTCTTCTGGTCGGCCGCGGCCTGCAGGGAGTTCGCGGCCCGCATCACGTCCGGGTAGACGGACTGCGCCCGCTCGAAGGCGATGTAGTGGCGCAGGTCCTTGGCCACACCGTTGACGGCCGCGGGTCGGATCCGCTGCATGGCGTCCGCCCACGCGTCGATCACTTCGCCCCACTGGTGGGACGGATACTGCATGCGTACGAGATGGGTCGCGAGGTCGTGCAGGGGATCGCCGTAGGTCGCCAGTTCCCAGTCGACGCAGATGAGGGGTGGGACTCCGCCGTACGACATGATCACGTTGTCGCGGTGCAGGTCGGCGTGGAGCAGGCTGTACGGCCGACGCTTCATCGTGGGAACGCGCTCGGCCAACCGGATCAGAGCGTCCTCGGGAATGCCCAGCGCCGCGAACAGCCCACCAAATTCCTGCCAATTGGGCTGCCTGATCTGGCGGTCGGCCATGTAGGCCAGTGCATGCAGAAAGCCCTGGCTGTCCTTGTCGTTCCGCGGCCACGCGGCCGGCAGGGCTGGAAGGGCTTCTCTGCGCACTTGGGCCATCTGGGCGAGCAGTCCGGCGAGCGCGTTGATGAGGAGAGCGTCCACCGGCTTGCCATTGCCACACACACTGGAGAGCGGGATGCCTTCGACGTAGCTGTGGATCGCGTAGTCATCGCCCTTGGCAAGGCACTCGGGGACGTGCGGCAGGATTCCCCTGATGGCATCCAGGATCAACGCCTCGTCCTGCCAGGTCCTGATCACTACAGGCAGCGCATCGGCGCGCCGGAACCTGACGGTCACGGACAGGCCTGGCTCCTGGCCCAGCAGGCGGGTCACGCTGTCGGTCAGCGGCAGCACGTAGTTCCGGTTGTGGTACCCGCTGATCGCCTGTCCCTGATCCGCGGCCTGGTGGGCGAAGGCCCTGATGGCGTTGGGTCTGGAGCGTTCCCCCAGATGGCGAAGAGGGAAAGAGGGTGCGCCCACTGGCCGCTCCGGATCAGTCGCGAGAGACGAAAGTTGTGCCAACAGTATGTGGAGGCAAGATCAGGGACGACCTGAGCCGAGCTTGAGTAGGCACACCGGGTGGATGGCCACTCTTCATGGTCGTGCCGTTCGAGGTTGGCTGATTCGCCATCCCGTATGCAGGAAACAGAGCGGTTGCTCAGTGTTGCGGGAATGCTAGCGCATCGGCCGTACCTACTCGGCGAGCTGGTTCCAGACCGACTCGTACCACGACTGCATACTGGCCACAAAGACAGATCCCGGCGAGTTCAGGTCAGCGTCCTTGACATGGTGAGTCAGGGTGGCGCCGAGGCCGAGGACGTCCAGCGTCGTGATCACCTCACCGTCGTCCAACTCCATCGGCCGCTTGATCACCTCATACATGCCGTGCAGGGCCTCGACGCCGTTGAGCAGGTAGAGCTTGAAGGTCGGAACCAGCGGTACGTGACGGATCCGGACGTCGACAGACGGCACCAACTCCTCCGTGACCAGCTCCTTGAACAGGCTCTCCAACGACTCCGTGTGGCGTCGGCTGATGGCCCTCAGGCGCTTCCTGGCACGGTCGTCGCCCTTGTCTCCGTCCACACGCGGGTAGGGAAGATCCAACGACTCCGAAGGCAGGAGCATGCGCAGGGCGATGCGCTGCGGTCGGATGAAGCCTCCTCGAATGCGCTCCACCTGGAGTCGGATGTGCGCGTCCAGGGACTCGGACGTCAACGTGTAGACGTCGAGGGCCACTTCGGGTCGCTCGAACGCCTCGCTGATGAGGGGGGCCAGCGTCGCACCTCGGCTCGACCTGGTCGCCTTGGGGGTCGACGACTGTATGCGCTGGGTCTTGAGGACCCGTGAGCCGCTTCCCTGTCGGGACTCGATCCAGCCCTCGTTGGCCAGCTCCCGCAGTGCGCGCTGGACCGTGTCCCGGGACACGCCGAATTCCTCGGCGAGATCACGCTCGGACGGCAGAAAGGAACGCAACGGGTAGGTGCCATCAGTTATCCGGGAGCGCAGCTCGTCGGAGACCCGTTGGAACTTCCTGCCCCCGCCACCGTCGCTGGTCTGCTGTACGTCCACGATTCGACCGTACCGCTTTCCTGCCACTGACAAACCAACCATCCACCAACTGGCTTGGCGTTTGGACTGGTTGGTTAAGCGATCAGCCATCACGGGCAGACCACCATCAGGCCAGCAGTCCAATTGGACTGATCACTGGATGGGATGCCGGAAGTGGATGGGAGGCGGGGGCATGCTCCTGCTACAGGTTTCCCGGGGACTCTTCGAGCTCCTCCTCGGCATGGAGGCACAGGAGAAGCTCGGTGTCATCGGTGTGGCGCTCCTACTGCTGGTGGGAGTGGGCATACGAGCGCAACGGACGGCCCTGGCCGTCTGGGCCGCAGTCGTGTTCACGTTGCTGATGGCTCAGGCCTGAGCCCGGACCAGGTCCAGGACCGTCGCCAACGAGTCCACGATGCTCACGGCTCCCGCCTCCCTCAAAAGCTTCGCTTTCCGTTCGTTACGCGCGTAGCCGAGGAACGGGACGCCGGCCTCGTCGGCGGCTTCGAGGTCCGTCGGGGTGTCGCCGATCATCAGGGCGGCGGTCGGTGCTGCCCCCATCGCGTTCAGAGCCCGGTTGAGGCAGTGCGGGTCGGGCTTGAGGTGGTGGAGTTGCTGGGTGCGGCCGTAGATGTGGGGGGCGAAGCAGTCGGTGAGGCTGCGGCTCGCCAGGTAGGCGCGGACCACCCGTGGGGAGTTGTTCGTGGCGATGGCCAGGCGGGCGCCGACGGCCGTCCAGGTGCGTATCAGCGGGTCGGCGTAGGCCGTGGGCATCGCCGTGAGCGCGGCACGGAGTTCCTCCAGGGTGAGACGTTCCTCCAGCACCGCCACCAGATCGCTGCCGGGGTGGCGGCGGTCCACGGCTCGTAGGACGATATGCGGGTCCAGCGACTCCCGCTCGGTCTCCGTGAGCAGGCCGTGCAGTCCGCGGCCCTCCAGCCACTCCACCAGTTCACCGGCCACCAGGTCTGCCGTGTGCCCGGCGAACAGTCGGCAGATCGGGCCGTCGAAGTCCCAGAGGACCACCTGGGCACGATCGATCAGTTCCCGCAGCTTCTCGATCTGGTTCGCTGTCTCTTCCGTCACCGCTTCAGTCTGCGTCGTATCAGAAGTCACTAGGAGAGTGTCAGGTCCGTCGTGATGGTTTCCCAGAGGGCGTCGAACCACTTCTGCGATTGCTCCACGAACGCGGCATCCCGCTGACCGGCCCCCTTCTCGAAGGAGAAGAGGAGAGACTTCGAGCCCACTGCGTCGAACATCTCGAGCGTTCCGGTGTCCGTGGACTCCTCCCGGCGCGTGACCATGTAGTAGCCGATCAGCGCCTCCGTACCGTTGAGCAGGTACAACTTCACCGGTGGAGTGAACGGCAGCGCACGAAACGTGACCTCCACGTCGATGTCATGGGTGCCCCGCAGCGCCTGCAGGTTGTATCTGAGGACCTGCCCCTGGGCGTTGCGCATCTTCAGCCAGCGCTCGTGGACCTGGTCGTCGCTGCTCCGGCCCTCGACCGGGACCGGGACCGGGAAGGCGAGATTGATCTCCCGTGACGGCAGCAGGATGCGCACATCCAGCTTCTCGGGGTGGATACGGCCCTCGTGGATCAGGCGGAGGGGTTCGCTCACCGCCAGCAACAGGGTCTCGGCGGTGAGGCTGACCGCGTCTATGCGCACATGAGGGGCCGAGAAGGCCTCCGCGAGCCGGGGGCCCAGGCTGACCATCGTCGGCTGCGGCTTGTCGACGGCCCGTGCCGGCTCGGCGATCCGCGGCGGACTCCCCTTGCTGACGTTGCTGAGGAAGCCGTCCTCCTGGAGGGAGCGCAGGGCCTGGCGAACGGTGCCGCGTTCCACGCCGAATTCCTCGGCCAGTTCGGCCTGGGTGGGCAGGCGGTCGCCCGCCTTGAGGTCGCCCATGCGGATGCGTTCCCGCAGGGTCTCGGCGATCTCCTGGGGCGAGAGCCTTCTGCTGCCGTTCACTGCCACGTTCTCCTGGGTCACGACCAAACGCTACAACTCTGATCCATCTGGCGGGAGTTGCCTGAAAGTTGTTTATGGATAGTAGCCAAGTGGGGACAACCTAAGCGAAGTTGGTTACCAACTTCCTCAAGTTGGCGGAAGTTTTGCTTCCTGGCAGCCTGAAGGGGGAAACACCGTGCCTGCCCTCGCCCTCATCTCCGCGGTCTTCGTCGTCGGCTTCGAACAGCTCGTGCAGTGGAAGTTCGGCGCCACTGGCATCGTCGGCCTGCTCCTGTTCACCATAGGACTCAAGGCCAAGAGTCCGGCGGTAAGCTCCGCCGGAGCCGTCCTGCTCGCGGTTCTGCTCGCGGGCCCCGCCCTATGACGTCAGCAGCAGATCGGAACTGATCGTCTCCCACAGGGCGTTGAACCACAGATGGGACTGCTCGACGAACGTCGTGTCGCGCAGTCCGGCGCCCTGCTCGAACCCGAACAGCATCGACTGCGTGCCGTCCGAGTCGTACATCTCCAGATGCTCGTGCTCGATCTCCCGCTCGCGCCGGGAGAGCGTGTAGTACGCGAACAGCGCCTCCATGCCGTTGAGCAGGTACAACTTCACCGGCGGGGTGAACGGCAGCGCGCGGAAGGAAACATTCACATCGATGCCGTGCGTGGCGCGCAGTGCCAGCAGGTTGTACCGCAGGACCTGGCCTTGCGCGTTGCGCTGGGCCAGCCAGCGCCGGTGCAGCATCCCCGCGGCCGAGGAGTCGACCGGCGCCGGGAAGGCGAGGTCGATGTCCCGGCTCGGCAGTAGGACGCGGACGTCGACCTTGGCCGGTTTCAGTCGGCCGGCGTGGATCTGGCGCAGCGGTTCGCCGATCGCCAGCGTGAGCGAGACCGAGGTCAGACACAGGGCGTCTATCTCGACGTGCGGGGCCGCGAAAGCGTCGGCCACCCGGGACGCGAGGGCCACCATGGTCGGCTGCGGAGGAGCCCCGGGACCGGCCGCGAACCGGCCCAACCCCAGGTCCAGGGCCACCGTGGCGGGCGCTCCCTTCGAAACGTTGGTCAGCAGGCGCTCCGACTGCAGGATGCGCAGCGCTTGGCGTACGGCCCCGCGCTCGACCCCGAACTCGTCGGCCAGCTTGGCCTGGGTGGGCATGCGCTCACCGGGCCGCAGCACGCCGGACCGGATCCTGGTGCGCAGCTCGTCGGCCACCTCGTGATGTGACTTCTGTGGCCGTTGTGACCTCTTCCCCCCATCAGCGGGGGCGTGTTCCGGCTCCACGCGCAAACACTACAACTTCTCGCCATCTTTCGGCAGTTCATGGGAAGGTGGTTATGAGTCGCTTCCAAGCGGACATAAGTAATGTGAAGTTGGTAGCCAACTTGAGCAACATGGTTAAGCGTCCGGGTGGTTGGCCGACCGGGCTCCCTTCCGGAGGGGAGCCGGGAGCTCGGTCGGTCCGGCTCGACCACGGTCGAACCGCCGCCGCTGGGGGACGAAGACTGCTCAACGGCCACCCGCAGGCACAGCCACAACTCCACATCGACAACTCAACATCGACATCGCACAGTCACAACTTCATAGCTCGCTACGGATGAGTCAGCACTGTCGGTCGGGAGGAAGGAGCGGTCAGAAGATGTCCGGGCACCACGGTCGCCCGGACGTGTGCAGCAGGGCGTCGGCCAGTCGGGCGGCGCCCTCTCGTACTTCCCGCACCCGGCCCAGAGCCGCCAGCCGCGCCGTCGACTCGTCACCGAGCCACAGCGTCGCCAACTCCGCCACGTCCAGGGTGAGATCGGCATCCCCGGAGGTGACCTGCGTGCAGCTCGCACCCTGCGGCGACGCCTCGAGCCGGTAGCGGCCGCCGGTCAGCCCGAGCCGGTCCACCACCTCCAGCACCAGGGTGCCCGTCCCCTCGTACGTCCGCGCCTCCAGGGCCCGTACGACGTCCAGGATCCGCACCCACAGCCAGTCCGACTGGGCCGTGAGGCGGGCCGCGCGGAGGTCGGGGAGGAAGAAGGGGAGCAGGTCGTCGGGGCCACGCCAGCCGCTCTTGACCTTCGTGATCCAGTCGATCGAGCACAGGTAGTGCCATAGCGCCCGCTCCGCCGCCGGCGTCGACGCGATCAGCCAGTTGACGTCGGCCGTGTTGTCCGGTTGCTTGTCCCGCCAGTTGTCGTCGGACTCGTACGACACCAGGCCCTCGACCTCACCGGACGCCGAGCGGTACACGGCATAGTAGGGCTCGGTCCAATTGGGTTCGAAGCGCACCGCGCCGGTGTTCGTCCGCCACCACAGCTCGTCCCGGCTGACGGCACCCGGCTGGGCGCGGCGGACGCGCTCATGCAGCTCGGGGCCGAGCCCCCGCACCTCCTCGCCGTCCACGAGGTCGATGCGGCCGCCGTCCTCCGGGCCCGACCAGCGCGGATCGAGGCCGGTGCGGGGCACGTCGACGGTCCACTCGGTCGTCCAGGTGGCGGGGCCGAAGCCGTAGCGGCCGTAGATCGGGTACTCGGCGGCGATGAGCGTGGCCACGACGTCGCCGCGTTCCTTCGCCGCCGCGAGGTCCTGGGTCATCATGCGGGTGAGGAGGCCGCGGCGGCGGTGGGTGGGGCTGACGGTGACGGAGGAGATCCCGTCGGCGGGGACGGCCGCGCCGCCGACCGCTGTCAGCTCCTGCGGGAAGGAGCGGAACGTCGCGACGCATCGGCCGCGGTCGAAGGCTCCGAGGTGGCGGCCGAACACGAACTGCTCGCGGCGGACCGCCAGTTGCTCCGGCGAAACGACCGGCTCGCGCAGGAAACCGGTCTTCGCGGCACGGAGCCAGTCGGCGAACTCGTCCTCGGTGACGGCATGGACGTCGATGTCTGCGGCGGGGCGGCTCATGGGGTCACGGTAGGCACGCGGCGTGCCGGTGTCGCGCGGATTTTCGCCCCCCGCCCGTCACATCAACAGGTCGTCCACCTGTGCCTCGCCCTCCCGGTAGCGCCGGGCGATCTCGGCGCTGCAGTCGTCGGCCGTGCGCTGGAGCTGCTGACGGCGGCGCGAGACCTGCTGCTCGTAGCGGACCAGCCGGCCCATCGCCGTGTTGAGCTCCGCGTCCGTGCGGGCCTGGAGGTCGGAGAGCTCGACCTCGGCGAGCATGTCGGCGGCCAGGCGGCGGTACTCCTCGCTGTGCGGGGTGCCCAGGGTGACGTGCCGGGCCGAGGAGCGGTGGCGGGCCGGGGCGTCCGTGAGGATCTCCGGGAGCCGGTCGACGACCGGGGCGTCCTCGGGAAGCACCAGAAGGGCGTCGGGCGTCACCACGGACGCGGCCCCGCGCCGCGAAAGCTCCGCGCGCAGGATGTCGATCCTCCCCTGCAACAGCCGCCGTACATAGCTGAGGTCCGCCTCGTCGCGCTGGGCGTCCCGGCGCAGGGTGCGCACGCCTGGCAGGCTCAGCAGGGTCAGGTCGGGTTCGGCCGGGTCTGCGGGCAGGGCCGGACCGGGCGGATTGGTCGTATTAGGCGGATTAGGCGGATTGGCTGGACTGTCGCTGCGCTGCGCGGGCGGCCGGTGCGTCTCGGGGCCGCCCGGGAGGGCCGCCGCGACCGCACCGGGCGGCTGCCCGGTACCAGGTGTACTCATGTGCCTCTACCGTCCCCTCGACCGGCGTACGGATGCATCGTGCCACCCCAACTGGCCGCTATGTGACCGAGTGCCCCCGAACAGCCCCAGATGGGGGCTTAAGGATCAAAAATAGACCCCTGCGGACCTCGTACGAACCGCCTACGACGCCACACGGCGCACCCGGCATCATGGTTCCCATGCGTGCAGTGGTGCAGAGGGTGGACGGCGCGAGCGTCGTCGTGGACGGCGAGACGGTCGGCGCGATCGAGGGCGAGGGCCTGTGCGTCCTCGTCGGAGTGACCCACGAGGACACCAAGGAGAAGGCGGCCCAGCTCGCCCGCAAGCTCTGGTCGATCCGCATGCTGCACGACGAAAAGTCGTGCAGCGACATCGACGCCCCGCTGCTCGTCATCAGCCAGTTCACCCTGTACGGGGACGCCCGCAAGGGCCGCAGGCCCACCTGGAACGCCGCCGCGTCGGGCGACGTGGCAGAGCCGCTGGTGGACGAGGTGGTGGCCCGACTGCGGTCACTGGGCGCGACGGTGGCGACGGGCCGGTTCGGCGCTCAGATGCACGTGTCGCTGACGAACGACGGCCCGTTCACCGTGCTGATCGAGATGTAGAACCCTGTAGAACCTGTAAGACCTTTACGGCGTAAGACCTTTACGGCGCTACGACGGTCTCCTGCGCGGCGGCCGTCGTGTCGGCCACCAGTCGCGCGTCCACGGGTACGTTCCGCTTGACCAGGGCGAGGGCGATCGGGCCCAGCTCGTGGTGGCGTACCGACGTGGTGATGAAACCGATCTTGCGGCCGTCGGGGCCCTCGTCCGCGACGTAAAGTTCGGTGCCGTGCGGGGGCAGATGAACCTCGCTGCCGTCGAGGTGCAGGAAGACCAGCCGGCGCGGGGGCTTGCCCAGGTTCTGGACGCGGGCGACCGTCTCCTGGCCGCGATAGCAGCCCTTCTGGAGATGGACGGCGGTGCCGATCCAGCCCAGCTCGTGCGGGATCGTACGGTGGTCGGTCTCGAAGCCGAGGCGGGGGCGGTGCTGCTCGACGCGCAGTGCCTCGTGGGCGAGGATCCCGGCCGGGGGGCCGGCCTTCTCGACGTACGACTCCAGGTCCGCGCGGGGCAGGAAGAGGTCACGGCCGTACGGCGTCTCGCGTACGACGGCGCCCTCGGGGACCTCCGCGATCGAACCCGCCGGCAGGTACACCACCGCGAAGTCGGCGGTCCGATCGGCGACCTCGACCCTGTAGAAGAACTTCATCGACTCCAGGTACGCGATCAGCGCGTCCTGGGTGCCGGGCTCGACGTGGGCCCAGACCGTCTCGCCGTCGTCGACCAGATACAGGGCGTGCTCGATGTGGCCGTGCGCGGACAGGATCAGCGCCTCGGTGGCCTCGCCGACGGGGAGGTCGCTGACGTGCTGGGTGAGGAGAAGGTGCAGCCAGCTCAGCCGGTCCTCGCCGGACACGGTGACGACCCCGCGGTGCGAGAGGTCGACGAAACCGGTGCCGTCGGCGAGGGCGCGCTGCTCGCGGAACAGGTCGCCGTAGTGGGCGGCGACGCCTTCGTCCACGCCCTCGGCGGGGACTGCGCCGGGCAGGGACAGCAGGGGGCTCTTCATACCGACAAGACTACGACTCGGTACTTGAAGCCTTCAGGGAGCAGGCCTTACAGCGGCCGAAGATCGCGAAGTGCTTCATGTCCGTCTCGAAGCCGAACGTGTCGCGCAGCTTGGTGATGAACTCGGCGGCCACCGAGATGTCCGCCTCGATGACGTTCTGGCAGTCCCGGCACACGAGGTGGATGTGGTGGTGGCGGTCGGCGAGGTGGTACGTCGGCGCGCCGTGCCCGAGGTGCGCGTGGCTGACCAGACCCAGCTCCTCCAGGAGCTCCAGGGTCCGGTAGACCGTGGAAATGTTGACCCCCGACGCCGTCCTGCGGACCTCGCAGAGGATGTCGTCGGGGGTCGCGTGCTCCAGAGTGTCCACGGCTTCGAGCACGAGTTGCCGCTGCGGGGTCAGCCGGTAACCGCGCTGCCGCAGATCAGTCTTCCAGTCGGTGCTCACCACACTGGAAGTCTAGGACCATCGCGCCGAACGCCTACTTGAAGAACGCGATCCCGTCGTCCGGCAGGTCGTCGGGCAGGGCCTTGGCCCAGCGTTCGACGTCCTCGGGGGTGACGACCTTCTTCAGGTGGGCGGACATGTAGGGGCGCAGCTCGACCTCGGGGGTCTGCTTCTCGCCGACCCACATGAGGTCGCTCTTGACGTAACCGTACAGGCGCTTGCCGCCGCTGTAGGGGCTGGAGGCGGCCGTGCGGGCCACCGCGTCGGTGACCAGGTCGATCTGCGGCTTCTTGTCGGCCAGCTCGCCGTACCAGATCTCGATGACGCCGTCGTCGCGGGTCATCGTGACCTCGACCTTGCGGTCGGCGTCGACGCGCCAGAAGCCGAACTCGGACTCCAGCGGGCGGACCTTGTTGCCGTCGTTGTCCAGCACCCAGGTGTGGGAGTGGTACTCCAGGAAGTCCCGCCCGTCGTGGGTGAAGGTGACCTCCTGACCGAAGTTGCACTTCTCGGAGCCGGGAAAGTCGTGCACGCCGGCGCCGGCCCAGTTGCCGAGCAGGAAGGCGAGGGGGACCAGGTCCTTGTGGAGGTCGGACGGGATCTCGATCATGAGTGACAGTATTCCTGGACGGGGGTCAGCGCTGGCCCTGGTACAGCTTCTTCACGGTCAGTCCGGCGAAGGCGAGGACGCCGACGCAGACCAGGACCAGCAGGGTGTCGAACAAGATCTCCACGGGTGCTCCTTGAGCGAGGGTGGGCGTACACAGAGCCGGGCCCCAGCTTACGCGGCTGGAGCCCGGGCCTCCTGGCGAGGTGCACCTGCGTGTGCTCAGCCGAGCAGCTGGCTCTGCAGGGTCACGGTCTGCTGGAAGGGGATGGCGGGGGTGGTGCCCTTGCGGGACTGGACGATCACGGCAAGGGTGTCGGCGGCGCGCAGGTAGGCCTGCCGGACCTGCGCGGCGCCGTACGGCTTCACCTCGGCGTACGCGTAGCGCTCGATGCCGTGCACGTCGGCGGTGGACGGGTATCCGTCGTCGAACTCCGTCACGTCGGCGCCACGCACGGGGTACACGGGTGAGTCGTACTGGGTGAGCTCGCCGTAGACGTCCTCGGCCACTACCGAGGTGTCGAACTGCAGCAGGTAGATGCCCGTGCGGGTGCCGTCAGCGGTGGTCCAGCCACGGGCGGCGATGTGCCTGAGTCCGTAGTCGGTGAGCAGCTGGCCGATCTTCTCGCGGTCCGCGTTCTTCGCGTACACGTCGAGGAAGTCCTGCTTGGCCAGCCAGCCGCCCGTGCCGCGCAGCGCCTTGTCCCGCGTCGCCCCCGTGGGCACGGGCAGGAGCAGGGCGCGCAGGTCCGCGTAGTGGGAGCCGGCCCAGTTCTTGGTGTCGAGCGGCCCCAGGCTGCCCGGGGGCAGCGGCGGCCGGGTGATCTCGGGGTACGTCCACCGCCCGTCCGACTCGGTCGCGAGTCCTGGCACGTCGGTACGGTCCATCCGGACGATCCCGTACGCCGTACCAGCTCCGCACACGGCGAAGACGGCAGCGACGGCGGTCCACCGAAGAACGGCCCGAAGCACACGACGGTCCCGGACGGGTGAGACGGGGAGTACGACGGGGGCCGACGCGTCCGCCGGGCCGGAGGACTGCTCGGCGGCGGCCGTCACCTCCGTGGCGTCCGCCGGCTCGGTGGGGTTCGGTGTCTGGCGTTCCTCGGTCATACGGCCTGTCCCGGGTCGTCGATGCGGTCCA
Organism: Streptomyces sp. NPDC002619; assembly: GCF_042889305.1. Lineage (NCBI taxonomy): Bacteria > Bacillati > Actinomycetota > Actinomycetes > Kitasatosporales > Streptomycetaceae > Streptomyces > Streptomyces sp. NPDC002619. The sequence continues at coordinate 45,853 of NZ_JBIAQV010000036.1, read as the reverse complement.
GTTGAGCGGCGTAGAACTTCGCGATGTCGTTCCCGACGACCGGCCCGGGACCGACCGCGGTGGTCCTGACCAGGACGTCACCCACATAGGCGGTGCAGAACGCGTACCCCAGCTTCTGGTCGCCGCCCTTGGGTGTCAGGTAGCAACGCGCGTCCTTGTGCCCCTCGATCTTCGGGCCCTTGCGGAAGGCCTTCGTGGAGTCGAGGAACTTGATGGAGGACGTCGCGAGGTCACGTACGGCCGTACGGTTCTCCATCTTCTGCAAGGTGACCGCGAACGTGATCGCGTGCACGTGGTCCGGAGACTGGTCGACCGCGTAGCTCCGCATCGCGATGCCCTGGATGCGCTGCCTGTCGATCAGCTTCTCCAGTTCCCGGCGCGTCGAACCGGGCATCCCCTTGACCGACTCCTTGCTCAGGGCGGTGGCCTGCGCCCCGCTGAGCTCGGCGTCGGCGCCGAACTTCCCGAGGTCGGGCCCGCGTTCGTAGTCGTCGGTGCCGAAGGGCAGGAGCAGCGCGCTCAGTCCGGATGCGGCGCCCCGGTTCTTGGTGCCCTTGTCCTCGGCCACCGTCGGGAACTTCCACGTGGGCTTGCCGGGCGCGCGATCGGCGTCCTGGACGGTCATGACGGTGTAGCCGGCACCGCCGACGAACACGCCGGCCAGCAACAGGGCTCCCGCGACGAGCGCGACACGGCGCCCCCGGACACGCGGAAGGCCGCGAGCGGCCTCGTCGTCGGCCCCGGGCAGGGCCACCGTCTCGGGGGCTTCAGGGGTTTCAGGGGCCCCAGGGGTCTCAGGCGTCTCGGTCACAGCTTCCCCATCTGCCGCTCGGCCAGGTCCATGATCTTCGCCTTGGGGATCGGCTTGGAGTCGTAGACCCAGACCTCCATGTAGACGTCACCGCGCCAGGCGTGGGCCTCCGCCGTGTAGACCGGGAGGTAACCCGGTTCCCGGTCCGGCCGGTCGTGTACGAACACCGTTCCGTTCCCGTCCCCGGTGCCGGGGAGGGGCCAACGCCGGACGTCGCCCTCGTCCTCGGCCCAGTAGTCGCCGTTCGCCGCCCACTCGGACGCCGCCGGCTTGCTCTCCTGAAGGAACTGCACGAGGTAGATCTCGACGTCGTAGTCGTCACCCACCCGCCATGTCGTTGCGGCCGCACGCCGGAACTCGTCGCCCACGAGGTTGGTGAACGCGGTGCCCGGCCGCTCGTACTGGTCGGCGTACTCGGCGAGGTCCATCCAGCCGTCGTCGGCCACCGGGAGCGGACCCGCCTGGGCGCCCTTGGGCCGTGTGAGCAGCAGTTTGCGCAGGTCACCGTTCATCTTGACCCGGCGGTCCTGCGCAGCGGACAGCGGCTCGACCTCACCCTTGGCCTGCCGGAGTACAGGCTGCGAGAGTGGGGGCAGCGCGGTGGGCTCGCGGTCGGCCTGGACCAGGTAGCCGACGCAGGTGCCGGCGACCAGCCCGAGCACGGCGGCGGTGGCGAGCAGCAGGGCCGTACGTCCGCGTCGGTACGGGCGGGGCGCGGGCGGCTCTTCATTCACATCGGGTACATCAGGTGTATCGGGTACTTCCAAGACGTCCCCCCACAGAACGTGAAGCGCGGATTCCGTATCCGCGCTTCACAGCAGACCCATGGGAAACGCCCGTGGTTGTACGGGAGTTCGGTCACGACTTGATGTAGCCGACGAACGCCGCCCAGGCCGTCCCGGCGAAGACGAGGGGGGTGCGGGCGGTGTCCTTGCTGTCCCGGACGGGGACGACGGGGAGGTTGTGGGCGACCTCGACGCAGTTGCCGCCGTCCGTGTTGCTGTAACTGCTCTTACGCCACGTTCCCTTGTTCAGGTCGACGGCTCGCACGGGATTCCTCCAACATCCGCAGGACCAGCTGGCGCGACTCGGTTGGGGACAGCGCCGCGTCGCGTACCGCATCATAGGCGCGTTGCAGACGCTCAACCTTGCTGTATTCCTCGATGAGTTCGCCTCGTACGTCGTTCTCGCCATACGCGACCGTACGCCCGTCCAGGAGCCGCAGGAACATCGTGTCGGTGTTCACGAGGCCGTGCAGCCCCAGCCCGAACGGCAGCACCTGGAGCACGATGTTCGGACGCTCCGCCGCCTCCACCAGGAACTCCAGCTGCTCAATCCAATCTCCTGTGCAGGGCAGCGAGTTGCGCAACACCGCCTCGGAGAGGATGGCGCGGAACGGCGGTGCGCCTTCCCCCTCCAGGAGCTGGCGCCGACCGATACGCGCCTCGACTTGCTGTTCCAGGGTCTTGTCCTTGTTTCCGCCAGCCATGAGCGCTTCGCGCACGTACTCCTCCGTCTGAAGCAGACCCGGCACGGTGCTCACCGAGTACTGCCACAGGCTCACCGCCTCGGCCTCCAGCACCATGTACCGCCGGTACTGCTCCTTGAACTGCGTGGCGTCCCCGAGCGCCAGCTCCCACAGGGTCAGCAACAACCCCGGTGTCCCGTAGTACGTGTCCAGCGCCTGTACGACCTCCGGGCCGCCGAGGGTCTGGCCGCTCTCCATCTTTCCGAACTGGGACCAGTCCCAGCCCACGGCCGTCGCGAGCCCTCGCAGACTGAGACGCCGCTCAGCGCGCAGGAGCCGTAACTCCTCCTGAAAACGCTTCCTCGGCTCCTGACTGCGTCCCGTGATCACTCGCCTCGGCGGCATTGCACTTCCTCTCGGAAAGGCTGTGGAAGGTGTGGAAGTAACGCCGCATGCCGATGAAGTACGGCCTCTCAACGGCGTTTCGGCCCTGTTCAGCGGTCATGCTCATACCGCCTGAACACGCAGCGTAACTCCGCGCTCGCGTACCGCGCAGGCGTTCACGGAAGGGAACAGCGCTATGACGACGGAGCCGACACCGCTCACTCCCGGAACACTCGTCTACGACCCGGCCGCCCAAAAGGTCGGCGAGTACCAGGACCTGACCGGGACGCACGCGATGCTGCGTCCCGTCGGCGGCGGCCGGGAGTGGGAGGCCGACCCGGCGTCGCTGCGGCGGGCGACGCCGGACGAGCGGCTGAGCGCGGGACTGCGCGCGGCGCACACGCAGACGCGGACCGCCGCCGCCCTGACCGACCCCGCCGAGCTCGACCGCCCACCGCAGCCGGTCGACGGCTGTGCCGCGTGCGGCTGGCTCGCCGACCGCCGCGAGGAGGCGCGTGCGGTGTACGACCACAGCGCGGAGGCCGACGCGAACGTGCTGCTGCGCCACCACCAGCGGCGGGAGCACCACGCATGACCGGCCCGAAGCAGACGGTCCGCTGCACCTGCGACGACGACCCGTGGAGGTACACGGGGTTTCCGGGGTACGCACTGCCGCCGTTCGATCCGGAAGCGCTACGGGCGAGCAGGCCCGCGTCCACGCCCGAGCCCGTGCCTGCACCCCGCCGCAAGGTGACGGCGGACACCGTCTGGAACGCCGTGCTCGGCGCGATCAGCGTCGCCTGCCTGCTGGCGTGCCTACTAACCTTCCCCTTATGGCGAAGAAGCTCGTGATCAAGGTGACGGCCGGGGTCGATGCGCCCGAGCGCTGCTCACAGGCGTTCACCGTCGCGGCAGTGGCCGTGGCCAGTGGCGTCGACGTGTCGTTGTGGCTGACCGGTGAGTCCGCGTGGTTCGCGCTGCCGGGGCGGGCCGCAGAGTTCGAGCTGCCGCACGCGGCCCCGCTGCCGGATCTGCTGGACGCGATCCTGGCGGGCGGACAGGTGACCCTGTGCACGCAGTGCGCGGCCCGGCGGGACATCACGGAGAAGGACGTCATCGAGGGCGTACGGATCGCGGGCGCGCAGGTCTTCGTACAGGAGGCTCTCGGCGACGAGACGCAGGCGCTCGTCTACTGACCGGCCGCCGCTAGTGGGGGCGCTTCTTGCCGTCCAGCTCGTCCCACCACTCGTCCGACTGCGGGTCGCCCGAGGGATCGTCCCACCAGCGGTCCTCGGGTCCCCGGCGGTTGGCCATCATCGCGGCGACCGGCGGGATGAGCATCGCCACCACGCACATGCCCACGGCCGCGGGGACCGACCAGATACGCACGACCGCCCAAGCCAGGACGAAGAGGCCGATACAGATCCCCATCATGGCGAAATAGACGTGCCGTCGCCGGGCGTACATACCCCCAGAGTAGGTCCGGACGGCAGACCCGGACAGGCCGGAGGGCCGCACCCATGGTGTCCAACCGTGGGGTGCGGCCCTCCGGCCGTCACGGTGCCGCTCGGACCGCGATTCAGACCGCGATCGCGACCTCCGCGAGGCCGCCCTGCTGGGCGACGACCGTGCGGTCGGCAGTAGCGCCGGGGACGAGGGCGCGGAGCGTCCAGGTGCCCTCGGCCGCGTAGAAGCGGAACTGTCCGGTGGCGGAGGTCGGCACCTCCGCGGTGAACTCGCCGGTCGAGTCGAGCAGACGGACGTAGCCCGTCACCGGCTCGCCGTCGCGGGTCACCTGGCCCTGGATCGTGGTCTCACCGGGCTTGATCGTCGAGGCGTCCGGGCCGCCGGCCTTCGCTCCACACATGCTGTTTCTCCAGAGGTCTTGAAAGGTCGGTCGAGGGTGCTTACTTGGCGGCGCCGAGCTCGATCGGCACGCCGACGAGGGAGCCGTACTCGGTCCAGGAGCCGTCGTAGTTCTTGACGTTCTCCACGCCCAGCAGCTCGTGCAGGACGAACCAGGTCAGGGCCGAGCGCTCGCCGATGCGGCAGTAGGCGATGGTGTCCTTGGCCAGGTCGACGTTCTCCTCGGCGTAGAGCTCCTTGAGCTCGTCGTCCGACTTGAAGGTGCCGTCGTCGTTGGCGTTCTTCGACCAGGGGATGTTGCGCGCGGTCGGGATGTGGCCCGGACGCTGCGACTGCTCCTGCGGCAGGTGCGCCGGGGCGAGCAGCTTGCCGGAGAACTCGTCGGGCGAACGGACGTCGACCAGGTTGTACGAGCCGATCGCGGTGACGACGTCGTCACGGAAGGCGCGGATGGTCTTGTCCTGCGGCTTGGCCTTGTAGTCGGTGGCGGCCCGCTCCGGGACCTCCGTGCCGTCGACCAGCTCGCGGGCGTCCAGCTCCCACTTCTTGCGGCCGCCGTCGAGGAGCTTGACGTTGTCGTGGCCGTACAGCTTGAAGTACCAGTAGGCGTACGAGGCGAACCAGTTGTTGTTGCCGCCGTACAGGATCACCAGGCTGTCGTTGCCGATGCCCTTCGCCGACAGGAGCTTCTCGAAGCCCTCCTGGTCGATGAAGTCGCGGCGGACCGGGTCCTGGAGGTCCTTGGTCCAGTCGATACGGATGGCGTTCTTGATGTGGTTCTTCTCGTAGGCGGACGTGTCCTCGTCCACCTCGACGATGGCGATGCTGGGGTCGTCCAGGTGGTCCTGGACCCAGTCGGCGTCTACGAGGACGTCGCTGCGGCTCATGCTCTTTCTCCTCCGGGGCAGTTGCGGCGGGGCGTGCGAGTGCGAGGGGTGCGCGCCTGCGTCAGGTGGCGGCGCACGAATGCCCTGAGCAGGGCGGCTGGGATACGGAAGGCCCGAGTGGGGCTTCCGCTCAGAAGGTGCGACAGAGCATGGCGGCAACGCGGCACAGGTCTACTGCCCGCCGCTTCGTGAGATCCGCCTGTCGCTTCATGGCCTCGATCCTAGGGACGGACAGTGGGGCGTGTCACCGGCGTGCCGCATCCTGAGATGCGATCGTCCGCAATGTGAGAACAAATGAGCGCCCGGGCGGCCGTCACACGGCTCCCGGGCGCAGGTTTCGGTCATCACATCTGCGGTACGGACATGGCTGTCTCGTCTGTCGGACGTCCGCCGTCTCGTGACGGGGTTCGTCCTACCCGGCCAGCTTGACGTTCGAACCCTTCACCGTGATGTCGACGCCGTCCTTCGCCGCCTGCACCTTGTCCAGCTTGATCCCGCCGGGCAGTTCGTCGACGGCCTGCTGGAAGTCGGTGATCTCGCGGACGCGGTTCTCGGCGATCTCGACGCGGCCGAACTTGGGCAGGTTGTCGGCGTGCACCTTGACCTTGTTGTCCACGACGGTCACCGTGCTCAGGACGTAGACCGGCTCGGGCAGCTTGGCGCCGAGGACCGTCGCCTCGACCGCGACCTTGATCTTGCCGTTGCCGCCGTCGGAGATGCCGACGACACGAGCCGTGACGCCGGGCGCGACCTCGGCGGGCTCGGACTTGGCGGTCTTCAGCAGTTCGTCGTAGGCGATGGTCGCGGTGCCGGTGGCGGTCGACGCGGTGGCGGAGCTGTAGTCGCCGGTGAACTCGACGCCCTTCATGTCGGCCTTCAGGTCGTCGATACGGATCTTCTCGGCACCGTTGCCCGTGGCCGCCTCGTAGTTCTTGATGCCGACCTCGATGTCGTCCAGCGAGCCCCCGGCCACCTGGGTGAGGAAGGGGAAGCCCTTGATGGACACGTCCGGGGTGGCGGCCAGGTTCTCGGTCGTGCGCAGCTTGTCCGCCGCCTCCCCCTCCGCGAAGTGCACGGCGATACGGTCGACGAGCACGAACAGGCCGCCCAGGATCACGACGACGATCAGAAATATTCGCAGGGCGCGCATGTGGTGTTCCCCCACCTCGGGCGGTCGGCGGTCAGGCACGGTTTTCGACGAAGACGGTCAGCCGTCACGGTAACTCCGCGGCGCTCGTCCCTCCGGAGTTTGTCGATCACCTGTGACAGAGGGCGTGGACCGTTCGGCCCCTCGGCCCCGCCGTTCAGCCCAGCGCCCGTCCCAGCAGCCACACCGCAGGCGCCGCTGCCGACAGGGGCAGTGCGACGCCGGCCGTGAAGTGCACGAAGCGGGACGGGTAGTCGTAGGACGCGACGCGGTGGCCGATGAGGGCGCAGACGCCGGCGGCGGCGCCCAGGAGCGCGCCCTTGGCGCCGAGGTCCGTCATGCCGCCCGTCGCGATGCCCGCGCCCGCGGCCGCGAGGAGGGCGACGACCACGGAGGCCGGGGTGGGCAGCGGCAGGGCCCGCGCCAGGAGGGCCACGGCGACCGCCGCCGCGCCCACGGTGACCGCGTCGGGGTCGGCGCCCAGATAGCCGGTCGCGATGACCGCCAGGGCCGTCGAGGCGACGGTCGCCATCAGGCCGTGCATCCGGGTGTCCGGGTCGGCGTGCGAGCGCAGTTGCAGGACCAGGGCCAGCAGCACCCAGACGCCGAGCGGGCCGAGGATGGCCGCGGGCGCGTGTTCGCGCCCGGCCACCAGCACCGCCACGTCCGCGGTGAGCGCCCCCGCGAAGGCGAGCGCGATGCCCTGCCGGGCGGGCCACATGCCGTTGAGCCGGAACCAGCCCGCGGCGGTGACGGCCTGGAGGATCACCAGCGGCACAAGCAGGGCGTACGAGCCGATGGCCGCCGTACCCGAGAGCAGCAGCCCCAGCACGGCCGTGAGCGCCGCCGGCTGCATCCCCGGCTCGATGATCGGGGAGCGGCCCTCCAGACGGGCGCGCTGGGCGTCGGTGACGCGTGAGTTGCCGGCGATCGTGGCGGGACCGTACTCCGGCCCGGCTTCCTTGGTTCCTACGGCCTGTGCGGGTGCCTGCGGTGCCTGGGCGGGGGCGGGCGCGGGCTGGTCGTACTGCAGCGGCGGCAGGTACGTCGCGTCAGCGGCGGGCGGGAGCGGCGCCTGGGCCTGCGTCTCCCAGGTCTGGCCCTGCCATTGCTGGGTGTACTGCTGCTGTGGGTACTGCTGCTGGTCGTAGCCGGGCTGGGCATGTCCGGGCTGGGCATGTCCGGGCTGGGCGTATCCGGCCTGGTGGTAGCCACTCTGGTCGTAACCGGGCTGCCCCGGCCAGGGCTGCGCCTGCCCCTGCGGTATCTGCTGCTGGTACGGGTCGTACCCCTCGTACGTCCCGCCCTCATACGGCTGGTCGGTCATCGCTCACCCTCCTGCGAACGGCGGGAGCACCTCGACCGTGCCGCCCTCGGCCAGCCGTACGGTCTCATGGTCACGGGTCCCCACGGGGTCGCCGTCGACGAGGAACGAGCAGCGCAGCAGCACGCGCGTCAGTTCACCAGGGTGCCGCTCGCGCACCGCGGCCAGCGCCTCGGCGAGGTGTGCCGCGTCGTACGGCTCCTCGGCGATCCCGGCCGCGGCCTTCGCGGCGGCCCAGTAGCGCACCGTGACCTTTGCCATCTCGTCCCTCGAGTCCCTCGAGTCTCTCGGCGGAGCAGCCTTCGCACTCTCCGCACATCAACACCGTCAGGCTAGCCCGCCCTGGAGACCACCCAGTCCCCGATCCGCGCCAGCAGTTCGTCGGCCGCCGCGTTCTCGGCGTGTCCCATGCCGGGTTCCAGCCAGAGCTCGGCGTGGTCGCCTGCGGCCTTGGCCAGCATGCGGGGGTGGTCGAGGGGGAAGTAGCCGTCGCGGTCGCCGTGGACGATCAGGAGGGGGGTCGGCGCGATCCGGCCGGCCGCTTCCGTCGGCGACAGCGGGACCGGGTTCCAGTCGCGGTGGTGGATGCGGGTGCGCAGGCCCCAGCGGCCGACGAGCCGGCCCTCGGGGCGGGTGACCAGCCAGTGCACCCGGCGCATGGGGGCCGTGCCCCGGTAGTACCAGCGGGCCGGTGAGCTGACCGAGACGACCGCGTCGACGCCCCGGTGCAGTGCCGCGTGCCGCAGTACCACCGAGCCGCCCATGGAGAAGCCGACGGTGGCCACGCGCGTGTGCCCGAGTTCGCGGGCCCATGCGACGGCCGCGTCGAGGTCCAGGACCTCGCGGTCGCCGACCGTCGAGCGCCCGCCGGAGGCCCCGTGGCCCCGGAAGGAGAAGGTGACCACGGCTGCGTGCCGGGCGAGGGCGGCCGCGACGCGGCGCACGTGCGGCCGGTCGACGTCGCCGGTGAAGCCGTGCGCGACGACGAATGCCAGGTCACGGGAGGGTGGCGCGGAGGAGTCGTATACGACGGGACCCGGTTCGTATACGGAATTGATGGAAACCCCGTCGGCCGTGTGCAGAAACGTCCGCATAGGTGCGCGTCTGCTCGTCTCGCAGTTCGGACAAACCATGGAAGGTGCCACATGACCTGCCGGACCGTTGCTCATGTCGGCTATTCTGCTGTGCAGAGGACTCGGGCAGCGTGGCCCCCGGGTCCTTTTGTGCTTTCGGAAGCGTTGTATACGGCGCGGGAAACCGCAGGTGTACGGGGCCCCGGGATCGCAGAGCAGTACCGCAACGTCGCCACAAACGTCCTCGCAGGGACCGAGGAGGAACCAGACGTATGAGTTCTCTACTGCTCCTGACCAACGCTCTCCAGCCGTCGACAGAGGTGCTCCCCGCACTCGGCCTGCTGCTGCACAACGTGCGTGTGGCCCCCGCGGAAGGTCCGGCACTCGTGGACACCCCCGGCGCCGACGTCATCCTGATCGACGGGCGACGCGACCTCCCCCAGGTCCGCAGCCTGTGCCAGCTGCTGCGGTCCACAGGCCCTGGCTGCCCCCTCGTCCTGGTCGTCACCGAGGGCGGCCTCGCCGCCGTCACCGCCGACTGGGGCATCGACGACGTGCTCCTCGACACCGCCGGCCCGGCGGAGGTGGAGGCACGGCTGCGGCTCGCCATGGGCCGGCAGCAGATCGTCAACGACGACTCCCCCATGGAGATCCGCAACGGCGACCTGTCCGTCGACGAGGCGACCTACTCCGCCAAGCTCAAGGGCCGGGTCCTCGACCTCACCTTCAAGGAGTTCGAGCTCCTGAAGTACCTGGCGCAGCACCCGGGCCGCGTGTTCACGCGCGCACAACTGCTCCAGGAGGTCTGGGGGTACGACTACTTCGGTGGCACCCGGACCGTCGACGTGCACGTACGGCGCCTGCGGGCCAAACTCGGCCCGGAGCACGAGTCGCTGATCGGCACCGTCCGGAACGTCGGTTATCGATTCGTTACTCCCGAGAAGGGTGACCGCTCCAGCGACGAGGCCAGGGCCAAGGCAGACCGGGCAAAGGCGGAGGATGCGGACACCTCGGCCATGCCGGCCAGCGCGGACGTACCGGCCGAGGCGTAGCGGACGCTCGGGTGGGGCATTGCTTCCGCACAGAGAAGCTTCGATATGCCCTGCCCGGAGCGGGTCTCTCCGCGTAGACTCCGCGCGTGCCGAAGGTGACTCGCGATGACGTGGCTCGACTGGCAGGGACCTCCACTGCCGTCGTCAGCTATGTCATCAACAACGGACCCCGGCCGGTCGCCCCGGCCACGCGCGAGCGTGTACTCGCCGCGATCAAGGAACTGGGGTACCGGCCCGACCGGGTGGCCCAGGCCATGGCCTCGCGACGCACGGATCTCATAGGCCTGATCATCCCGGACGCCCGCCAGCCCTTCTTCGGGGAGATGGCGCACGCGGTCGAGCAGGCCGCCTCGGAGCGCGGAAAGATGGTCCTGGTCGGCAACACCGACTACGTCGGCGAGCGCGAGGTCCACTATCTGCGCGCCTTCCTGGGGATGCGCGTCTCGGGCCTGATCCTCGTCTCCCATGCGCTCAACGACCTGGCCGCCGCCGAGATCGAGGCGTGGGACGCCCGGGTGGTGCTGCTGCACGAGCGCCCCGAGGCCATCGACGACGTCGCCGTGGTCACGGACGACCTGGGCGGCGCCCAGCTCGCCGTACGGCATCTGCTGGAGCACGGCTACGACTACGTCGCCTGTATGGGCGGTACGGCCGAGACCCCCTCCGTCGGCGACCCGGTCTCCGACCACGTCGAGGGCTGGCGGCGCGCGATGGACGAGGCAGGGCTGACGACCGAGGGCCGGCTGTTCGAGGCGCCGTACAACCGCTACGACGCCTATCGCATCGCCCTGGAGATCCTCTCGGGGCCGAGGCGCCCGCCGGCGATCTTCTGCTCCACCGACGACCAGGCCCTCGGTGTCCTGCGGGCCGCGCGCGAGCTGCGCCTCGATGTGCCGGGGCAGCTGGCGGTGGCCGGCTTCGACGACATCAAGGAGGCGGCGCTGGCGGACCCGCCGCTGACCACGGTCGCCTCGGACCGTTCCGCGATGGCCCGCGAGGCGGTGGATCTCGTCCTGGACGACGGTCTGCGGGTGGCGGGATCGCGGCGCGAGCGGCTGAAGACGTTCCCGTCACGGCTGGTGCTCCGCGCGTCCTGCGGCTGCGAGTGAGGGTTCACCAGCACATACGCCCTGTTCACGGACGGTGTCTTAAAACTCACTGAGAGCCATTGCCGCAGCGCGAGGGGCTTCTTTATATCGGGCAAACGAGGTTCTGCCGGGCTTCTCAGGGAGCACTCAGGGACCTCTCATGATCACGGGAAAAGCTCTTTGGCATGACCGAGAGCTTCCGCCGCAGCGACGCTTACGACTCCCCCGAGCAGAACCTCGGGCAGCCCTACTCCCACCCCTCCTCCCCCGTCGACCCGCAGTGGCCGGCCCCGCCCGTCCACGCGTCGGCTCCCGCGCCGCAGCCGCACAAGAAGCGCGCCCGGCTTCCGATAGGCCTGCTTGCCGCGGTCGCTATCGTCGCCGCGGCGGTCGGCGGCGGCACGGCGTACGGCTTCCAGCAGCTGACCGGCAAGGACTCGGCTTCCGTCGCCGGGACCGCCACGAACGTGGTGCCCTCCAGCAAGAAGGGCGACGTCGCCGCGATCGCCTCCGCGCTCAGCCCGAGCGTGGTCGAGGTCAACGCGACCCTGTCCGACGGGTCGTCCACCGGCTCCGGCGTGATCATCACCAGCGACGGTGAGATCGTCACCAACAACCACGTCGTCTCCGGCGCCTCGTCGATCAAGGTGCGCACCAGCGACGGCAAGGCCCACTCGGCCGAGGTCGTCGGCACCGACAGCTCCAAGGACCTCGCGCTCATCAAGCTCAAGGGCGCCTCCGGCCTCCAGGCCGCCTCCCTCGGCGACTCCAGCGGGGTGCAGGTCGGCGACTCGGTGGTGGCGATCGGCTCCCCCGAGGGCCTGACCGGCACCGTGACCAGCGGCATCGTCTCCGCCTTGAACCGTGACGTGACCGTCTCGACGGACGAGAACCAGGGTCAGGGCCAGGGCGGCGGTGACGGACGGTGGCCGTTCTCCTTCGGCGGTCAGCAGTTCAACGGCGACACCGGCTCGTCCACGACGACGTACAAGGCGATCCAGACGGACGCCTCCCTGAACCCGGGCAACTCCGGCGGCGCGCTGATCGACGCCGCGGGCAATGTCATCGGCATCAACTCCGCGATGTACTCGGCCGCCTCCCAGTCCTCGTCCTCGGACGCGGGCAGCGTCGGCCTGGGCTTTGCGATCCCCGTCAACACCGTCAAGTCCGATCTGGCCAAGCTGCGGGCAGGCTCCACCAGCTGACAACCCCCCGCACCGGAAGTGAGGAGCACATCATGATCGAGCAGATTGCGCACCCGACGTCCACCACCGCACCGGCCGGTACCACCCTGGCCCTCGACGTGGCGTACGAGCTCAACGCCCCGCGCCCGGCGGCCCTGCCCATCGAGGTCGCCGCCCCCCAGCTGATGGGCCTGCGACTGTCGGCCGAGCGCTCCCACCTGCACAAGGTGCCCCTCCGCCGGCTCAACGCCGTACACGCCTGAGCCGCCCTTGGCACAGACACTCCAGCCCGCCCCGGGCACGGCCGCTCCGTACGTGCGTGCCCGGCAGTACCGAAACGTGCGACGCTGAAGACATTGGCGTCACCCACTACCCCACCCCCGAGGAACCGCGACCGATGAGCCCCGCCGAAGGCGACCGTGACCCCCAGCGCATCCTGATCGTCGACGACGAGCCTGCCGTACGCGAAGCGCTCCAGCGCAGCCTCGCCTTCGAGGGGTACGACACCGAGGTCGCGGTCGACGGGGCGGACGCGCTGGAGAAAGCCACCGCCTACCAGCCCGACCTCGTCGTCCTGGACATCCAGATGCCGCGCATGGACGGCCTCACGGCAGCGCGCCGCATCCGGGGCGCCGGCGAGAGGACACCGATCCTGATGCTGACGGCACGCGACACGGTCGGCGACCGGGTCACCGGGCTCGACGCCGGCGCCGACGACTACCTGGTCAAGCCGTTCGAGCTGGACGAGCTGTTCGCCCGGATCCGGGCACTGCTGCGGCGCAGCTCCTACGCCGGGGGCGTGGCCGGCGCGGCGGAGCAGGACGAGGCCCTGACCTTCGGCGACCTGCGCATGGACCTCGCGACACGCGAGGTCACCCGGGGCAGCCGGCAGGTCGAGCTGACCCGGACGGAGTTCACCCTGCTCGAGATGTTCATGGCCCATCCGCGCCAGGTGCTCACCCGTGAGCAGATCCTGAAGGCGGTGTGGGGCTTCGACTTCGAGCCGTCGTCGAACTCCCTCGACGTGTACGTCATGTACCTGCGCCGCAAGACGGAGGCGGACGGCGAGCCCCGGCTCGTGCACACGGTCCGGGGTGTGGGCTACGTCCTGCGGCAGGGTGGGGTGGAGTGACCCGCATCTCGCGCCGCTTCCGCTCCCTGCCGATCCGCTCCCGGCTGTCCCTGCTGGTGGCGGCGGCGGTGGCGTTCGCCGTGGCGGCGGTCTCGATGACGTGCTGGTTCATCGTGCGGAACCAGCTGTACGAGCAGGTGGACAACCGGCTGGCGGGCATGAATGGCACCATCGCCCCGGAGGATGTGACGGCGTATCTCGCGACCTGCTCACATACGGCCACCAGCTCCGACTCCACCAACATGCGGTACGTCTACCTGCAGTTGGTGACGGCGGACGGCAAGTTCTGTGTCCTGCCGGGGTTGTCCGCGGGTGCGGTGAGGACCACGGCCACGGACAAGGCCGTCGCCGCGAACCCGGACCCGCGCATCAGCACCTTCCACAACAGCACAGACACCGAGGGCAATGACGTCCGGGTGAAAACCGTCGCCATCCCGCTCGGGCTGGGGCCCAACCGTCGCATGGCGTACCCGGACGTGGCGCTCATGCAAGCGGTGTCCCTCGAGGACACCGAGAAGACGCTCAACGACCTGGCCATCGTGCTTCTCCTCGTCTCCGGCATCGGAGTCCTCGGCGCCTCGGCCGCCGGCCTCGCCGTCGCGCGGGCCGGTCTGCGCCCCGTCGACAAGCTCACCGAGGCGGTCGAGCACGTGGCGCGCACGGAGGACCTGAGCATCCGCATCCCCGTGGACGAGGACAGCGACGACGAGGTCGCACGGCTGTCGCACTCGTTCAACTCGATGACGTCGGCCCTGGCCAGCTCGCGGGACCTGCAGCAGCAGCTCATCGCCGACGCCGGACACGAGCTGCGCACCCCGCTCACGTCCCTGCGCACGAACATAGAGCTCCTCACGCGCAGCGAGGAGACGGGCCGCCCGCTCCCCCCGGCGGACCGCATGGCGCTGCTCGCGTCGGTGAAGGCGCAGATGACCGAGCTGGCCGCGCTGATCGGCGACCTCCAGGAGCTGTCCCGCTCGGAGGGCCAGCGGGGCGAGCGCGTCCAGGTGGTCGCCCTGCGGGACACGGTGGAGGCGGCCCTCGACCGCGCCCGGCTGCGCGGCCCGGAGCTGACGATCAAGGCGGACCTGGCGCCGTGGTACGTCCAGGCGGAGCCCTCCGCCCTGGAGCGGGCGATCGTCAACATCCTCGACAACGCGGTGAAGTTCAGCCCCGAGGGCGGCACGGTCGAGGTGGTCCTGGACCGGGGCGTCCTCACGGTCCGCGACCACGGCCCCGGCATCCTCGCGGACGAGCTCCCGCACGTCTTCGACCGCTTCTGGCGCTCCCCGAGCGCGCGGGCCCTGCCCGGCTCGGGCCTCGGCCTGTCGATCGTGGCCCGTACGGTCCAGCAGGCGGGCGGCACGGTGTCACTGGCGCCCGCGGAGGGGGGCGGCACGGTGGCGACGGTACGGCTGCCGGGGGCGCCCACGCCTCCGCCGGACCGGATCTGAGGGAACGGCAACGCAAGGGCCCGGCGCGTACGGGGTGTACGCGCCGGGCCCGAGTGCTGATGTGCGGGTGTTACTTCACGATCGTGATCCGGTTCGTGGCCGGCGGCGCGATCGGGTTCGAGGCCGACGAGTTGGCCGTCATGTACTCCGCCAGGGCCGACAAGTCGTCCGTGCCGACGAGGTCGTTGGTGCCCAGGCCCAGCGTGGTGAAGTGGTCACCGCCGCCCGCGAGGAAGCTGTTCGTCGCGACGCGATAGGTGGCAGCCGGGTCGATGACCGCACCATTGAGCCGGATCGAGTCGGTGACGACGCGGTCCGCGCCCGTCTTCGTGAGGTCCAGCGTGTAGGTGAGGTTCGCCGACGGCTGGAGGATCTGCGGAACCGCCGCGTTCGCGCCGCTCACCTGCTCCTTCAGCGTCTGGATCACCTGCTCGCCCGTGAAGTCCTGGAGGTTGACCGTGTTGGCGAACGGCTGGACCGCGAAGCCCTCGGCGTAGGTCACCACGCCGTTGCCCTCGGCGCCCTTGGCCGCGTAGGTGAGGCCGGCCCGCACACCGCCCGGGTTCATCAGGGCCAGGTCGGTCTCCGGGTCCAGCTTCTTGCCGTACGCGAACTGGGCGTCGGCGATCAGGTCGCCCATCGGGGACTCGGTGCCGGAGCTGTTGACGTCGGCCGAGATGTAGCCGATGGCACGGTTGCCGATGGGGGCGGCCAGGGTGTTCCACTTGGCGATCAGCTGGGTCATGTCGGGCGCCTTGGCGACGTCCCGGGTGACCACGTGGTTCGCGGAATTGACGGCCGTACGGGCGATGTCGCCGGTGTAGCGGTCGTACGTCAGCGTCGTGTCCGTGTACAGCCGGCCGAACGACGAGGCCGAGGTGACCATGCGGGGCCGGCCGGCCGGGTCGTTGATCGTGCAGACGTAGGCGTTGTGCGTGTGGCCGGTGACCAGCGCGTCGACCGCTGGAGTCACGTTCTTCGCGATGTCGACGATCGGGCCGGAGACACCGCTGCCCGCGCCCGCGGAGTCGCAGTCGTAGTTGTAGGCCGAGGACGCCGGGAAACCGCCCTCGTGGATCAGCGCGACGATCGACTTCACGCCCTGCTTCTGCAGCTCCTTGGCGTACTTGTTGATCGTCTCGACCTCGTCCTTGAAGACCAGGCCCTTGACGCCGTCCGCGGAGACGATGCCGGGCGTTCCCTCCAGGGTGACGCCGATGAAGCCGATCTTGACGTCCTGCTTCTTCCACACCCAGTAGGGCTTGAGGATCGGCTTCTTCGTCTTCTCGTCGAGGACGTTCGCCGCGAGGTACGGGAAGTTCGCGCCCTGGAAGGTCTCGTCGCCGTAGCAGCCGTCCGTCGGGTGGCAGCCACCGTTCTGCAGGCGGGCCAGTTCGCGCGCGCCCTCGTCGAACTCGTGGTTGCCGACCGAGGTGACGTCGAGCTTCAGGCCGTTGAGCGCCTCGATCGTCGGCTCGTCGTGGAACAGGCCGGAGATCAGCGGGGAGGCGCCGACCATGTCACCGCCGGCCGCGGTGATGGAGTACGGGTGGCCCTGGCGGGCCTGGCGCAGATGGGTGGCGAGGTACTCGACGCCGCCCGCGTCGACGGTCTTCGTGGTGCCGTCCGGCTGGAGCTCGGTGACCCGGCCGGAGGAGCCCGTCGGCGGTTCGAGGTTGCCGTGCAGGTCGTTGAAGGACAGGAGTTGGACGTCCTGGTAGCGGCTCGGGTGCCCGTGGCCGCCCTGGTCGGAGTGCGCCTGCGCGGGAAGCGCGGCGGCCAGTGCGGCGGCGGTGGCCAGGGCCGCGGTGGTCGCGAGAACGGCGTAGGTACGACGTCTCGTGCGCCGGAGCGGATGGGACGTGGCCGGCATGGAACCCCCCTGTGGGTCTGCTGGATCTGGTAGTCCGTCGCGGCGCAGCATAGGGTCAACGCGCGTAGCGTGTCAGGGGGTTCATGGTTACATCCTGATTTCCCTTTGCCCATCCCTTTACCTACCCGGTTGTCACCCCATCGCCCCGGCCGCCCTTTACCCTCGTACGCATGACCAGCGACGACACCGTACGGCCCTTCCCGTCCCGCTCCATCGAGACCTCCTCCGCGCTCACCCCGGACCAGGCGGAGGCCGTGCTCGCGCTGCTCGCGGAGGCCGCCCACATCGACGGACAGCAGCCGGTTTCCGAGCAGGGGCGGCTCCAACTAGGCGGCGGGGCACGGCAGGGCGTCTCCCATCTGCTGCTGACGGTCGGCGACGAACTCGTGGGCTACGCCCAGCTGGAGGACACCGACCCGGTGGAGGCGCCGACCGCCGAGCTGGTCGTACACCCCTCGTACCGCGGGCACGGGCACGGGCGGGCGCTCGGCTCGGCGCTGCTCGCGGCGTCGGGCAAGCGGCTGCGGGTGTGGGCGCACGGCGGGCACTCCGCCGCCCGGCACCTAGCCCAGGTCCTCGGGCTCACCCTGTTCCGTGAACTGCGCCAGATGCGGCGGCCGTTGACCGGCCTGGAGCTGCCCGAGCCGAAGCTGCCGGACGGGGTGAGGGTGCGTGCCTTCGTACCGGGGCAGGACGACGCGGCCTGGCTCGCGGTGAACGCCGCCGCCTTCGCCCACCACCCTGAGCAGGGCTCCCTGACCCAGCGCGACCTCGACGACCGCAAGGCGCAGCCCTGGTTCGACCCGGCCGGATTCTTCCTCGCCGAGCGGGAGGGCCGGCTGATCGGCTTCCACTGGACGAAGGTGCACGCGGAGGAGCAGCTCGGCGAGGTGTACGTCCTCGGCGTCGCGCCCGGCGCCCAGGGCGGCGGACTCGGCAAGGCGCTCACGACGATCGGCCTGAGGCACCTGGCCGCACAGGGTATGCCGACGGCGATGCTCTATGTGGACGCCGACAACACAGCGGCGGTCACGGTGTACGAGCGGCTGGGCTTCACGACGTACGAGACGGACCTGATGTACCGCACGGAGACGTGACACGGGAGACAGAGGGGGCGGCCGCTTGACGTCGCCCCCTTCTTGCACCACCTCTCCGCAATCCGCAGGCCCCGGCCCTCGTCGCCGCCCCGGCTCGGACCGAGGAGGCCGCCGCGTGACCGCCCTCACCGCCCCCGCGACCGCCCCGCGCACCTCCGGCGGGCCGCGCCTGACCGTCTGGCTGCTGCGCTTGCACCGCCCGGCGCTGTACACCC
Organism: Streptomyces sp. NPDC002619; assembly: GCF_042889305.1. Taxonomy (NCBI): domain Bacteria; kingdom Bacillati; phylum Actinomycetota; class Actinomycetes; order Kitasatosporales; family Streptomycetaceae; genus Streptomyces; species Streptomyces sp. NPDC002619. Next base: position 27,801 of record NZ_JBIAQV010000036.1, on the reverse strand, counting down.
GGGTGCTCTTCGTGCTCCTCGCCGCCGCCCTGCTGCTGGCGCTGCGCGGCCCGCCGGCCGACGCGGCGGCGGATGGCTGGCGGTACTTCGACGCCTGCCAGGACTACTCGACGTGCCGGTACGACCAGAACGCGATCCTGCGCTACAAGGACGGCTACGACTACGCCACCGTCGCCCTGAGCGCGCTCCCCTTGGCCGTGGCCGCCTGGGCGGGCGCCGCCCTTGTCGGCAGGGAGCTGGAGTCCGGCACCGCCACCCTCACCTGGTCCCAGGCCGTCTCACCGGCCCGCTGGCTGAGCCTGCGCCTCGCGGTCCCGGCGCTCGCGGTCACCGCCGGGTCGGGTCTGCCGGTCCTGCTGCACCATCTCGCCTGGTCGGCGGGGCGCGGCCGGATCTTCACGGCCAAGCCCTGGTACGACACCTGGACCTTCCACGCCAACGGCCCCACCACCGTCGCGCTGGCCCTGGCCGGACTTGCCGCGGGCGTCTTCGCGGGCCTGCTGTGGCGCCGGGCGCTGCCCGCACTGGTCCTCGCCCTGCTGTTCACCGCCGCCCTCAGGGCCCTCGTGGAGAAGGTCATGCCGCATCTGTGGCCGGCCGTCACCACCGTCGGCAGCCTCGGCCAGGGCGCCCCGGGCTGGGGCGTCTACGTCGACGAGGGACTGGTGACCTCCACCGGCGCCCATGTCCCCCGCCCGCCGTGCTACTCCTCCGCCGAGTGCGGCGCCGCGTACGCGAGGCTCGACGTCGTCGGCAACTACCACACATTCCACCCGTACTCCCACTACTGGCCGCTCACTGCCCGACAGCGCCTGGCAGCCGCGCCAAGGACGCAACGCCGACGGCTTCTACGCCGTCTACCACCCCGAGTCCCATTTCTGGCCACTCCACCTCGTGGAGACCGGCATCGTCCTCGCCGTGACCGCGTCCGCGACCACGGCCACGGCCACGGCCACGGCCGCCTACACGGTGCTGCGCCGCCGCACCGCCTGAGTCCGGGACAAAGCGGTGATCCCGTACGTCCCTGCCACGGGGGGAGGAACGTACGGGATCATCATTTTTCAGCGGTCCGCCGACCGGCGTGGTCGTCCGGGGGCCGTTCCGCGCTATCCCGTACGTCATGTCTCCGTAACCAACGATTCAGACGACCTTGCGACGCTCGGCGAATGAAGCCCGCTGTGCCAGAACCTTCGCCGCCGCCCAAGCAGCGGCAAGCGGTGAACGGGGCCGTGTCGCTCCCGCCTGCGCGTTCCGACGCGCCCGTTTCACCTTTCGCGCGGAACAATGGCCTTATGAGCCAGTCAGACACCCACACCGAGGTACAGCACCCGCAGCCCTCCGTCGGCTCCCTCGCCGCCCACCGCCCGCACACCGTGGCGGCGGTGGTCTCCGACCTGGAACCCGACATCGACGCGGATCTCGACGCGTACGAGGAGTCGCAGGCCGACGAGGCCCAGTTGCCGCAGGGCCGCTTCCTCGACCGGGAGCGCAGCTGGCTCGCGTTCAATGAGCGGGTCCTCGAGCTGGCCGAGGACCCGAACACGCCCCTCCTGGAGCGGGCGAACTTCCTGGCGATCTTCGCCAGCAACCTGGACGAGTTCTTCATGGTCCGGGTGGCCGGACTGAAGCGCCGCATCGCGACGGGTGTCGCCACCCGCTCCGCCTCCGGCCTCCAGCCCCGTGAGGTGCTGGAGATGATCTGGGCCCGCTCCCGCGAACTCATGGCCCGGCACGCCGCCTGCTACCACGAGGACATCGCCCCCGCGCTCGCGGAGGAGGGCATCCACCTGGTCCGCTGGAGCGAGCTGACCGACAAGGAGCAGGCGCGCCTCTTCACGCTGTTCCGGCACCAGATCTTCCCGGTCCTCACGCCCCTGGCGGTCGACCCGGCGCACCCCTTCCCGTACATCTCCGGCCTGTCCCTGAACCTGGCCGTCGTCGTACGCAACCCGGTCAGCGGCCACAAGCACTTCGCCCGGGTAAAGGTGCCGCCGCTGCTGTCCCGCTTCCTGGAGGCCGCGCCCGGCCGGTACGTCCCGCTGGAGGACGTCATCGCCGCGCACCTCGAGGAGCTGTTCCCTGGCATGGAGGTCGTGGAACACCACGCCTTCCGCCTGACCAGGAACGAGGACCTGGAGGTCGAGGAGGACGACGCCGAGAACCTGCTCCAGGCCCTGGAGAAGGAACTCATGCGGCGCCGCTTCGGCCCGCCCGTGCGCCTGGAGGTCGAGGAGTCCATCGACCGCGAGGTGCTCGACCTGCTGGTGCGCGAGCTGAAGATCTCCGAGGCCGAGGTGTACCCGCTGCCGGGCCCCCTGGACCTCACCGGTCTCTTCCGCATCGCAGGCATCGACCGCCCCGAGCTCAAGTACCCGAAGTTCATCGCGGGCACCCACCGCGACCTCGCCGAGGTCGAGTCGGCGTCCGCGCCCGACATCTTCGCGGCCCTGCGCGCCCGGGACGTCCTGCTGCACCACCCGTACGACTCCTTCTCGACGTCCGTGCAGGCCTTCATCGAGCAGGCGGCCGGCGACCCGGACGTCCTCGCGATCAAGCAGACCCTGTACCGCACCTCCGGCGACTCCCCGATCGTCGACGCGCTCATCGACGCCGCCGAGTCCGGCAAGCAGGTCCTCGTCCTGGTCGAGATCAAGGCCCGCTTCGACGAGCACGCCAACATCAAGTGGGCGCGCAAGCTGGAGGAGGCCGGCTGCCACGTCGTGTACGGCCTCGTCGGTCTCAAGACCCACTGCAAGCTGTCCCTGGTGGTGCGTCAGGAGGGCGAGACGCTACGGCGTTACAGCCACGTCGGCACTGGCAACTACCACCCGAAGACGGCCCGCCTCTACGAGGACCTGGGCCTGCTCACCGCCGACCCGCAGGTCGGCGCGGACCTCTCCGACCTGTTCAACCGTCTCTCCGGCTACTCCCGCCGGGAGACGTACCGCCGCCTGCTGGTCGCCCCCAAGTCCCTCCGGGGCGGCCTGATCTCGCGGATCAACAAGGAGGTCCAGCACCACCGTGCGGGCCGCCCCGCCTTCATCCGCATCAAGGTCAACTCGATGGTGGACGAGGCGGTCGTCGACTCCCTCTACCGCGCCTCCCAGGCGGGTGTGCCGGTGGACGTCTGGGTGCGCGGCATCTGCGCGCTCAGGCCGGGTGTCACCGGGCTCTCGGAGAACATCCGGGTCCGCTCCATCCTCGGCCGCTTCCTGGAGCACTCCCGGGTGTTCGCCTTCGGCAACGGCGGCGACCCCGAGGTGTGGATAGGCAGCGCCGACATGATGCACCGCAACCTCGACCGCCGTATCGAGGCCCTGGTCCGGGTCATCGACCCGGCCCACCTGGCGGCCCTCAACCGGCTGCTCGAGACTGGCATGTCCGACACCACCTCCTCCTGGCACCTGGGTCCGGACGGCGAGTGGACCCGGCACGCGACCGACGCCGACGGACAGCCTCTGCGCAACATCCAGGAGATGCTCATAGACGCCCGGAGGCGCCGGCGTGGCACAGCAACACCTTGAACCGACGGACCCCACGGCGCGGGCGGTGACCGGGGAGGCCCTGGAGGGCTACCTGCGCGCCCAGGCCACGGAGTTCCTCCGCGCGCTGCGTCTGCACCGGGAGACCGGCACGACGAACGGTGCGGAGGAGTCCGTCGACGCGGCGCGAGCCCTGCGCCGATCGGCCCGCCGCATCAGCGGCAGCCTGCACACCTTCCGGCCGCTCCTCGACGCCGACTGGTCGGAGTCGATGCGCCCCGAACTGGCCTGGCTGTCAGGGACGTTGGGGCTCGAGCACGCCTGCGAGGCCAGACTGGAGCGACTGCTGCTCGCGCTGCACCGGCTGTCGGGATCCAGCATGTTCCCGGCCCAGTCGCTGGCGTCCGGCACCGCCGGCTCCGGACCCCCGGTCCCGGCCCCCCCGGAACGCGGCAACCTCACCGTGGGCGCGGCCAAGGCGGGCGCCCTCCTCGAACGCCAGCTCACCCTCGCCCGGACCCGGGCCCACTCCACGGCCCTGCAGGCCCTCGGCTCCTCGCGCTTCCACGCCGTCGCCGACAAGATCGCCGTCCTCGCCAGCGAGGTCCCGCTCACCCCGGCCGCCCGCACCACCGACCTGCGTGCCTTGGCCACCGCGGCCGAGGACCGTCTCCTGGCCGCCGTCGGCGCACTGCCCCTTGTCACCGCCGGGCACCCCTACAACGCGGAGGCCCTGGTCCATGGCCTGTCCCCGGACCCTGCCCCGCATCCCCAGGACGGCCCCTGGCACCAGGTCCGGCTCCTGCTGCGGCTGCACCGCTACGCCCGCGAGGTGCTGTACGGCGACGGCGTCCCCGTCGACGTACGTCTGCTCACGGCCGGGCAGGCCCTGAACCGGCACCGGGACGCCTCCGAGGCGGCCGCCGCTGCCGCGCAGGCGGCCCGCACCCCGCGCATCGCCCCGGCGACGGCGTACGCCCTCGGTGTGCTCCACGCCGACCAGCGGCACGAGGTGGAGGCGGCGCGGTTCGCGTTCCAGCAGGCCTGGCAGCAGCAGAAGGTCCATGCGCCTTGACCCTTCCGAGGAGGCTGTGTCACCGGTGACGCAAACGAACGACACCACCGTCCTGGCCGCGGGCTGCGTCCTGTGGCGCCGCTCCCCCGTCCGCAGCGAGCTGGAGGTCTGTATCGTCCACCGGCCGAAGTACGACGACTGGTCCCACCCCAAGGGCAAGCTGAAGCACGGCGAGGAAGCGCTGTCCGGCGCGCTGCGGGAGGTGGCCGAGGAGACCGGCTACGTCGCGGACCCCGGCGCCGAGCTGCCGACCCTGCACTATCTCGCGGGGGGCCGCCCCAAGCAGGTGCGTTACTGGGCAGCCCAGGCCGTGTCGGGCCACTTCGACCCGAACCACGAGGTGGACCGCATCCTGTGGCTTTCGACCTCCGAGGCCCGCGGCCGACTGACCCAGCCCCGCGACCGGGACCTCGTCGACGCCCTGGTGCGGAGGGTCGAGCAGCCGTAGCACACCGGCGCCCGCTCAGAAGCTCGCCAGGTGTGCCTCCGCGTCCGTGCGGGCCTGGCTTCTGGCGCGGCGGGCCGGTCCGCGCCAGCCGCAGATACAGCGTGCCAGGCAGAAACGGCCCTGCTCATCAGTAGTTGTGCGGTGTCCCTGTCCCTCGTGAGCCCGTACGGGCCCGTCCTGCTGCGCCACTGCGACAACGTTACCCAGCCTGCCGGTAAAGGGGTCGTATGGCCCCTCCCCGCCCACGGCGACGCGTGACGGCACCTCCTACCCGTCGTTAAGCGAAACGACAGGGGGCCCGTGACGGACGTACCGGCTGGGGGTAGGCAGGCGATGGATCGGCGGCAGTACAGGCGAGCGGGTGGGACGATCGTCGCGGTGGGACTCGTGGTGTGTGTGGGCACATGTGCCACAGGCTGCGGCAGCGGTGCCGCCGCGGAGGACGCGCGCGGCGCGGCCGATCCGGTCATCGCACTGCACCGCGCCGCCGACATGCTGCGGGACGCGGGCAGTTCCAAGGCCGGCACGTCGATGGAGATGGCCACCGGCGGCACCCGGGTCACCATCCGCGGCAAGGGTGTGTACGACTACCGGCGACAGCTCGGCCGGCTCACGGTCGTGCTCCCGCAGGACCCCGCCGGGACCACCGAACACCGCCCGATCACCGAACTCCTCGCGCCGGGCGCCCTGTTCATGAAGAACCGGGGCGCCGGAGTGCCCGCCGACAAATGGGTACGGGTCGAGACCGCGACGCTCTCCGACGGCAACCTGGTGACGGGCGGCGCGACCGACCCGTACGCCGCGGCCGAACTGCTGCGCGGCACGCGCACGGCGTCGTACGTGGGGCGGACCGAGGTCGCCGGCACCGAGGTGCTGCACTACCGGGGCACCGCCGATCTCGCCGCCGCGGCCGAGGAAGCCTCGGCAGGCAACAGGGCGGCACTTCAGGCGGCAGCGAAAGGGTTCGCCACGACCGACGTCCCGTTCGACGCCTACCTCGACGACCAGGGCCGGATCCGCAAACTGTGCCAGCGGTTCAGCTTCGTCAACGGACAGCGGCAGGCCACCGTGGACGTCGCCTCGACGACGCTGCTGTACGACTTCGGCGCGCCCGTGGACGTACGGCTGCCGCGCTCGAACGACATCTATGCGGGACGGATCGCCGAAAATCAGCCAGAGAACTAGCCGGTAACCATCCCGCGAACTAGCCCGTCCGTGCCATGCGCGGTGTGTAGACCACTGCCTACTCTAGGAAGTCGATGACGGCAGAGAAGAGGTGATGCACGTGGCTCCGGGCGGCGGTACGGCAGTTCAGGACCACGTGGCCCTCGCCGAGATCGAGCTGTGCGGAGACCTCATCATCGCGGCCTCGGCCGCGCGCGAAGACCGACTCAGCCTTGAGAGCATCGACGAGGTGCTGAAAGTGGCCGAAGAGCGCGCCCGGGAGACCCGGGACGTCTAGGGCCTGGCGTGGAGGCGCGGCCCGTCCGCCGCGCCTCGGCCCGGATCCTCAGGTCCGCAGCAGTCGACCGATCGCCTTCGTCGCCTCTTCGACCTTGGCGTCGATCTCGTTGCCGCCCTTGAGTGCGGCGTCCGCGACGCAGTGCCGCAGGTGCTCCTCCAGCAGCTGCAGGGCGAAGGACTGCAGGGCCTTCGTGGAGGCGGACACCTGGGTGAGTATGTCGATGCAGTAGACGTCCTCGTCGACCATCCGCTGCAGCCCGCGGATCTGGCCCTCGATGCGCCGCAGCCGCTTGAGGTGCTCGTCCTTCTGCTTGTGATACCCGTGGATCCCGCGGTCGTGGTCGGTCACCACGACGCCGGTGTCCTCGGAGGGCGCCGGTGCGCCGGCCTCGGTGGTCGTCATCGCGTCCTCCAGGTCCTGACGTATACCCCTACTGGGTATATCGTAACGAACTTTGCTGGGTATAGGGCCCTTGGTACGCCCCCGTGCTGATCACGGTGTCCCATGGGTGACACTGGGGGGACGGCCCATTAGCCGTGGCCGGATGATGCGCTTAGCATCACCCTGACCGAAACCAATGCTTACCGAGGACCCCACGTGCGCTTTCGTCTGACCCCCAGGGAGACGAGCTTCTATGACATGTTCGCCGCATCCGCGGACAACATCGTCACGGGCTCGAAACTCCTGATGGAACTGCTCGGGGCGGACGCATCCGCCCGGGCCGAGATCGCGGAGCGTATGCGGGCAGCCGAACACGCGGGTGACGACGCCACGCACGCGATCTTCCACCAGCTGAACTCCTCGTTCATCACGCCCTTCGACCGCGAGGACATCTACTCCCTCGCATCGTCCCTCGACGACATCATGGACTTCATGGAGGAAGCCGTCGACCTGGTCGTCCTCTACAACGTCGAGGAACTGCCGAAGGGCGTCGAGCAGCAGATCGAGGTACTGGCGCGGGCAGCCGAACTCACGGCCGAGGCGATGCCGAACCTGCGGACGATGGACAACCTCACCGAGTACTGGATCGAGGTCAACCGGCTCGAGAACCAGGCGGACCAGATCCACCGCAAGCTGCTGGCCCACCTCTTCAACGGCAAGTACGACGCGATCGAGGTGCTGAAGCTCAAGCAGATCGTGGACGTGCTGGAAGAGGCGGCGGACGCGTTCGAGCACGTGGCGAACACGGTGGAGACCATCGCCGTCAAGGAGTCCTGAGCCGTCGATGGACACCCTCGCCCTGATCGTGACCATCGCGGTCGCGCTCTTCTTCACGTACACGAACGGTTTCCACGACTCGGCGAACGCGATCGCGACGTCCGTGTCGACGCGGGCACTGACCCCGCGCGCCGCCCTGGCCATGGCTGCGGTCATGAACCTGGCCGGTGCCTTCCTCGGGTCCGGCGTCGCCAAGACGGTCAGTGAGGGTCTGATCGAGACGCCCAAGGGCGGCCACGGGATGGGCATCCTCTTCGCGGCGCTCTTCGGCGCGATCGTCTGGAACCTCATCACCTGGTACCTCGGTCTGCCGTCCTCCTCCTCCCACGCACTGTTCGGCGGCCTGGTGGGCGCGGCGCTCGCGGGCGGTACGACCGTGCTGTGGAACGGCGTGATCGACAAGATCATCCTGCCCATGTTCCTGTCGCCGATCGTCGGTCTCATCGTGGGTTACCTGGTGATGACCGCGATCATGTGGATGTTCCGGCGGTCCAATCCGCACAAGGCCAAGCGCGGTTTCCGGATCGCGCAGACCGTCTCCGCGGCGGGGATGGCACTCGGCCACGGTCTGCAGGACGCGCAGAAGACCATGGGTGTCGTGGTGATGGCACTGGTCATTTCCGGCCATGAGACACGGGGCGATCCGATCCCGGTGTGGGTCAAGATCGCCTGCGCATTGATGCTGTCGCTGGGGACGTACGCGGGTGGCTGGCGCATCATGCGGACGCTGGGGCGGAAGATCATCAAGCTGGACCCGCCGCAGGGGTTCGCGGCGGAGACGACCGGGGCGTCGATCATGTTCACGACGGCGTACCTGTTCAAGGCACCGATCTCCACGACGCATGCCATCACCTCGGCGATCATGGGCGTGGGTGCGACAAAACGTGTCAACGCGGTGCGGTGGGGTGTCGCGAAGAACATCGTGCTGGGCTGGTTCATCACGATGCCGGCGGCAGCGCTGGTCGCTGCGCTGGCCTTCGGGGTTGTGAAGCTGACGTTCCTGTAGGCCGCCGTACCAAGGGGCTCCGCGCCCTGACCCCCGGGCCCATACCCACCCACCACCCGACTCGGTGGGCTGAAAAGTACCCCGATCACCCGACTCGGTCGGCTGGAAATCGGGCCCGGCAGCCGACTCGGTCCGCTGGAAGCAGCCCCACCGCTCGACTCGGGAGTCCAAGGGTCGGGCCCGGAAACCGACCGAGCCCGTGGTGCCGAGAACGAACCCGGAAAGACGGACGGGCCCGCCCCCGAGAGCCAGGGGCGGGCCCTTTTCCGTCCTCGCGGTGGCACCGCCATGCAGCACCGCGAGGGGATCTGGGGGACGGGTCAGCCGAAGCGGCCCGAGATGTAGTCCTCCGTGGCCTGGACCGACGGGTTGGAGAAGATGCGCTCCGTGTCGTCGATCTCGATCAGCTTGCCGGGCTGACCGACGGCGGAGAGGTTGAAGAACGCCGTGCGGTCGGAGACACGCGCCGCCTGCTGCATGTTGTGCGTCACGATGACGATCGTGAACTGCTCCTTGAGCTCACCGATCAGGTCCTCGATGGCGAGGGTCGAGATCGGGTCGAGCGCCGAGCAGGGCTCGTCCATCAGCAGCACCTTCGGCTCGACCGCGATCGCGCGGGCGATGCACAGACGCTGCTGCTGACCACCGGACAGACCCGAGCCGGGCTTGTTCAGACGGTCCTTGACCTCGTTCCAGAGGTTCGCGCCCTTGAGCGACTTCTCGACGACGTCGCTGAGCTCGCCCTTCCTGAAGTTGCCGTTGAGGCGCAGACCCGCCGCCACGTTGTCGAAGATCGACATCGTGGGGAAGGGGTTCGGGCGCTGGAACACCATGCCCACCTCACGGCGGACCGACACCGGGTCGATGTCGGCGCCGTACAGGTCCTCGTCGTCGAGGAGCACCTTGCCCTCGACGCGGCCACCCGGGGTGACCTCGTGCATCCGGTTCAGCGTGCGCAGGAACGTCGACTTGCCGCAGCCGGACGGGCCGATGAACGCCGTCACCGAGCGCGGCTCGACGGTCATCGAGATGTCCTCGATCGCCTTGTGGGAGCCGTAGTAGGCGGTGAGTCCGCTTACGTCGATTCGCTTGGCCATTGTTTACGTCACTTCCAGAATTCAGTCGCTGAGGCCGCGTCAGCGACCGGTCTTCGGGGCCTTCCAGCGGGCGATGCCGCGAGCCACCAGGTTGAGGATCATCACGAAGGCGATCAGCGTGAGCGACGCCGCCCACGCACGGTCGTACGCCGCACCGGCGCCCGCGCTGTTCGCGAACTGCTGGTAGATGTACAGCGGCAGCGACGCCTGCGCACCCTCGAACGGGTTCGTATTGATGAAGGGGTTGCCGAACACGAGCAGCAGCACCGGGGCCGTCTCACCCGCGATACGCGCAACCGACAACATGATGCCCGTGGTGATGCCGCCGATGGAGGTCGGCAGGACCACCTTCAGGATGGTGCGCCACTTCGGGACGCCGAGCGCGAGGGACGCCTCGCGCAGCTCGTTCGGGACGAGCTTGAGCATCTCCTCCGTGGAGCGGACCACGACCGGCATCATCAGGATGGCCAGGGCGAGGGAGCCCGCGAAGCCGAACGGCTGCATGTCGAACATCAGCATGAGGCTGAGGATGAACAGACCGGCGACGATCGACGGGATACCGGTCATCACGTCGACGAAGAAGGTGACGGACTTGGCGAGCTTGCCGCGCCCGTACTCGACCAGGTAGATCGCGGTCATCACGCCGATCGGAGCGCCGATCAGGGTGGCGAGGCCGACCTGCTCGAGGCTGCCGATGATGGCGTGGTAGATACCGCCGCCGGGCTCGGTGTCGGCGACCACACCCATCGAGTGGGTCAGGAAGTAGACGTCGAGGACCTTCACACCGCGGGCGACGGTCACCCAGATCAGGGAGACGAGCGGTATCACGGCGACGAGGAAGGCGACCCAGACGAAGCTGGTGGCGACCCGGTCCTTGGCCTGACGGCGGCCCTCGACGCGCGCGGAGATGCCGTACGTACCGAGGACGAACAGGATCGCGGCGATCAGACCCCACTGGATCTTGCTGTCCAGGCCGGCGGCCAGGCTGATCCCGATGCCGAGGACGATGGAGCCGGCGGCGATCGCCCAGGGCGACCACGAGGGCAGGCTGGCGCCGCGCAGCGTGCTGGCGCGCTTGTCGTTGATGGCGGCTGCGTGGCTCATGCGTTGGCCCCCGAGTACTCCGCACGGCGCTGGATGATGATGCGGGCCGCGCCGTTGACCAGCAGGGTGATGACGAACAGGACCAGACCGGAGGCGATGAGCGCGTCCCGGCCGAACGGTGTCGCCTCGCTGAACTTGCTGGCGATGTTCTGGGCGAAGGTGCCGCCGCCCGGGTTGAGCAGGCTGGCTTGGATGTCGAAGGTCGGGGAGAGCACGGTGGCGACGGCCATCGTCTCGCCGAGCGCGCGGCCGAGGCCGAGCATGGAGGCCGAGATCACACCGGAGCGGCCGAAGGGGATCACCGCCATGCGGACGACCTCCCACCGCGTGGCACCGAGGGCCAGCGCGGCCTCCTCGTGCATCTGCGGGACCTGCCGGAAGACCTCACGGCTCACGTTGGTGATGATCGGCAGGATCATGATCGCGAGCAGGATGCCGACGGTGAGCATCGAGCGCGGGGCGCCTTCGTCCCAGGAGAAGACGCCGGTCCAGCCGAGGTAGTCGTTGAGCCAACCGAACAGGCCGTTCATGTGCGGTACGAGCACCAGGGCGCCCCACAGGCCGTACACGATGGACGGCACGGCGGCGAGCAGGTCGATCACGTACGCGACGGGGCCGGCGATGCGGCGCGGGGCGTAGTGCGTGATGAACAGCGCGATGGCCACCGCGACCGGGACCGCGAGGACCATGGCGACGATCGAGGAGACGATCGTGCCGAAGGCCAGCACCGCGATGCCGAAGACGGGCGGCTGGAGGTTGGTGTTCCACTCGAAGGCGGTGAGGAAGTTCGCGTGGTCCTTGCTGATCGCGAGGGCGGCGCGATAGGTGAGGAAGACCGCGATCGCGGCCATGATCACCAGCAGCAGGATGCCCGACCCGCGGGACAGGCCGAGGAAGATGCGGTCGCCGGGCCGGGTGGCGCCACGCGCGGCGCGCTTCCGGTCGGCCTCGGTCGGCCGTGGTGTGGGGGGAGGTGCGTCAGTTGTCTGTGTCGATATGTCCATCGGGATCTCCGGTCTGCGGAGCCGCGGGGTGGGCGGCTCGGTGGAGCCGTACGCGTACGACTCCGGGCGGCGGTGCACCGGACGGTGCGGACCGGCCCCTCGCGGGACCGGTCCGCACTCACGGATTCAGGTCAGCTCAGGCCCTCGATGGTCGTGCGGACCTTCGCGATGATCTCGTCGGGGACCGGCGCGTAGCCGATGCCCGACAGGACCTTCTGACCGTCCTCGCTGGCGATGTAGCGCAGGAAGGCCTTCGTGGCGGGCAGGGTGTCCGCCTTGTTGCCCTTGTCACAGACGATCTCGTACGTGACCAGGGTGATCGGGTAGGCACCCTCCGCCTTGGTCTTGTAGTCGAGCTGCAGCGCCAGGTCCTTGCCGGTGCCGACGACCTGCGCGGCGGCGATGTCGGCGGTGGCGCTCTCGGTGCTGGGCGCGACCGGCTTGCTGGCACCCGTGTCGATGGAGACGGCCTTGATGCCGTCCGCGACGTAGGAGAGCTCGAAGTAGCCGATGGCACCGGAAGTCTGCTTGACCTGCTGGGCCACACCCGCGGACTGCGGAGCGGACTGACCGCCCTTGGCCTGCCAGGCCTTACCACCGGAGTACTTCCAGTTGTCCGGGGTGGTGGCGATCAGGTACTTGGTGAAGTTGTCCGTGGTGCCGGACTCGTCCGAGCGGTGGAACGCCTGGATCTTGAGGTCGGGCAGCTTGACACCCGGGTTCAGCTTGGCGATCGCCTGGTCGTTCCACTTCGAGATCTTGCTGTCGAAGATCTTGGCGAGCGTGGGGGCGTCCAGGGTCAGGTTGTCGACACCCGGGACGTTGTAGCCGAGCGCGATCGGGCCGCCGACCATCGGGAGGTCGATGCCCTGGCCGCCGGAGCAGACCGCCTTGGAGGCCGTGACCTCTTCGGGCTTCAGCGCGGAGTCGGAACCGGCGAAGGCCACCTGGCCCTGCGTGAACGCCGTGACACCGGCGCCCGAGCCGCCGCCCTTGTAGTTGATCTGAACGCCACAGGCCTGCGAGAAGGTCTTGACCCAGGCGTCGATCGCGTTCTTCTGCGCGGAGGAGCCGTCGGCGAGCAGCTGGCCCTTGGCGTCGTCGCACTTGATGGAGCTGGCGCTGGTGGCGGGCGCGGAGGAGTTGTCGCTCCCCTTGCTGCCCGTGTCGTCCGAGCCGCACGCCGTCAGGGCCAGGGCGCCGGAGACGGCGACAGCACCGAGGGAAAGGGCGCGCAGCCGGTTCTTGCGCTGAAGCTTCACTTTCGGGAGTTCCTTCCAGGAGCCGCCACCTGCGGCGGCGTGCGAAGTCGTATGGCGCGTGCGCCGCTCGTTCTGGGCCGCACTCCGCACCGGGTAGGGCCGAAATTAGGCAGATGAGATGAAGCCGCCGATGGGCGGAAGTGAACGGAGGGTGAACCCCTACCGTCGGCCCGGTAAGGTCACGGAATGCTCACGGGGAGGGCACGTCGAGGTCCCGACTTCCGAGGTCACGTCGGGCGGCCCCCGCGCCCTCCACACTGTGGGAAAACGGCGCGCGCACACGCATGCGACGCCCGTGGAACCCTTCGAGTCGGCTCTCCGTCTCGTTCCACGGAAGCCGACGGAAGGCACGGTCATGGAACGGCGTACGTTCATCTCCGGGGGTGCGGCCGCACTGGCGACGGTCGCGGTGGCGGGGTGCAGTGGAGGCACAAGCGAAACCGCCGGTTCCGCGGGCAACGGCTCCGGGGCATCTGCTTCCGGTTCGTCTGTTACGTCCACATCCTCGCGTAATCCGCTGAAGACCACCAACGCAGCGGCCGCCGCCGACTGGTCCGCGCTCGCCCGCGACCTGGACGGCACCCTGGTCCGCCCGGGCGAGGCGGACTGGAACACGGCGCACCTGCTCTACAACACCCGCTTCGACGGCCTGAAGCCGGCAGCCGTCGCCTACGTCTCCCACCCGGACGACATCCGTACGACGCTGGCGTACGCCCGGGCCCAAGGCATCAGGGTCGCGATACGCAACGGCGGCCACTCCTACGCGGGCTGGTCGTCCGGCGACGGGCGCCTGATAGTCGATGTGTCCAGGCTCAACCGCGTCCGCGTGAGCGGCGGCCAGGCCGTCGTAGGGGCGGGCTCGAAGCTGATCGACGTCTACCGGGCGCTGGCCGCGCAGGGCGTGACGATACCGGCGGGCTCGTGCCCCACGGTCGGCGTCTCCGGCCTGGTCCTCGGCGGCGGCCACGGAGTGGTCTCCCGCGCCTACGGCCTGACCTGCGACAGCCTCACGCAGGCCACCCTGATCACGGCCGACGGCAAGCAGCTCACCGCGAACGCGACGACGAACCAGGACCTCTTCTGGGCCCTGCGCGGCGCCGGCAACGGCAACTTCGGCGTCGTCACGGAGCTCCAGTTCCGCACCCACCCCGCGCCCCAGGCCGTGACCGGCCATCTGACCTGGCCGTGGGCAAGGGCGGCCGCGGTGGTGAAGGCCTGGCAGGAGTGGGGCCCGGACCAGCCCGACGAGATCTGGTCCTCCCTCCACCTGGAGAACTCGCCCGGCGGCACGCCCAGGGTCTCGGTGGCCGCGTTCTCCCTCGGCACGTACGGCGAACTCCAGAACGCCGTCGACCGCCTGGCCGACAAGGTGGGCGCGCCGGCGTCGAGCGTGTCCCTGCGCCGCCGGGGCTACGAGGAGGCGATGGAGATCTACGCGGGCTGCTCGTCCTTCTCGACGAACGCCCAGTGCCACCTTCCCGGCTCCACCCCCGGCCGCTCCCCGCAGGGCGCGCTGGGCCGGGAGACGTACGCGGCACGCTCGGACTTCTTCGACCGCTCGCTCTCGGCGGCCGGCATCCAGACGCTGCTGAAGCAGACGCAGTCGGTCCAGGGCGGCGCGGGCAGCATCGCGCTCACGGCCCTCGGCGGCGCGGTCAACCGCGTCTCGCCCACGGCCACGGCCTTCGTCCACCGCCGCTCGCGCATGCTGGCCCAGTACATCGCGTCCTGGACCGCGGGCACGACCGGCTCGACGGCCCAGTCCTGGCTGACGTCCGCGCACAACGCGATGAAGCCGTACGCCTCCGGGGCGGCCTACCAGAACTACACGGACCCGACACTGACGAACTGGCGCCAGGCGTACTACGGCGATGCGGCGAGCCGCCTGGCCAAGGTGAAGCAGCAGTACGACCCGAATCGGTTCTTCAGGTACCCGCAGGGGGTGTAGCGCAGCTGCGGGCAGTCGTGCCGCCGAGCAGCCGAGCAGCCGAGCAGCCGAGCAGCCGAGCAGCCGAGCAACTATGCCGCGAGGTCCCGCTCCTCGGACGCCGCCGAGGAACGGGCCCCCGGAACCAGCGTGTCCCCACCGCCGTAGGCGGCCCGGCGCCGGATCAGCCACCCGGCCCGCGGCGAGCGCTCGACCGCCTTCATCACGGGCGTAAGCAGGGCCATGGCGAGCGGGGACAGGAGCAGGGCGACGGCCGTACCGAGCGCGAAGCCGCCCACCACGTCCGTCGGATAGTGCACGCCCATGTACACCTGGCTGAACCCTTCGAGGAGTGCCAGCCCAATCCCCACGAGCCCGAACGTGCGGTTCGCGACGAACAGCCCGACCCCCACGGCCATGGTGATCGTCGCGTTGTCGCTGACGAAGGAGTAGTAGTCGGTTCCTCCTGGGAGGAGGACGTCGAGCCCCTGGTGGTCGACGAAGGGCCGGGGCCGGTCCACGAACCCTCTTATCGGCACGTTCACGAGGACGGCGATACCGGCGGCGAGCGGCGCCCACACCAGGGAGGCGACGGAAGAGGCGGCCTCGTCCCCGCTGCCGGCCCGCCGCCGCATGGACCACCAGCACCACACCACCAGCAGCACGGTCGCGAGCAGCATCCCGTACTGACCGACGAACTCCACGGCCCGGTCGACCCAGTGCGGGGCGTCCTTGGCGAGTCCGTTGATCTCGTAGAGCAGGTCGACGTCGGGGTTCGATCCGGATTCGGCGAGTACAGCCATGGTGCTGTGGCCCCTTCGTCGTTGTTCCGGACGCACCTCGTGTGCGCCGCTGTCGCCACCCCTGTGGTCTGTAGATCCGCTTCCGCTGTCGTGACGTCAGCCGGCTACGTGAACAGGAACGCACGGTCCCCATTGATAGGTTCCACACTCCACCGAATGATCACGCAGACGTTATCGAAGAGAGACTCATCGCCGCAGCTCAGGGGGTGGGTTCGCGCTCGGTTCACACGCTCGTGGGGAGCGCTTTCGCGCCATCTTCGGTGACCCGTGTGGCACCGAAGTAATCGGGGGTGTCAATCGGGTCGAACCGAATCACAGCGCCCGTTCTCGGAGCGTCGATCATGTAACCGCCGCCGACATAAATACCCACGTGCCGGATAGCGCGGGAATCGGTGAGGTCGTCCGAGAAGAACACCAGATCGCCGGGGAGCAGTTCCTCACGGGAGGGATGCGGCCCGGCGTTGTACTGATCATTGGCGACGCGCGGCAGCGTCACGCCGACCCTCTGGTACGCCGCCTGCGTCAGCCCCGAGCAGTCGAACCGTCCGCCCTGGTCAGCCGTACCGGTGCCGCCCCACAGATAGAGCGTGCCGAGCTTGCCCTGCGCGTAGGCGATGGCGCCGGCGGCCTGCCTGCTGGGGTCGACCCGGGAGACGGGGGCGGCGAAGCTCTTCTCCAGCGTGCGGATCGTCTTGACGTAGTTCTGGGTTTCCCGGATGGCTGGAACTCCACCAGCCCTTATGACGCGGTACGCGCCGGCGTTGTAGGCGGCGAGCATGTTGTCACTGGTGTCGCCGGGCACGTCCTTGACGTACTTCGCGAGCTCGCAGTCGTACGAAGCGGCCGATGGAATCGCGTCATTCGGGTCCCAGATGTCGCGCTTGCCGTCACCGTTGCCGTCTATGCCGTGCGTGGCCCAGGTACTTGGAATGAACTGAGCGATACCCCGAGCGTCAGCGGGACTGACGACGCCCGGGTCCCACCCGCTCTCCTGATACAGCTGGGCGGCGAGCAGCGCGGGATTGAGCGCGGGACACAGATTTCCCCACCGCTGCACGAGCGCCTTGTAGGCCCCGGGCACGGCCCCCTTGGCGAGTCCCACGGTCCCGCCGCCGACGCCGTTGAGCAGATTCCCGGCAACGACGTACACGCCGAGGACGAGCAGCATGACAAAGCTGACTCCGAGCCCGACAGCGACCCCACCGACGACCCACACTTTCCGCACGCCCCAACCCTCCCCCATGGAGGGGCCGTTCAAGGCCATTTCGGCGGAGAGTGGCGCCAAATCACAGAGGCGTAGCCGGAAATGGCTGGGGGTCAGGGCCGGGGGTCAGGGCTGCGGGTCGCCGGCCGCGGCGTCCCGGTAGAGCTCCGCCGCCTGCGCCCTCAGGACCACGCTGTACGACCTGTCGGCCGTGGCGCCGCCCTGCTCGTGGCCGCCCAGTACGCCGACGACCTCCCCGTCACCGTTCACCCAGGGACTGCCACTGGTCCCGCTGCTGAAGCCGGGGCAGTCGATGCGCTGCTGCGTACTGCTCTGGGCGGTCGGCTTGTTGGTGCAACTGATCGGGGCGTCGAGGAAGTCGGGATAGCCGGTGACGGTCACGGCCGTGGCCCCGGTAGCCACCCCCGTGGCAAAGGCGTTGCCCCCCACGACATCCTCGATCCGCTCCCCGTCCAGCTCGTCCACCTCGGCGAAGGCGAGGTCACTGTCCTCGTCCTGTCCGTCGGTCCACCCGTCCGGCCGGAACCGCTTCCCCACCGTCCACACCCCGTGCGGCGCCTGCCCGTCCCGGTAGCCGGGCACGAACACGAGGTCGGAGTCGTCGCCGTCGAGGCAGTGCGCGGCCGTGACGATGAGGTTCCGCCCGCGGCTGTGGACGACGGAGGCGGTGCAGAAGTGACCGCCGGCGAGGCTCGCGCTCCGGTCGGCGCCGAACAGCGCCCCGACCCGCGCGCTCTGCGCCGTGGCCACGGCCGCCGCGGTGACGCCGAACGGCCCGGGCCCGTCGTCCGCGGCCGCGACGGAGGCCGACGTGGCGGCCAGCAGCACCATGGCGCCGAAGAGAGCCAAGGGCGAGGTGCCGGAGGTACCCGGGATGCGTGAGATGCGCTTCATCAGGGCTCACTCTGTCCCACGAAGGTGAGAAACCGTCCTCGACTTCACTGAGAATTTCACCGTACTGTGCGAAGCCCGACTGCGCCTCTACAGCCGCCTCACCGACACTCGGCCCACAGCAGCTTCCCACCCTTGGACGCGCCCAGCTCCCGCAGAGATCCTGCCCGCCGGCCTGCTCGACCTCGTGGAGCTCGAACACCACGCCGTACGGCTGAACGCCGCCGTGCCGGTGCACATCCCCGGGTGTCCATGTCGCCACCGCCACCGAAATCCATCTCACCGAAAGCGGCGATCCGACCAGATCCGTACTCACGGCCACCCCGGCCGCCTTCCGCGCTGTCCTCACCACTCTCAAGAAGCAGGTCACCCCCCATGCCTGACATCCCCCCGAACCTCACCTGGGAACGCGCCGCCCCTCCGGAGGCAACAGGACCCGGTCCCTGGATCGAGATCGCCTTCGGCGATAGTCAGGGCGCCGACGACGGCGACGCCCCCGTCTACATCCGAGAGACCAGCGCCCCGGACCACGTCGTCACCACAAACCGCCGTAAGTGGGACGCCTTCGTACTCGGCGTCCAGGCAGGGGAGTTCGACCACTTCGTGGAGGGCCTGGAGGCCTGACCGAACCGGCCCCCACTCACACCGTCCCGGCGACCTGGAGCCCCCACCGAACCCCCGTCAGTTCCTCCGACACCGCCCACAGCCGTCGCGCCGCCTCCGGATCGCTCGCCGCCGCTGTGCACCGCCCGGACCGGCTACGACGGCCCGACCGGCCTGGGCACCCCGGAGGGCGTCACGGCCTTCACCGGCTGACCTCCAACCGCCTCGCACGAGCACGGGCCCCGGCAACCGCCGGGGCCCGTTTCGGCATGGGGAAGCATGAGAACATCGTCACGACCGTTCACCCGACCAGCCGTCAAAAACCGCGCCAGGTCGTAAGAGAGGTCAACGACGGAACCGCACGACAGGTTCCGCTCAGGCCTCGTTGCCCGGCGTGACCTGCCATGATACACAGAGTGACCGTACGAGGTGTTCGTACGAAACCCGCCAATCAATGACTTCAAGTCGACATACGACGGCGCCATTGTCGGCGAGAATGAGGAGTGACCTCTGCACACCGCAGAGGCTTGCAGAACTACCCACCAGGGGCGGTGACTTACATGCTCTTTGCGGCCGACAAGGGAGACATCAACACCATCATCGGCGGGATCGCTCCCGACTGGGGTCCCTTCGGCAGCCTGGGCAACGAGGCGAAGGTGATGATCGAGGTGGTGATGGCCGTGGCCATCCTGCTCTGCCTCGGCATCGCGATCTGGGGCGCGGCCAAACAGCGCATCGGCGCGACGGCCCTCCGGGACACCTTCAGCGCCGAGCAGGGCAAGGGCCTCATCATCGCGGGCCTGACGGGAGTCTTCATCATCGGCTCACTCGGCACGCTGTTCACGATCGTGTACGGCATGGCGGTCTGAGGTCGGCTCCCAGCTCCTCCGCTCCCCTCCGGGCACGCCCGGTCCCCGTCCCCTAGCCCACCCGCCCGTCGTGCCCACCGGCTGAGGTTGCGTTTCCCTGATGTCGAGTCACCACACCGCGCCCGCGCGGGAACCAGCACGGCTACCGTTGTTCCCGGACAACGTCGAGGGGGCGTACGCGGCATGAGTCTCGGAGACGAGCACGGTTCCTCCGGCGGTTACGCCGACACGGGGCAGACCCGCACGCGGCTCCCCGAGGGCGACCCCTACGGCGGCGCCACCCGCCGGGGCGGACGCTCGTCATCCCGGAGCCTGGTCACGGTGGTCGGGGTGGTGGTCCTCCTGATCGCGGCGATCGCCTTCGCGAACCGGGGAGGTGACGATTCCCCGTCCGGGGGCGCCAGCGGCAACAAGCCGGCGCCTTCACCAACGTCCGCGACGGGCAACCGCCCGGTGGAGACCAAGTCCGCAGGCATCCCAACGGGGTTCGCACACAGCGAGCAGGGGGCGCAGAGCGCGGCGGCGAACTACTCGGTGGCTCTGGGCTCGACGGACATGTTCAACACGGCTAGACGGCACGAGATCGTCAACACCGTCTACGCCCCCGATGTGGCGGCCGCCAGACAGTCCGACCTCGACCGTGCCTACTCCAGCGAGTCGTTCCTCAGCAACATCGGCCTCACAAGGGACGGTGCCGCACCGAGCGGCCAGACCTTCATTTCCCGGATCATCCCGGTGGGCACCAAGGTCACGTCGTCCGGCACGGACAGCGCCACAGTCGAGATCTGGTACACCTCGCTCTTCGGCCTGTCCGGCGAAGCCTCGACCAATCCGGTGTCCGAGAGTTGGTACACCACGACGTACGAACTGAAGTGGGTCGGCAACGACTGGAAGGTCACCGACTTCCAGCAGAAGGACGGCCCGGTCCCGGTCGGTCGCGACCAAAAGGCCTCCACAGCCGACGACATGACCAAGGCCGTTGAGGAGTACGGAGGGTTCACGTATGCGCGCTAACCACCGCATCCTCAAAGTCACGGCCGTCTTCGGGGCCGTACAGACCGCCACGGTACTACTGGCCACTCAAGCCGTCGCCGCACCCACCCCGAGCCCCACCCCCTCCAACGACCCTTGCGACCTCATCCGCGGCCCCGCCAAGGACTACTGCGAAAAAGGCAGCAGCAAGGGCACCGGCACCCCCACCGACCCCCTGACCTCCACCCTCGACCCCCTCTCCTCCCTGGCCAAGGGCTGCGCCGACGCCGCGTCCTGGACCGTCGACAAGCTCAGTGACGCCGTGAAGGAGACCGCGAGCGTCGACTTCACGAACCCCAAGTTCCTTCAGCAGTACGCCCTCGTCTTCGCCGCCTCCGCCATCCTCACGCTCCTGCTGTGGCTCCTGGCCGTGGCCAAGAGGGCCGTACGCGGCGTGCCCCTCACCACCGCCATCTCCGAAGCCGTCGGCTTCCTCTGGCTCACTGTGCTGGCCTCCGCCTTCACCCCGCTGATCCTCTACACGGTCGTCTCCGCGACCGACGGCGTCAGCGACGTCCTGGCCAAGGCCACCGGAGACCAGACCGACACGTTCTTCGGCACGTTCTCCGGCGCGCTGAGCAAGGGGAACGACATCGGCGGCGGCCCCATCATGCTGATCCTGGTGTCGCTGGTCTCGATCCTCGCCGCGGGCGTCCTCTACCTGGAGCTCTTCATCCGGGCCGTCCTCCTGTACGTCGGCGCCCTCCTCGGCGTCGTCGTGTACTCGGGCCTCGTGGACAAGAACCTGTGGGGCCACGTCCGCCGCTGGGCGGGGATCATGATCGCGGTGATCCTGGTCAAGCCGGTCATCGTCATCGTGCTCGGCCTGGCCGGCGCCCTGGCCACGGACGAAGGCCCGGACGCACTCGGCGCCGTCGTCTCCGGCCTCGCCATCATCCTGCTCGCCATCTTCGCCAGCGGAATGATCTACCGCTTCGTCCCGGGCTTCGGCGACGAGATCGCGAACTCCCGCAACAACCGCATCATGCAGGGCGCCGAGAACAAGGCCGCCGCGGTCATCAGCTCCCCGGCGACCCTGGTCGCGCAGGGCATCAAGACGCACAGCGCCCGCGCCGACAACAACGGAGGCGGCGGCCAAGGCTCCTCCTCCAGCACCCCCCGCCCGGCCAACCCGGCCTCCGGCGGAGTCGCCGCGCACAGCTCGCGCACCTCGAACGGAGGCGGCGGATCTGTCCCTTCCGCCGCACCCGCACCGCGCTCGCCCAGCCCGGTGAACACCCCGCACGCCAGCAACAGTCGCAACAGCAGCGGTGGCAACCACTCAGGAGGTGAAGGGCGTTGACGACCGAGTCCCATCTGTCCCCCGCGGTCACGCCCCGCCGTACGTATCTCATCGGCCGCGCCCGGCCGAACGCGATCGTCGGCCGCAACCGTGAGTCCGGCGAGATCGCGCTCATCATCGCCGGCGCGTTCCTCGGCATGATGTGCGGGCTCCTGGTCCCCGTCCTCTCCCTGCGCATCGTGCTGCTGACCGGCTTCCCGATGCTGGCACTGGCGGCGGTGTACGTGCCGTACAAGCGCCGTACGTTCTACAAGTGGTTCGAGATCAACCGCAGTTATAAGCGGACCCTGCGCCAGGGAACCGTGTACCGGTCGAGCGTGATGGAGGCCGGCACCCGCCTCGACGGACGCGAAGTCGAGATCGGACCCCCGCCCGGCATCGGGGGCATCAACTGGCTCGCCGCTCCGTTCGGGCCCGACGAGATCGCCGTACTCCTGCACGCCGACCGCAGGACCGTCACCGCCGCCATCGAGATCGAGGGCCCCGGCGTCGGACTGCGCGACTCCGAGGACCAGGAAGCCCTCGTCGACCGCTTCGGCACCCTGCTCAAGCACGTGGCCAACGGCGACGGCTTCGTCACCCGGCTCCAGATGCTGGCCCGCACCCTCCCCGCCGACCCGGACGCTCACGCCAAGGACGTCGCCGTACGCGGGGACGAGAAGGCACCGGGCTGGCTGTCGCGGTCGTACGACCAGCTGCAGTCCATGGTGTCGACTAGCAGCGAGCAGCACCGCGCCTACCTCGTCGCCTGCATGCACTTCACCCGCGAACTCGCCGCCGAGGCACAGGCCGTGGCCCGCGCCGCACGCCCGCAGGCGGGCCGCAAGCTGGACCGGGACGCCGGGCTCGCCGTCGTCATGGCCCGTGAGCTGACCGACATCTGCTCACGGCTCCAGGAGGCGGACATCCGGGTGCGCCAGCCCCTCGGTCAGGGGCGGCTGGCCTCCCTCATCCACTCCATGTACGACCCGGACCACCCGATCGACCACATCCAGGCGATGACGAAGCGCAACGCCTGGCCGGCCGAGCTGGACGCGATGGAGGCGACGTACCTCCAGGCGAAGACCCGGGAGTCCTCGACCCGTGAGCCCTGGTGCCACTCCACGGCCTGGGTCAAGGAGTGGCCGATGACCCCGGTCGGCGTCAACTTCCTGGCGCCCCTCCTCGTCCACACCCCGGATGTCATCCGCACGGTCGCCGTCACCATGGACCTCGAACCCACCGAGGTCGCCATCGAACGCATGCTGACCGAGAAGACCAACGACGAGGCCGAGGCGTCCCGCGCCGCCAAGATGAACCGCACGGTCGACCCGCGCGACATCGCCGCCCACAACCGCCTCGACCAGCGCGGCGAGGACCTCGCGAGCGGCGCCGCCGGCGTCAACCTGGTCGGCTACATCACCGTCTCCTCCCGCTCCCCGGAAGCCCTGGCCCGCGACAAGCGGACGATAAGGGCGTCGGCCGGAAAGTCGTACCTGAAGCTGGAGTGGTGCGACCGCGAACACCACCGGGCCTTCGTGAACACACTTCCGTTCGCCACCGGCATTCGCAGGTAGGGGCTGATGAGCTGATGCGGGACCCGCTGTCCGTCCTCACCGACGCCTTCACGTCCTTCCTCTTCGGGAAGATCGAGACGACCCGCCTCCCGGTGCGCACCTCCACCGGCCAGGCCCAGGCGGTCTACCTCCCCACCGCCGCCCCCGGCCTCGGCGACTCCGGCGTCATCATCGGCCGCGAGGTGTACTCCGGCAAGGGCTACATCTACGACCCCTTCCAGCTGTACGGCCAACAACTCCCGGCTCCGCACTGGCTGGTCCTCGGCGAGTCGGGCAACGGCAAGTCGGCGCTCGAGAAGACCTATGTCCTACGGCAGTTGCGCTTCCGCGACCGCCAGGTCGTCGTCCTCGACGCGCAGGGCGAGGACGGGGTCGGCGAATGGAACCTGATCGCCCAGGAGTTGGGAATAACTCCCATCCGCCTGGACCCGATGGCCGCCCTGGACCACGGCATCCGGCTCAACCCCCTCGACCCGTCGATCACCACGACCGGCCAGCTGGCCCTGCTGCGCACCATCATCGAGGTCGCGATGGGCCACGGCCTGGACGAACGCTCGGGCTTCGCGCTGAAGGTGGCGCACGCCTACGTCAACGAGACGATCGTCGAGCGCCAGCCCGTCCTCTCCGACATCGTCGAGCAGCTACGGCACCCCGAGCCCGAGTCGGCCGAGTCGATGAACGTCGCCCTGGACGACGTACGGGCCTGGGGCCTGGACGTGGCACTGGTCCTCGACCGCCTCGTCGACGGTGACCTCAGGGGCATGTTCGACGGCCCCACGACGGTCGGCATCGACCTGGACGCCCCGCTGATCGTCTTCGACCTCTCCCATATCGACCGCAACTCCATCGCGATGCCCATCCTGATGGCGATCGTGGGAGTCTGGCTGGAGCACACCTGGATCCGCCCCGACCGGAAGAAGCGCATCTTCCTGGTCGAAGAGGCCTGGCACATCATCAACAGCCCGTTCGTGGCCCAACTGTTCCAGCGGCTCCTGAAGTTCGGCCGCCGGTTGGGCCTGTCCTTCGTGGCGGTGGTCCACCACCTGTCCGACGTGGTGGACGGCGCGGCGGCGAAGGAGGCCGCGGCGATCCTGAAGATGGCGTCGACCCGGACCATCTACGCCCAGAAGGCGGACGAGGCGAGGGCGACGGGCCACGTGCTGGGCCTGCCCCGCTGGGCGGTGGAGATCATCCCGACCCTCACCCCCGGCATCGCCGTCTGGGACGTCAACGGCAACGTCCAGGTGGTCAAACACCTGGTCACCGAGACCGAACGCCCCCTGGTCTTCACCGACCGTGCGATGACCGAGTCGTCCGCCGAGCACACGTCCGACGACGACGCCCTGCGCGCCGCGGAGTTGGAGGCGGAGGAGAGGGCGGCGGCCTTCATGGAACATCACATCGGCGACCTGGAGGGTTACGGGTCGTCGGAGTCGACGGTGGCATGAGATGAGACCCGAAGAACGGGACTCCCGACGCGACGGCCAGGGCGGCATCCCCGACGGCCTGCTGGTCGGCCTGCTCGCCTTCCTCCTCGGCATGACCCTGCTGGTCTGGACGGCCACGGGCCTCGCGGGCTGGTTCTCCCGCGGCGCCTGGCCGTCCGCCGTCAGCTTCACCCGCACCCCCCTGGCCATGCGCCACCTCATCGCGGAACCACACGACATCACGGGCGCCTGGCCGTCCACACCGCCCGGCCAGTTGTCGGGGTACGGCCTGTTCTGGGGGCTGTTCATCGGCCAGTTGATGGTGCTGATGGTCCTGACGGTGTTCGTGATGGGCACGGTGGCGAGGTGGCGGGCGGGACGGGTGAGGCGGGGGCTGGAGAAGGGGGCAGCGACGGCCCAAGCACGGCCGACGCCCCAGGAACAGCCCACATGGACACCGGAACCCGAAAACCGACGCGAGGGTCCGAGACCGGAAGCCCGACACGAGGTCCCGGAACCGAGAAGCGAGCAGCCGAGAAGCGAACCGGACCTGAAGCTGAGCAGCGAACCGGACCCGAAGCCGGCCCAAGAGGCCGTCCTCCTGGCCAACAGCAAACGGGTGGGCGGATGGGAAACAAACCGCGCCGAAGGCGCGGTGCGCTACGCCGACCCCACGGCCCGCCACGAAACAGCAACCCAAACAATCAGAGACGCAACGGGCCCCACCCTCGTAGTCACCTCAAACCCCGCCATCTGGCAGGACACCAAGGACGCGAGAGCCAAACTGGGCCCCACCCTCCTCTACGACCCCACCCACCTCTGCGACACCCCGGCCCGTCTCCACTGGTCCCCCACCACAGGCTGCGAAGACAGACAAACGGCCCTGCACAGAGCGGCAGCACTCCTCGCCCCGGTCCGCCCCACCGCCCGCCTGGACCAAGCCGTCAGCGACACCGCGGAAACGCTCCTTCGCAGCTACCTCCACGCCGCCGCCATAGACGCCCGCACCATCCGCCACGTCCACCGCTGGACCCAGGGCACCCAGATCCAGGACGCCGTACGCACCCTCCGTACCAACCCCAAGGCCGCCCCCGGCGCCGCGGGCGAACTAGAAGCCGCCCTCACGGCCCACCCCGAACGCCGGGACATGGCACACGAGTTGACCAGCCGAGCACTCGCCGCCCTCTTCACGGTCAACATCCGCGAGGCATGCACTCCGAACCGAACTGATGCACTCGCCTTGGATTCCTTCGTCAACGAAGGGGGCACGCTTTATGTGGTCGGTGAATCCATCGAGGACCCCAGGACGAACCCCGGCGCCATGCCCCTCCTGACGGCACTCGTCTCAAGCGTGGTCGAGCGCGGCCGGCACATGGCCGAACGGTCATCCTCCGGTCGGCTCGACCCACCACTCACCCTGGTCCTGGACGACATCGCGGCCGTGGCGCCGTTCCCCCAGCTCCCGGACCTCCTGTCCACCGGAGCCGATCAGGGACTGCCCACACTGGCGCTGCTCCGCTCCCGCGAACAGGCCCGAGCCCGCTGGCCACACCACGAACTCCCCATCTAGATCCGCGACTTCAGTCACTCACGCTCGAAGACGAACTCCAACTCCCGCTGCCCCGCGTCATGCACGAACGGCACGGTCTCCCCACTCGGCCCGAACCCGACCTTGCGGTACGCGGCCTGGGCCCGCCCGTTGTCCTGGTGGACGTACAGCCGTACCCGCTCGGCCCCACGCGCCCACGCCCACTCGAGCCCGGCATCGAACAGGGCCTTGATCAGCCCGGTCCCCCGGTGCTCGGGCCGCACGAACACCCCGACGACGTGCCCCTGCTTCCGCTCGACGACACCCCCGGCCCAGTCCACGGTGCCGGCCTCCTCGAACAGCACGGTGACCGTCCCGACCCACTCCCCGTCAGGCGCCTCGGCGATGATCTGCCGCGCGCCGATGGCCCCCTCGCCGCCCCCCGCGGCACGGTCCTGCCAGAAGGAGTCGGGCTTGGCCACGGCCTCCTCGTAGGACTCCAGGAAGGCGAGGTGCGCGGCCGGATCCCGCAGCGCGTCCAGCCGCAACTGCTTCACTGCCGGCCACTCGTCGGCCCGTATCGCACGGATCACGTAGTCATCGCTGATAGAGGCGCTCATACCGGCCACGGTAACGCGTGCCCCCCAAGCCCCTCACCTCAAATAAGGCCCCACTGTCAGTGGTCCGGCCTACGGTGGGGCGGGACAGGTCCGACGCCGACTGGCCAACTACACGAGACACAGGTGAACCCATGACGACTCTGCCCGACCGGCCGAACACCGCACTGATCGTCATCGACGTCCAGAACGGTGTGGTGGAAGACGCCCACAACCGTGACGCCGTCCTCGCGAACATCAACACCCTGGTCGACAAGGCCCGCGCGGAGGACGTGCCGGTGGTCTGGGTGCAGCACTCCGACGACCACCTCGAGCACGGCAGCAAGCCCTGGGAGTACGTCCCCGAGCTGAAGCGCCTCGACACAGAGCCCCTCCTGCACAAGTCGTACGGCGACTCCTTCGAGGAAACCGACCTGGAGTCCCTCCTGGCCGAGCGAGGAGTGGGCCGGCTCGTCGTCACGGGGGCCCAGACCGACGCCTGCATCCGCTCGACGCTGCACGGCGCCGTGGTGCGCGGTTACGACGCGACGCTGGTCGCCGACGCCCACACGACGGAAGACCTCACCCAGTACGGCGCACCCGCTCCGGAGCAGGTGATCGCCCACACCAACCTGTACTGGAAGTGGCAGAGCGCACCGGGCCGCAAGGGTGGAACGGTCACCACAGCCGATGTGACCTTCTGACCGCGACCGGAAACGCGAAAGAGCCCCAACTCTCAGGTTCTCACCTGGAGTTGGGGCTCTTTCTCAATTTTTGTTCGGCGATGTCCTACTCTCCCACAGGGTCCCCCCTGCAGTACCATCGGCGCTGTAAGGCTTAGCTTCCGGGTTCGAAATGTAACCGGGCGTTTCCCTCACGC
>NZ_JBIAQV010000035.1:0-82374 GCF_042889305.1 Streptomyces sp. NPDC002619 | reverse complement strand
GGCTTCCCCACTACTACGAGGCGGTCCGCCCCCCTGCCACGCATCGGTACTCTGCCCCTCGCAGTTTCAGCTGCTTGGGGTTCTCCCTTTCACGCCGACGGTTCGTCAACACGACCGTCGGCCACATCGCGGCGAGGGGTTCCCACGTTCCGCACCGGCGCCTGAGTCGAGCTCGCGCCACCTTCATGCCGGGCACCGCCTGGCCAGGAATGCAGGCACCCGCCAGACTCATCCCGAGGCAAGATCCGGACCTCGGTTTCGGTAGCCGTCCAAACATTTTCGACACTTCGGCAGTGGTTCACTCGCGTTCGCCTTCTCGACTCGCACCTGACGCATCATGTGCGCCTTGTCCGCAGTGCTCACCACCCCGGCTCATTCACCAGAGCAGCCTGCGGCGGTTTCAGACCTCCCCCTGAGTGGGCGGTCCCGGAGGGCCGACCTCCATCACCAGCGCAGCATCACAACCAGCGGCACGGCCTTCTACATCGCGGCCTCCAGTTGTGTTCGTGGCGCACGGATCTCGATGTCTTTGTCCCGGTCGCTCATCGGCAGCAGGCGCAGGAGGTCGAAGGTGTTGGTAGCGGCGAGGTAGGCAAGGCGCAGCAGCACGACAGATCATCATGCCGTCGATTCCCTGCCCAGGCGAAAGACGGTGGGGCGCGCGGCCGCACGGTCCGAGATCGGCGATCAAGGGGCCGCGACCTGGACGGATGATTTATCGGCACCCGCAGAGGCGGAGGGTGATACGCCGCGGTTGGTGGCGAGCATGGAGGAGGACTCCCCTGTATTTGGGCCGGTGGCGTACAAGTTGCGGTTGTCGGAGGCGATCCGGCTGGGGTTGGTGGCGCCGTATCAGGTGCTGTGTCTCGACATCCGCGACCCCGACCTCTATGCCGCTTTGACGAGTGAGGACACCGGGTCCGCGGTCGTGCGTGGGGCTCGACTGGCCGCTGTTCAGACCGGGTTGATGCGCGCGGCCGTTGAGGAACGGTTCCGACGCGTGCTGGCGTTCCACAGCCGGGTCGGTGAGGCGGAGGCGATGGCGGCCGGGGTGCCGGCCGTCGCGGCCCGCCTCGCCGACGACGACCCCGACACCTTCCCGGCCGTGGAGCGGGTGTGGGCGGACTGGCTGTACGGCGAGGACGCGCCCCTGCATCGTCGGCAGGTGCTGGATGAATTCGCGTCGGATTTCCTCGGGGGTTCGGCATTTGAGGGGCGGGATATTCAGGCCGCATTGCGTGTCTTGAGTTCTGTTCGAGTTCTTGGAGAGGGTGTTGATACGGCTCAGTGTGATGCTGTACTTTCCGCTGATGCGCGGGGGTCGATGATCGATATCGTGCAGATGGTCGGGCGGGCGCTGCGGATGCCGAGTTCGAGGGCGAGGACGGCGACCAGGAGCAGGAGCTGCGGCGGGTGAGTGGGGCGGCTGCTGGGGTGTTGCGGTTCAGTGAGGAGCGGATCCATTCGCCCTGACGCAGTTCATCCGGCTGCGGATCATCGACCCCGAGGGTGCGTACTGGCGCCGCGGCATCGAGGCAGCCACACGGTGGCTGCGCGAGACGGGCAGCACGGAGCTGCGGGTGCCTTACGTCTTCGTGGCTCCTGAGGAGTGGGGCGCGGTCGGCGGGTATCCCCTGGGCCGCTGGCTGGCAGATGTACGGCGCTACTACGCCGCCAGCACCCTGGAAGCCAAACGCGTCGTCGAGCTCGAGGCGCTCGGGATGGTCTGGTCGGCGTGGGACACCGCCTGGGCTGACGGCCTCGCCGTGGCGAAGGACTACGCGGAGGTACACGGGCATCTGATCCCGCCCGCCACCGCAGTCTGGAGCGGCGACAGGATGGCTCTTGGGGTGTGGCTAAAGAACGCGCGCGGAGCGGCCCGAAAGACCCGTGAGAACGCCGAGCGGCGCGCCGCCGGGGAAACGGGCGTGTCGGCAGCTGGAGAGCTCTCAGAGTGCGGGATGTGGCGTTCCGTCGGTCTTGCCATCGCTCGATGGTGTGACGTTGGGGCATCGCTGCCGGTCAGGAGTTCGGGGTTCGCTTG
Organism: Streptomyces sp. NPDC002619; assembly: GCF_042889305.1. NCBI lineage: Bacteria > Bacillati > Actinomycetota > Actinomycetes > Kitasatosporales > Streptomycetaceae > Streptomyces > Streptomyces sp. NPDC002619. The sequence goes on along the minus strand of NZ_JBIAQV010000035.1, from coordinate 80,330 downwards.
GTTATGGCATGAGCATGCGCAAGCCGTACCCGAGCGATCTCACCGATGAACAGTGGGAGCTCGTCGAACCCGTGATCACGGCATGGAAGGCCCGGCATCCGTCAGTCAGCGGGCATCGGGGGAAGTACGCGATGCGGGAGATCGTGAACGCGATCCTCTACCAGAACCGCACGGGTTGTCAGTGGGAGTTCCTGCCCCATGACATGCCCCCGCCCGGAGCAGTGAAGTACTACTTCTACCTCTGGCGCGACGAGGGCACCGACCAGGACATTCATGATCTGCTGCGCTGGCAGTTGCGGGAGAAGCGGAAGAGATTAGCCGACCCGAGCCTGGTGGTCCTGGACACGCAGAGCATCCACGTGGCCGTCGGAGTCCCGGCCACGACGACGGGCCGGGATGCCGCGAAAAGGGTGCCGGGCAGGAAGAGATGCCTGGCCGTGGACGTGTTGGGGCTCGTCGTCGCGGTCGTCGTGCTCGCGGCCTCCGCGCACGAGAACACCGCCGGCATCGCCCTGCTGGACCAGGTCGCCGGGCAGAGCGGCAGCGTGAAGAAGGCCCTGGTCGACCAGGGCTTCAAGAAGAAGGTCGTCGAGCACGGCATGAACGTGGGCATCGACGTCGAGATCGTCGAGCGCAACCCGGACGACAAGGGCTTCGTTCCGCAGGCCAAGCGGTGGATCGTGGAGCAGACGAACGGGATCCTGATGTTCTACCGCCGTCTCGTACGCGACTACGAACACCGCCCCGCTTCCTCCCGCTCCCGCGTTCTGTGGGCGATGACCTCCGTCATGAGCCGCCGCCTCACCGGCCGCACCATCGCCTCCTGGAGGACCGCATGAGCGAGAACCCACAGGTCAAAGCCATCCTGGAACACATCGAAACCCGCGAGCGCGAACTGGCCGACCAGGCCGAGCAGTTCCGGGCCCGCATCGAAGAACTCACCCGGCAACTCGGCGAACTCGACGCGGAGAGCGAGAACCTGCGCATCACCCGCAAGACCCTCCTCACTCTCCCCCTGCCCTCACCCGCCACCGAGCCGGACCGCCCCGACATCCCGGACCACCCCGCCTACCAGCAGATCCTCACCGCCCTGGCCGACGCGGGCCGACCGATGCGCGCCCACGACCTCTGCCAGGCCCTCGACCTGCCGATCCTCCCGAAGAACACCGAAGGCATCCGCTCCAAACTGAAACGCCTGGTCAGCCGGGGCATCCTCATCGAACCCGAACCCGGCTTGTTCGCCCGCCCCGACGCCTGAGGGCCACCCCCCACCCGCGACCAGCGGTCCTTCCCCAACCTCAACCACGAAACGGACAAGAGCTCACGTTCCGCACTCTCAGAGAGCCGTCTGGACGCGTTGGATGCAATCGACCCGGCCTGGTGCCCGGCCTGGAGTATCGACTGGCAGCGGGGCTTCCATCTGACGCTCGCGCACGTCCGAGCTGGCGGTGCCCTGCCAGTACAGGCGGGGGAAGTGATCGTGCAGGGCGAAGACCTCGGTGCCTGGACCAGAGCGCAGCGGACCGGCTGGGACAGACTCACGCCGGTGCAGCATTGGCTGCTCAACAGTGTCTTGGGCTTGGAGCCAGCCAATGAGGCTGAACTGCAGCCGACACGACGGACGCAAGCTGACCGGTGGGCCGTCAACCTCGCTGCCGCCCGCCAGTTCCATGCCCGCGAAGGGCATTTGGTGGTGCCCCGCAAGCACGTCGAGATGATCGCGACGGGCGAGGACGACGGCTTGGAGGAAGCTGTGAAGCTGGGGGCGTTCCTCGATAACACCCGGCGACGGGCCTCGAAGCTAGCCGAGCAGCGGCGGGCGGATCTCGACGCTCTGGGCATGCGTTGGTAGGTGCTGCGGTTGCGCACTCTTGCAGTACTGCGCTGCTGCGGCTTGGTTGTCGAGGCATGGGCCGGGGTGTAGGTCCTATATCTCGCACAGACTGCCGCAGGTCCGTTACAGCCCTGGCGAAGTACAAGACACGCTGGCTTCGCCGCTTCACGAGGCCAGTAAGCGCTTGGAGGCTCAGCAGTCAGAATGCTCGGTGTGGCTGTCCAGTACCGAGATGAGGCGCTATGGGGCGTTCCTAGACCGCATTCGCCAACTTTGGGTCCCGCTGGACTGCGGCTTGCCGCCTCCAGGTGGTGGGGTTGCGGTCGTGTGTTCGTCGGCGTCTGCGCAACGGTCTTCCGCTGGGTAGCGCAACCCTCCCAATAGGGTGACGTTGTATGGGTAAGGCTGCTTTCATGGGTGGAGCATCGGGCGATGCCGGTGCATGGCTGCGTGGACAGGCACTGCCGTGTCACGGGCTCTGCCAGGGAGGGGACAGACAGTCGTGACTCCCGAGGCGACCCCTCCGTGGGGCTTGGCGTCGTCTTGTCAGCGGGAGCTGTGTGGCTGGCGCAGTCCGTCCCGTGCCGGGGGCTCGCATCAGGCTGGTATATCACTCGGCCCATCCGTGTTGGTGAGGCGTTTTCGCAGGTCAGTCCCTTTGACTGGTGTGCTGGATGGGGTCCCTGTCGTGTCTGGTGCATCCTCGCCGCTGTCAGTGCCTGGCTCTATCCTTGGTGGCATAGGAGGCAGTCGCAGAGTGGTATTTCTGCGGCTGAGGGCTTTCTGTCGGCGCTGCCTGGTGGCGATGGAGGGGATCTTTGAGGAGGGTGTTCGTGCTGCTGCATGAGGGCATAGGCATGGGCACAGAGAGTGGAGGACAAGGGGGTGACACGTATGGGGAATGAGGCGGCAACGTTCGATGCTCGCGCGTTGAGCGAGTTGCTCTTCCGTGACGATGTCACTCCGTCTGTCCTGGAGGAGCTTTTCGGATCATCTGAGGTCGGCGATGAGCTGTTGCGCGGGGAGCGTTTGCCTTCGCGGTGGGAGGCGTCCCTCCTGGGCGCGCTCCTGGGTGTCGATCCCGCCGTCCTGACCGGTGCGAAGAGGCCTTCGCTCGGGGTGAGTCTGCGTTTGGGGACCGCAGAGGTCGAACACGATGTGGTAGAGCCGGTCGAGCACGCCATGAAGCTTCTGACAGCCGACCGGCTGACTGAGCAGTGGGGCTTCTGCACACCGGCTGAGGATCTTTCTGCCTTCCCTGTGTCGAGGAGGCAGTACAAACCGAAGGAGGACGGCAGGACAACTGCCGTTCGGCTACGGGCGCGCCTCGACCTGGATCAACTCAGCCCGATTGAGGATCTCACAGGGTTGGTTGAGGGCATGGGGTGTCTGGTGGAATACCGGACTCTGCCGAAGAACGTTCACGGCATCTCCGTTCCTGAAATCAGGGACAGCCGAAAAGTCTGGGCCGTTCTCATCAATTCGGATGACTATTGGGCGCTCCAGCGCTTTACGCTCGCGCATGAGTTGAGTCATGTTCTATATCAGGACAGCGGGCAGATTATTGTCGATCGGGCTCAGACTTCTAATGCAATTCCGGAGATCATCGCAGATTCCTTCGCGCGCCATTTCCTGTTTCCAGAGGAAGCGCTGGAGGAAATGCTGGAACAGCATGGCCGCTCGAGAGACCTGGCAGATGTGAATCGGCTTGTCGCTAGCATCATGCTCACCTATGGCATAAGCCGGCAGGCCACGCTCAAGGCGTTGCGGGATTCGAAAGATGCCTTGGCTCCGTCGGAGTCGCTGTTGGGTCGGTGCGAGGACGTGGCGGTCCGGTCGATGATGGCTAGCGTGGGAGCCGGTACGGCCTGGTCCGAGATGGCGGAGGCGGAGGGTCGCAGGTATGCCTCGCCTCGGCTGACCGAGCATGTTCTGGCTGCGTTCGCGGACAACGTTGTGAGTCTGCCGATGGTGGCCGACGTGATCGCGGACGGCGATGAGGTGGAAGCCGCACGGCAGTTGAGCGCTGCAGGGTGGGATCTGCCTGCGGCGGCAGAGGGGTAGTGCTGGAGGGCTAGCGCATTGAGGCGTCGCAGATCTGGCACTCGCCGGCGAGGGCGCGGCATCGGAAGGCGGAGGAGTCTGTCGGTCGAACCTCGGTGGGCAGGGTGCCGAAGTGAGCCGTCATCTCGGTGAACGCCGTCAGGAGGTCTTCCTTCGCCAGGTGCGAGTTCTCGCAGGCCAGTTCCGCCAGGATGTTGCGCAGGTTCCGCGCGGACACTCCCTGCTTCCAGGCCGCGAGGCTGGCGCCTCCGTCGTTGGTCAGCAGGATGGCTGTGCCGCCAGCCTTGATGACGTCGGCGGCGACCAGGATGCTCTCCGTTTCGCCGTTATGGCGCTTTGCCCTGTTGACGTCGATCGGGGACCACCTCTCCCCTCGTCGGGTCGCTGCCGCGCGGTCCAGTTCGCGGAGTTGCTGTTGCACGGTGAAGAGCAGGCCGGAGTTTTCGGACGGCTCGCGCACGGCGATGGTTTTGTCGTCGAGCTTGGTGACGAGCCGGTCCGCGCAGGCACCCATCAGCACGAGGTTCTGGTGGGGCCGGCCGGGTCGGGGCACGTTCGCGACGGCACGGATCTCCTCCGCGACAGCCGTAGCGACGACCACGGTCTCGCCGTAGAGATCGAGGAACATCTCCAGGTACTTGGGGCGGTGGGCCAGGGTGTAGAGCAGGCCGGTGTCGGCCAGGGCAGCGGTGACGGGGCGGCGGCGCTGGGGAAGCGCCGGGTCGACGGCGTACTTGCGCGTCGACGGCAGGGACGGCCGGGGGCGGAGGTTCGGGCCGCGGGGCAGCATCACCCGGGGGGTGGGTGGCGGCCTGTCCAACTACCCTCCCGCGACGCACTCTTACGACCTCATGCCGATATGTTCCCTGCGGGCAAGCCTAACCGCGAGCTGGCCCGCTGCGCACGTGTTCTGCGTGGGCGTTACTCGGGTGAGCCTGCTGGCAGACCGGCACATGGCTCGTCGTGGGACTGCGGCTGTTCGCCGGTGCGACAGTCGATGTCCGCCGCGTCGGGGCACCACCGTCGGACGGGACACCACGTGCATTGGGCGCCGGGCGATGGGGACCAGGTGGTGTCGCGGATCCAGGCGCTTGCCCGTTGCCGGACCTCGGCCTTCGCCATGCGGACCATGTCCTGGTCTCGCTCCACGTCCCAGGCGAACACGCGTGCCTCGTCTGGGGTGATGACCTCGAGTTCGATTCTGGGGAACCCGTCGGATTCGCCGAAGGCGCCCTTCGCGGTCCGGGCGATATTGATCAGCCACGGGACCGGGAAGAAGCGGTCGAAGGCGTCGCTCTGGTCTGCGGGCATCTGAGTCGTCGTCTTCGATTCGCGGACAACGATTCTTCCACTCGGGTCCCTGCAAACGAGGTCAGGTCGGGAAGCGATGATCACATCCGCCTTCGCGTCGTAGCCATAGACCGGAGGCTCCACGGCGATGACCTCCGCGCCGTCGGCCAACGGGCACGAACGCGCGTGCGCGACGAGGAATTCTCGGGCCTTCGTGTACTCGTCCGGTGTAAGGGTCCCCGTGAAGATTCCCTCCTGGTCGGGGGGTGCGACGTCCTGATCGGTGCACCGGGTGCCGCGCGCGTGTGCCTGCGCGAGCCATTGGTGGATGGCGCGGCCGCGGTCGGATGCTTCCGACGGGTTGTCCTCGGTCCGTAGACGGCACTGGGTCTCGAGGTACCAGCGGGCAGGGCACTTCGAGTAGAGCTCGAGGTCGGCGGCGCTGACCGAGCGGGTGGAGGGTCCGGGCCGTTTCTGGCCCAGGCAGTCCGTGAGGTCTTGCAGACTCGGACAGCGCCCCGCCAGTTTGCAGTTCTGGCAGGAATGTCCGGGCTGGTAGCGGGTGGGCGCTATCAGCTGCTGGATGGCAGGGCGTCCGTGCGCGTCGTAGAGAGCCAGAGCCTCCTCGCGCGAGTGCTCAAGAACGACCTCGGTGGAACCGTCCAGCAGGCCGACTTCGACGACTCGGATCCCGGTGGGCGGGAAGTGCAGCTGCATTCTGGCGGCGACGTAGCCGGCGACCGTCGCCCAGCGGTCGTGTTCCCCGGCACGGCTGCGTGCCCTTTTCAAGCGCAGTCGGCGGATCTCGCGGACTCCGTCGGCGCTGGTGTACAGGAGTCCCCAAACCGTGACTTCACGGTCCTGGCTGCCGATGGAGGGATCCGGGGCGAGGAAGCGCATCTCTCCGTGATGCGCGGCCAGTTCGTCGTGCGCATCCATGTACTGCTCCACCGCGTGTGCGACATACCTCCTCTGCCCTGGGTGGAGGTTGTCAGAGCGCCGCGCCATCTGCTCGTTAAGGGCTTCCTGCAGCCCTTCCCAGGTGATGATGCGCGCATCACGGTGGAGCGCCACGATGATGTCCCGGATCACGCCGAGCATGAACGGCTCGTCGCCGTAACGGCGCTTCCATCCGTCGACGGCGAACCGTCGACGGACCTTGGCTGCCGGGAAGACACCGCAGTGGGCGGGATGGCTCTCCGCATCCGTGGCCGAGACCCGGACGGGGCCTTGATGCTGCTGGACCTGCTCCCGCAAGTCCTGGGTCGACACTGACCGCACCCCCTATAGCGTGGACCAGCAGGTGTTACTGCAGGCTCCGAAGTATAAAACTGCCTCAGGCACGGACGTTTCGGATTTGACAGCGGCAAGTTCATTCCGCTAAGCGGCCTGCCGAGCACACAGCTTGTTCCGGTAGCGACAGAGTCGCCGCCGTCCGCCCGTGAGGCCCACCTGGCCCGCTCCGTACGCGCAGGCGGCCCACCGGCCGATCGAGTGATGTGCGCACCACGCGCCTTGTTCCACCATGCATGCGCCGCCGTCCACCACGACCACCAACGCCTCCTACGGCACCCCCGCGCCAGCACCGCCTGGACCACAGCGCGCGCCATCACCACCCGCTGGTACGACCACCAGCAACACCTCACCCACCGCTGGAACACCCGCCTGACCCAGCTCTGCGCAACCAACCCCCACCCACCTCGCCACCGGGAGCAGCGCCTCCCCCGCCCTACTGACCCGCGACCTGGTCACCTACCCCGAAACCGTCGCCCTCGCCCGCGCACTCGCCACCCTGCCAAGCCGGCAACACCACGACACCCACGACGCCCTCACCCTCATCGCCCGCCGCCTCAACCTGACCCGCCTGGTCCCCGCCGTCCACGACCCGCTCCGCATCTACCTCACCCACACACACCGCTGACCAGCAGCATCACCATCCAACAAGACATGACGCCTGACGACCTACGATCTGCCGCCGCAGCGCACTGTCACTCGCCGACCAACAACATTCTGTTGACAACGTCAACATAGAGATGGGATCCTCATCAACAGGTGAAGGTATACGCTCCCTGCGGGAGTACCCACCTTTCAGGCGACGGGTGAAACGGGGGGGAGGGCCAGTGGGCCTGGAGACGGTCGACGGACGGTTCCGGATCACGGGGATCGTAGGGCGCGGGAACATGGGCGAGGTACACCGGGCCGAAGACCTCCGGGCCGCCCCGGACTCCCCGCACCGAGAAGTCGCGGTCAAGACCGTGCTGCGCAGCCGGACCGGAGTCTCGGTTGACACCTCGGGGTCCGGCAAGGAGATCGACCGCTTCCGCCGCGAAGTGCGGATCATGCGCATGCTCTCCCAGGGCCACCCGAACCTCGCCCTGCTGATCGACGGTGGCGTGGACCGGACGCCGGGCGGCAGCGGCCTGCCCTATCTGGCCATGGAGTTGCTGGACGGTCATCCGCTCGCAGACCTCATCGACGAGGAGCCTCAGCTCCCGGTCTCCTGGGTCGCCGCTATTGGAGCCCAAATCGCCGCTGGTCTCGCCGCCGCGCACACTGCCGGCGTCGTCCACCGCGATCTGAAGCCGGCCAATGTGATGCTGACCCGGGACGGCACCGTCAAGGTCCTCGACTTCGGGATGGGCTCGATCGTCGATGATCCCGACCAGACACGACTGACCAGCACCGGCGTCAGCGTCGGTACGGCCCGCTACATGGCACCCGAGCAGTTCCGCGCCGAACGGGTCTCCGCCCCGGCCGACCTCTACGCGCTCGGCTGCATCCTGTACGAGCTACTGATCGGAAGGCCGCCGTTCTCCGCCAGGACCCCTTTCGAGCTCTCCGAACAGCACCAGCACGAGCGGCCGCCGCGGCTGACCCTGGTGCGCCCGGACCTGCCCGCCGAGCTGGTCCGGCTGGTGGACCGTCTCCTAGAGAAGGACGCCGAACTGCGGCCCGACAACGCCGCCCTGGTCCGTGAGGCACTGATCCCGCTCGCGTTCGCGCCGGACGACACGGCCGCCCTGCTGGCTCCGCACTGGCAGGTGATGGACCCGGTGGCGCGACTGCGTGCCCTGCTCCCCGAACCAACCCCGCCCGCGCCCGCGGCCGTGCCACGCAAGGAGCCGCGCCTGCCCGAGGCTATGGACGTCTTCGGCATCCATGCCGACCTGATCGGCGAGTACGAGAGCTTCACCAAGAGCGCGACAGTGATCCGGGACGCCCGCATCGCCGGCTTCGTCGAAGACGACCTGGCGGCAAAGTCGCAGTGGCCCGACCCATGGCTGTCGCTCAACCCCTTCTTCGCCGACGGCGGCCAGGTCACCGACCTCGTACGGGACGGAATGCTGCACCCCAAGTGCGCGGAGATCTTCCAGGCCCGCAAGAAGGAGACCTCGCTGCGCCCGGACGGCCGGCCGCTGACCTTCCACCTCCACCAGCGGCAGGCGATCGAGGCCGCGCAGGCGGGCGACTCCTATGTGCTCACCACCGGCACCGGTTCCGGCAAGTCGCTGTCGTACATCGTCCCGATCGTGGACCGCGTACTGAAGGAGCGTCAGGCGGCGGGACCGGACGCGGGGGGCCGGGTACGCGCGATCGTCGTCTACCCGATGAACGCGCTGGCCAACTCACAGCTCGGGGAGCTGCAGAAGTACCTGCGCCACGGTTTCGGGAAGGGCCGGGAGCCGGTCACCTTCGCCCGCTACACCGGCCAGGAGTCCGACGAGGATCGTCGGAAGCTACGCAAGGACCCTCCGGACATCCTGCTGACCAACTACGTGATGCTGGAGCTGATGCTGACCCGGCCGGACGACCGGACCAGCCTGATCCGCATGGCCGAGGGGCTGCAGTTCCTCGTCTTCGACGAGCTGCACACCTACCGGGGCCGGCAGGGTGCGGACGTGGCGTTCCTGATCCGCCGGGTCCGTGAGGCCTGCCGTGCCTCCGCGAGCCTCCAGTGCATCGGCACTTCGGCGACCATGTCCACCGAGGGTTCGTGGGAGGACCAGCAGCGGGAGGTGGCCAAGGTCGCCGGCCGGCTGTTCGGTACGACGGTGCTGCCGAAGCGGGTCATCGGCGAGACCCTGGTCCGGGCGACCGACGAGGCGCCCGAGACCGTACCCGCCGAGCGGCTTCGGGTGCCGGCGGCGCCCCGCTCGTACGACGCGCTGACGAAGGACCCGCTGGCCCGCTGGGTGGAGTCCCGGTTCGGTCTGGAACGCGAGGAAGATACGGGGCCGCTGCGGCGCTGCGCCCCGGGCACGGTCGAGAAGGCGGCGGAGGAGCTGGCCGCCGCGTCCGGTGTGGCCGAGGAGAGCGTGCGCGAGGCGATCCGGACCACCCTGGAGGCGGGTGCGCAGGCCAAGCATCCGGTGACGGAGCGGCCGCTGTTCGCGTTCCGGCTGCACCAGTTCCTCTCCAAGGGCGACACCGTCTACACGACGCTCGAGGATCCGCTCACCCGGCCGCTCACTCGCACCTACCAGCTGGAGCAGCCGGACAGCGACGGCAAGCCGCTGTTCCCGCTGGCGTTCTGCCGTGAGTGCGGCCAGGAGTACCTGACCGTCTGGCGCACCGAGGACGGCGGCGCGTTCCGGTACGAGCCGCGTCGGGACACCTCCGCCTCCGGGGGCCGCCAGGGTGAGGGCTATCTGTACCTGGGCATGCCCGGGGAGGACTACGAGTGGCCGGCGGATCCGCAGAAGGCCGTGGACGACCGGCGGTTGCCGGAGTCGTGGCTGGAGCCGGACGCGCAGGGCGTGACGGTCGTCAAGAAGTCCTACAAGCCCCGAGTGCCCAAGCGTGTGGTCGTGGACGCCCACGGCAACGAGTCGGGCGAGGGGCTGGTCGCGGCGTTCGTCCCGGCGCCGTTCCTGTTCTGCGTGCACTGCCAGGTCTCCTACGAGCAGACCCGCGGCCGGGACTTCGCCAAGCTGGCCACCCTGGACCAGGAGGGGCGTTCCTCGGCGACCTCGCTGATCTCCGCGTCGATCGTTAAGTCCCTGCGCGCGGTACCGGAGGAGAGCCTGGGCAAGGAGGCGCGCAAACTTCTCACCTTCGTCGACAACCGGCAGGACGCCTCGCTGCAGGCCGGGCACTTCAACGACTTCGCCCAGGTGACCCAGTTGCGCGGCGCCCTGTACCAGGCCGCGGTGCGGGCGGGTGAGGAGGGGCTGCGCCACGACGACCTCGCCGAGGCCGTCACCGAGGTGATGGGCCTCGCGCCCCGCGAGTACGCGGCCGGCGCGGACCTGGCTCCGTCCATGGAGCGCCGGGCCACGAAGGCCTTCCGGGACGTCGTCGGATACCGCCTCTACCGCGACCTGGAGCGCGGCTGGCGCATCACCATGCCGAACCTGGAGCAGACGGGGCTGCTGCGGATCGACTACGAGGATCTGGACTGGATCGCCGCCCATCCCGAGTGCTGGCAGTCCGCACACGCCGTGCTGCGCGACGCCGACCCGGCGCTGCGCGAGGAGATCGGTCGTACGCTGCTCGACTTCATGCGGCGGGCCCTCGCCATCGACGTGCAGTACTTCCGCGACGACTTCGACACCCTTCAGCGGGCGAGCGAGGAGCGCCTCACCGGGCCGTGGGTGCTGGGCGAGAGCGACCGGCCGACCGTCGGAACCGCCTACCCCTACGGTTCACGGCCCGGTATGGAGCGCTCCGCGCAGTTCCTGTCGGCCCGCGGCAAGTTCGGCAAGTACCTGCGGCGGAACATGCCCGAACTGCGCGACCTCCCTCTGGACGATGTGCAGACCGTCATCGAGGACCTGTTGAAGGTGCTGCGCGACAAGCAACTGGTGCGCGAGGTGGAGACCGCCCCCGAGCACTCCGGCCCGGCCTACCGCCGCCGCGCGGCTCAGAAGCGCACCGGTTACCGGGTGCCGGCCGCCGCGCTGATCTGGCGCGCCGGAAACGGTGAACGGGGCGCGGTCGACCCGCTGGCGCGCACCTACAGCAGCGGCGAGGGCCCGCGCGTCAACCCCTTCTTCCGCGACCTGTACCGGACCGCGGCCGCCGAGCTGGCCGGCCTGTACGCCCGTGAACACACCGCGCAGGTCACCCCGGAGGACCGGCTGGAGCGCGAGCGGCAGTTCCGGGACGCCGACCTGCCCCTGCTGTACTGCTCGCCGACGATGGAGCTGGGCGTGGACATCTCCTCGCTCAACGCCGTGCTGATGCGCAATGTGCCGCCGACCCCCGCGAACTACGCGCAGCGCTCGGGCCGGGCGGGCCGTTCCGGTCAGCCCGCGCTGGTGACCACGTACTGCGCGACGGGCAACAGCCACGACCAGTACTACTTCCGCCGCTCCCAGGACATGGTGTCGGGGCAGGTGGCCCCGCCGCGTCTGGACCTGGCCAACGAGGATCTGGTCCGCTCCCACCTCCAGGGCATCTGGCTGGCGGAGGCCGACATGAAGCTCGGCACCGCGATCCCGGAGGTCATCGACGTCGCCTACGACCCCGAAGGCGACGACCGCCCCGATCCGCTGATGCCGCTGCCGCTGCGTTCCGAGTTCCTCAACCGGTCCCTGGACGAGGACGCCCGCAGACGCGCGGCCGACACCGCCCGTACCGTTCTCGCCCCGCTGATCAGGGACTTCGAGGCGACCACCTGGTGGTACGACGAGTGGATCGAGGACCGGATCGAGCGGGCCCCGACGGAGTTCGACGCCGCCTTCGACCGGTGGCGCGACCTGTTCCGGGCGGCTGTCATCGACCAGTACGAGCAGAACAAGCGCGTCGTCGACCACACCCTCTCGCAGGGCGAGCAGAGCCGGGCACGCAGCCGCCGCCGGGAGGCGGAGACGCAGACGAACCTGCTGCTCAACCGCTCCGTCGACAGCAAGTCGGTGATGAGCGACTTCAATCCGTACCGCTATCTGGCGTCCGAGGGGTTCCTGCCCGGCTACAGCTTCCCGCGGCTGCCGCTGGCCGCGTACATCCCGCGTTCCGGCAACCGCCGCAACGCCGACGGCGATTACCTCCAGCGTCCCCGGTTCCTCGCGATCCGCGAGTTCGGTCCGGGCGCGCTCATCTACCACGAGGGCGCCCGCTACCAGGTCACCCGGGTGCAGCTGCCACCGGACGCCTCGGGCGAGCTGGCGACGGCGGAGGCCCGGCGCTGCGACGGCTGCGGCTACCACTACGTCGTCAGGCCCGGCGCCGACAAGTGCGACATGTGCGGGGAGCAGCTGCACGGCAAGCGCACCGGTCTGCTCCACCTGCACACCGTGTACACCACACCGCGCGAGCGGATCTCCTCCGACGAGGAGGAGCGCCGCCGGGCCGGTTTCCGCCTGGAGACCTCGTACGCGTTCCAGGACCACGGCGCCCGCAAGGGACGCCTCACCTCGCATGTCGGCGACGCCGACGGCGCGCCCGTCCTCGACCTGGACTACGGCGACTCGGCGACGGTACGGATCACCAATCTCGGCCGCGTCCGCGACAAGGAGAACGAGCCGGACGGCTACTGGCTGGACCTGGGCGACGGCCGCTGGCTCAACGACCGGGCCGCCGCGGACGCCATCGAGGGCACCGGCATGCCGGTGGTCGACGAGGACGGCAACGAGAAGCGCCGCAAGAAGCGGGTCCTGCCGTTCGTGGAGGACCGCCGCAACATCCTTGTCGTCACCCTGGAGGAGCCGCTGCCCGAGCCGGTGGCCCTGTCGTTCCTGTATGCGCTGGAGCGGGGCATCGAAGCGGCGTTCGAGCTGGAGGACTCCGAGCTAACCGCGGAACTGCTGCCGCCGGACGACGGTCCGCGCCGCCGCATGCTGTTCACGGAGGCCGCCGAGGGCGGCGCCGGTGTGCTGCGCCGCATCCAGCACGACATGGACGCCCTCGCCAAGGCCGCGAAGACAGCCCTGGAGATATGCCACTTCGACCCGGAGTCCGGCGAGGACGAGGGCGGACCGGCGGACGGCGAGAAGTGCGCCCGCGGCTGCTATGCCTGTCTGCTGACCTACGCCAACCAGACGCACCACCGACAGCTGAGCCGGCACGCCGCCCGCCCGCTGCTGGTGCGGCTGGCCGAGGCCCGTACCGAGCGGGAGGACCGCGGCGAGTCCCGCAGTGAACGGTTCCGCAGGCTTGCCCCGGCGGTCAGAAGCGAGGACGCCGCGCCCGACACCGCCCCGGCGTCCTCACCGACCCCGGTGGAGGCGGATCTGACGGCCCTCGTCGCGGCCGGCGATCTGCTCGGCTGGCTCAGGGCGAAGGGCTACCGGCTGCCGGACGAGGTCAACACCTTGGTCTCAGAGGCGGGGGCGTGCCCCGACCTCGTCTTCCGCCTGGAAGGTGCCAATCTCGCCGTGTTCGTCGACGCCCCCGGCCACCCGGCCGACTCCACCCGCGACATCGAGGCCGGCTATCGCCTGGAGGACGCTGGCTGGGACGTCCTGCGCTTCCCGACGGACGCGGACTGGGACACCATCGCGGATAACAACGCCGCCTACTTCCACCTCCGTTGATCGCTCACCCACTCCCGATCTCTAGGAACTGAGACAGCTCATGAGCCTCACGTACACAGCCGGCTCGCTGGTCGCCGCGCGCGGCCGGGAATGGGTGGTGCTGCCCGAGAGCGCCTCCGACATGCTGGTGCTGCGCCCGCTGGGCGGGAGCGAGGACGACATCGCGGCCGTCTTCCCCACGTTCGAGGACGTGCGTCCCGCCGAGTTCGCGGCGCCGAGCTCGGCCGACCTGGGTGACCAGCGTGCCGCTGGCTTGCTGCGTACGGCGCTGCGGATCGGGTTCCGGTCGGGTGCGGGCCCGTTCCGTTCCCTGGCGTCGATCGCCGTGGAACCCCGGGCCTACCAGCTGGTGCCGCTGCTGATGGCGTTGCGGCAGCGCACCGTGCGGCTGCTGGTCTCGGACGACGTCGGTATCGGCAAGACGGTTGAGGCGGGTCTGATCGCCAAGGAGCTCCTGGCTCAGGGCGAGGCGACCCGGCTGGCCGTGTTGTGCTCCCCGGCGCTGGCCGAGCAGTGGCAGTCTGAGCTGCGGGAGAAGTTCGGCATCGACGCCGAACTGGTCCTGGCCTCCACGGTGTCGCGCCTGGAGCGCGGTCTGGAGTTGGGCCAGTCCCTGTTCGACAAGCACCCGTTCACGATCATCTCGACGGACTTCATCAAGTCGACCCGGCACCGCGAGGACTTCGTACGGCACTGCCCGGACCTGGTGATCGTCGACGAGGCCCACACGTGCGTGGCCGCCGACGACGCCGCGCAGGGTGCCGCGTCGTCGGCCTCGAACCAGCTCCGCTACGAGCTGCTGCGCAGGGTCTCCGCCGACGCCGACCGGCACCTGCTGCTGCTGACCGCGACCCCGCACTCCGGCAAGGAGTCCGCGTTCCGCAATCTGCTCGGCCTGGTGCGGCCCGAACTGGCGCACCTCGACCTGGAGTCGGCAGCGGGCCGGGCGAAGCTGGCGGAGCACTTCGTCGCCCGCAAGCGCGCCGACGTGCGCGAATATCTCACCAAGGAGGACGGCCTCGCCGACGACTCCCTGGCCGAGCGGACCGCCTTCCCGTCCGACCGCTGGACGAAGGACGAGAAGTACCGGCTCACCCCCGCCTACCGAGCGCTGCTCGACGACGCCATCGCCTACGCCCGCGACCGCGTCGAGCGGGCAGGCGAGCAGGGCAAGCGGGAGGCCCGTATCGCCTGGTGGTCGGTGATCGCGCTGCTGCGCTCGATGGTCTCCTCGCCGGCGGCCGCCGTGCAGACCCTGAAGACGCGCTCCGAGTCCGCCACGGCCCGCACCGCGCACGAGGCGGACGTGCTGGGCGCCCCGGTGGCCTCCGACTCCGCGGACAACGACCGACTGGAGGGCATGGACGTCGCGCCGGGAGCCGCCGAGACGGAGGACGCGGGCGCCCGGCTGCTCGATCTGGCCCAGCGGGCGGCGCAGTTGGTGGGACCGGCCGAGGACGCGAAGCTGAAGGCGCTCACCGGGCACCTGAAGAAGCTGATCGCCGAGGGCTACCACCCGATCGTCTTCTGCCGCTACATCCCCACCGCCGAGTACCTCGCCGAGCAGCTCGAGGGCAAGCTCGGCAAGAAGGCGAAGATCGCCGCGGTGACCGGCACGCTTTCCCCTCAGCAGCGTCTGGAGCGCATCGAGCAGCTCGCCGCCGAGTCCGCCGAGGACGGCGACCCGGCCGTGCGCCGCGTTCTGATCGCCACCGACTGCCTCTCCGAGGGCGTCAACCTCCAGCACCACTTCGACGCCGTCGTCCACTACGACCTGGCCTGGAACCCGACCCGCCACGACCAGCGCGAGGGCCGCGTCGACCGCTACGGCCAGAAGCGCGACCAGGTCCGGGTCATCACGATGTTCGGCGAGGACAACGGTATCGACGGCAAGGTCCTGGAGGTGCTGTTCCAGAAGCACCGGCAGATCAAGAAGGACCTGGGCATCTCCGTCTCCGTCCCCGACGAGACCGCGTCCGGCGTCACCGACGCCGTGGTGGAGTGGCTGCTGCTGCACGGACGGCAGGGCAGCCAGGAGAGCCTGTTCGACCTGGACGGCCACCAGGAGTCGTTCGACCGTATCGAGCGCGAGTGGAACTCGGCCGCCGAGCGGGAGAAGACCTCCCGTTCCAAGTACGCCCAGCGCGCCATCCACCCGGAGGAGGTGGCCCGCGAGGTCGCCGCCGTACGGGCCGCGCTCGGCGGCGCCGACGAGGTGCGCGGTTTCGCCCTGGAGGCGCTGCGTGACCTGGACGCCCTGGTCCGCGACCCACGCGATGGCAGCGGCGACTTCACCGCGCAGGCCGGCGGCGCCCCCGCCGGCCTGCGGGACGCGCTCGCCGCCACCCTCGGCGGACGGCTGATCGAGGAGGACCGGGAGATCCCGTTCCGTACGACACCGGCGATCGCCCGCGGTGAGGGCGCGCTGGTCCGCACCGACCCGGCGATCGGCGCCATCGCCTCGTACGTCCTGGACTCGGCGCTCGACGCGAACACCCCGGGCCCGCGCCCGGCCCGCCGCTGTGGTGTGGTCACCACGGACGCGGTCGGCATCCGCACGACGCTCCTTCTGGTCCGCTACCGCTTCCACCTCACCCTGCCGTCCCGCACGGGCGAGCGGCAGGTGGTGGCCGAGGACGCCCGTCTGCTCGCCTACGAGGGGATGCCGTCGCGCGCCCGCTGGCTGGACGACGACACGGCCGCCGCGCTCCTGTCCGCGCGGGCCAGTGCCAACACCCACGAGCAGCTCGCCCGCAACCAGATCACCCGCGCCCTGGACGGTCTGCCGGACCTGTCCGCGCACCTCACCGAGTACGGCACGCGCCTGGCCGCCGAACTCGACGCCTCGCACCGCCGTGTGCGCAAGGCCAACGAGGAGATCGTCCGTGGCCTGAAGGTCGTCCCGCAGGAGCCCGCCGACGTACTCGGCGTGTACGTCTACCTGCCGCAGCAGCCCGTTTCCACCGTCACCGGAGCCGAAGCCTGATGTCCGCCGCCACGCGCACCGCCCTGGCCTTCACCGCCGTCACCACGGTCGGCGGCCTGCTCCCCGCCGACATGCTGCTGCGCATCGCCGAGGCGCGGAACCTGCCCGGCACCAAGTCCGCCGACTACGGCCTGCCCGCCTCGGTACCCGTACGCGACGAGGCCGAGCGCGCCTGGGAGTACCTCAAGCCGCTCTGGCGCGACCTGCGCACGGCCCTGCCCTCCGACCCGGTGACCGGCGCCCCCGCCGCCGACCCCACCGGCCGGGCCGGTACCGACTGGCTCGCCCAGCTCTTCCGCAAGCTGGACTTCGGCGCGCTGACCGAGATTGGCGCGGCGGGCATCCCGGCCGACTCCGACCCGGAGAAGCGCTTCCCGGTGTCCCACCGCCACGGCCCGGCGCTCATCCACCAGATCCCCTGGAACCAGGAGCTGGACAAGCGCCCGGCCCCCGGCCAGGTCCCCGCGCAGTCCATGCTCCAGGACTGCCTCAACCGCACCGAGGCCCACCTGTGGGCCGTCCTCACCAACGGCCGCCGTCTGCGCCTGCTGCGCGACTCCTCGTCCTTCTCCACCGCGGCCTACGTCGACTTCGACCTGGAAGCCATCTTCGACGGCGAGCTGTTCAGCGAGTTCGTGCTGCTGTACAGCTTGCTGCACGCGTCGCGGTTCGCGGTGGCGGAGGGGGCGGCGGCCTCGGGGTGCTGGCTGGAGAAGTGGCGCACCGAGGCCGTCACCTCCGGCGCCCGCGCCCTGGACCAGCTGCGCCTTGGCGTTCAGAACGCCCTGACCGTGCTCGGCACCGGCTTCCTGCGCCACCCGGACAACGCCCGCCTGCGTGAGAACACCGACCCGAAGGCGCTTCGGGACGCTTTGCTGCGTCTGGTGTACCGCCTGCTGTTCGTCTTCGTCGCCGAGGACCGCGAGGCCCTCCTCGCCCCGGACGCCGACGAGCGGCAACGGGAGGCGTACGAACGGTACTTCTCCTCGGCCCGGTTGCGTGAGCGTGCCCGCCGCCGTCAGGGCACCGCTCACGGTGACCAGTACGAGGCCCTGCGTATCGTCCTCGACGCCCTCGGCACCGAGGGCGGCCGCCCCGAGCTAGGCCTGCCCGGCCTCGGTGGTCTGTTCACCCACAAGGAGGCCGACGCGCCTCTGGACGGTCTGAAGTTGTCCAACGAGTCGCTGCTCGCCGCCGTACGTCACCTCGCCCAGGTCCGCGACCCCGGCGCCCGCCGCTGGCGCGCCGTCGACTACCGCCACCTGGACGCCGAGGAACTGGGCTCGGTGTACGAGTCCCTGCTGGAGCTGGAGCCGAAGCACTCCGCGACGGACCGGTCCTTCGAGCTGATCGAGGTGGCGGGCAACAGCCGTAAGACGACAGGGAGTTACTACACCCCGTCCTCGCTGATCGAGTGCCTGCTGGACACGACGCTCGACCCGGTCATAGACGACGCCGTCAAGCGTGGCGAACAGCGGGCCACCGAGGCCGGCCGTCCCGACCCGGCCGACGACATCGTCGACGAGCTGCTGTCTCTGACGGTCTGTGACCCCGCTTGTGGGTCAGGCCACTTCCTTGTTGCCTCGGCCCGCCGCATCGCCAAGCGCGTGGCGTCCGTGCGTGAGCGCAACCCGGAGCCGACGGTCGACGCCATGCGTCACGCGTTGCACGAGGTCGTCGCGCGTTGCATCTACGGCGTCGACCTAAACCCGATGGCCGTGGAGCTGGCCAAGGTCTCCCTGTGGATCGAAGCCATGGAGCCGGGCAAGCCGCTCAGCTTCCTGGACGCTCATGTCAAGCGCGGGAACGGCTTGATCGGCGCGACGCCGAAGCTGCTGGCGGAGGGTGTTCCGGACGACGCCTTCAAGCCAATCGAGGGCGACGACCGGAAGTACGCGGCCGGGCTCGTCAAGCGCAACAAGGCCCAGCGGGGCGGCCAGGATGAGCTGCTGTTCGACGCGGAGCCCCTGCCGGGGAACGAGCGCTACGCCGCCGAGCTCTCCCGCATCACCGCTGCCCCCGCGGATTCCCTGAAGCAGGTGCGGGCACAGGAGTCTGCGTACCGCGCCTACTCGGAGTCGGCCGCGTATGTGCACGACCTGCATGCCGCCGACGCGTGGTGCGCCGCGTTTGTGTGGCCTAAGCATGAGGGTGCGCCGGAGGCACCTACCGACCAGGTGTTCCGGGCGCTGCGTGGTCGTGACCAGTCTGCGGTGCCGGATGTCACCCACGAGGAGATTCTGCGGCTGCGGGATCAGTACAGCTTCTTCCACTGGCATCTGGAGTTTCCGGAGGTCTTCTC
This sequence comes from Streptomyces sp. NPDC002619, assembly GCF_042889305.1. NCBI lineage: Bacteria > Bacillati > Actinomycetota > Actinomycetes > Kitasatosporales > Streptomycetaceae > Streptomyces > Streptomyces sp. NPDC002619. The sequence goes on along the minus strand of NZ_JBIAQV010000035.1, from coordinate 61,377 downwards.
CGTTCCGGAGTCGGGCGACGGGGTTCAGCGGGGGACGGGCTGGGCAGGCGGCTTCGACGCAGTGGTGGGCAACCCTCCGTGGGATCAAGTTCAGGTAGACGCACGTGAGTTCTTCGCAGCAACGCGAGTGGACATCGCTGAAGCAGCGAACATGACGGTCCGCAACAAGAAGATCAACCTGCTGGCCACAGAGGCCCCCGAGCTGTACGCAAGTTTCAAGGAGGAACAGCGCAAGAACGACGGGTTCAAGCATTTCGCGCACACCTCTGGGCGGTTCCCGCTGACAGCCTTTGGGCGACTCAATACGTACTCACTCTTCGCGGAACACGCTCGCACCGCCATGGCCACTCAAGGGCGTAGCGGTCAGATTGTGCCCTCGGGCATCGCCACGGACTCCTTCAACCAATACTTCTTCAAGGACCTGGTCACCCAGGGCCATCTGGTCGCGCTGTATGGCTTCGAGAACGAGGAGAAGATCTTCCCTGGCGTCCATCACAGCGTGAACTTCGCCCTGTTCTGTATGGCTGGCTCCGGCTCCACCGAAACCCCGATCTCTATTGCCTTCCGGGTCCGTCAGGTTGAGCACATCACCAGCCGCGCCTACACCCTGACCGGCCGCGACATCCAGATCCTCAACCCGAACACCGGCACCTGCCCCGTCTTCCGCTCCCGCCGCGACATGGAGATCACACTGGGCATCTACCGACGCGTCCCGGTGCTACTCAAGGAAGGCGCTACGGACGGCAACCCGTGGGGCGTGAAGTTCCAGCTCATGATCATGATGAACACGGACTCGGACAAGTTCCGCACCCGTGAAGACCTTATCGACGATGGCTGGCGCCTAGAAGGTAGCACCTTCGTCAAGGCTGGAGCGCGCATGCTCCCGCTGTACGAGGCGAAGATGCTTCACCACTACGACCACCGCTTCTCGACGTACGAGAACGCAACCGAGAAGCAGCTCGCCGTCGGCACCCTTCCCCGCTTTACCATGGAACAGCACCAGGACCCAGCGGCCGTCCCGCTACCCCGCTACTGGGTCTCTGAACAGGACACCCCTACCGGCGAGTTCGACAAGTCCGGCCAGGAGATCAAGGCACCGGGTGTCCGCAGCCGACTGACAGCCAAGGGTTGGGATCGGGACTGGGTGATGGGCTGGCGCGACATCTGCCGCGCCAGCGACGAACGCACGATGATCTGCTCCGTCGCCCCTGCCCACGGCTTCGGGCACCCCTTCCCGCTGGCATTCCCCGCCGCCACCGCGCACGCGCCACTCCTCAGCGCCGTGTTCTCCTCCATGGCCTGCGACTACGCCGTCCGCCAGAAGATCGGCGGCACCCATCTCACCTACGGCTACGTGCACCAGCTGCCAGTCCCGACCCCCGACACGCTCGCCGCCCACGCCCCCTTCATCACCCCCCGCCTCCTCGAACTCACGTACACCTCCCACGACATGACCCCCTTCGCTCGCGACCTCGGCGACACCGGAAACCCCTTCCGCTGGGACCCCGACCGCCGTGCCGTCATCCGCGCCGAACTGGACGCCCTCTTCTTCCACCTCTACGGCATCACCCGCGATGACACCGCCTACATCTTGGACACCTTCAACGTCACCCGCGACAACGACATCAAGGCGTACGGCGAGTACCGCACCAAGAACCTGATCCTCGCCGAGTACGACCGGATGGCTGCCGCCGGCCTGACGCTGGAGAACCCGCTCACCGAGGGCGAGTCCGGCACCTACCGCTCCACCCTCACCCCGCCCCCCGGCCAGGGCCCCCGCCACGACTGATCCCGCCCCTCATCCAAGGAGCCAACACTCCTGTGGTACGCCGAAGCCAGACCAGCAACCCGCGCTCGGCCGTCGTCCTGACGTCGGGCGCGGACTGGGGCACGCGTGCCGCCGGGCAACGCCGGGGCAGCGGGGCCGAGTTCCCGATGCCCCGGCGGCAGGCGGCGAAGGTCAAGGCGTTGCAGCAGTCTCTCGGGCTGATACGCACGGCGATCAACGCCAAGCGCTGGGCTCAAGCGCGTTACACGCTCAGCCGCGCGCGGGCTCTGATCAACGCCCTGCCCGCCGACCAGACGGTCCAGGAACGCGAGCAGCTCACTCAGCTGCGGAAGAAGTTCGAGGCGCGCGGCACACCGGCAGCCAAGAGCGCCACAAAGGCGAAGACGAAGACGACTCCAGCGGCGCGGGCGAGCGGCAAGAAGTCTGCCGCGAAGCCCACACCACAGAAGGCCGCGCCGAAGTCGACGCCCGACCTCGGCGACCGGTTCATCAACCGTGCCTCGCTCGGTTACGCCCCCGAGGCGCCCGACACGAACCTCACGAAGGGGGCCCAGCCCTCGCGGCCCACGGCGAAGGGCGGCCGGGCCAGGTCCTTGGAGTCCCATACATGAACAGCCTGTTCGGCGATCGCGATCTCCACACAGCTGTCGCCCTGCGTGCCGCTGTAGCTGGACTTGAACCAGGCGAGTTCTGTCGTACCGCTGCTCATAGCTCTCCTCGCAGTCGCTCCAACAGGTCCCTGGATTCCTTGGGGTTCAGGGACTGCGAGCGCAGTGTTTCATAGCGGCGGCAGAGCAGACTCACCTCTTTCGGGCCGGAGATCAGCCGTCCGTTCTGTTGCCCCTCGGAGTACCCGAGTCGCCGCCCGTCTGGAGTCTCCAGCAACTGGACCGGCCCGTCCAGGCAGCTGTGAAACTCCAACTCCAGCGGCACCGCTTGGAGTGTCACATTGCGCGGCGCGGTGAGCGCAAGCACATGATCCAGCACGCTCGCCTGCACATGCACCCCACCCAGCCTGCGCCGGAACACCGACTCCTCCACGATGAAGCTGAACGGCACGGTCGGCCGTTCCCGCACCATCCGCTGCCGCTCCATCCGCGCGGTGAGCTGCGCCTCCGTCTGCTCATCGGTCAGCAACGGGATGCTGTTGTCGAACACCGCCCTCGCATACGCCTCCGACTGCAACAACCCCGGCACGAGCCGGCACTCGTACGTGCACAGACTCACCGCCTCCCGCTCCAACCGTGCCCACCGCCGGAACTACGCCGCAAGTCCCACCTCACCCCGGCTGAGATGACGAGCGGCCCTGCGCAGCGCCCCGGTGTTGCCGGTTGCCTCCTCAGCACGCTCCACGAACGCCTCATCCGGCATCCGGCGCCCCAACTCCACCGACTCCACCGTGTGCTTGGAGTACTGGACGACAGCGGCAAGATCTCCCCGACTGAGCCCCGCGTGCTCGCGTAACGCCTGGACGACCGCGCCGAACGTACGCAGACTGTCAGATGGATGAGGTTCCCGCTCCCCCTCCCCCGCCGGAACCGTCCGAGCGCCGACGCCCTCGGCCGCCTCCGCTTCGACGATGTCCATCCGCCGCCCCTCTCTCCAGCCCCTCGGGCCCGCACACGTGCAGCACTCAGCGTGACGGCCGGGTGAGCGTACTGTCCACTCCATGTGCCCGTACGATCACTCCGCGTACGGGGTGCGGCGCTCGCATTCAGTCACACCCGACCGTCACGCTGGCGCCATGAGGCAACCCACTCCCCAACTCGCCACCGCACCAGTCACCTTCACTCAGCTACTGTCGTCCACGCGGCGCGGCGCCCGGCTCGCCCGACTGCTCTGCGTGAGCCAGCTGCGATCCCGGGGCACCCCGCAGGACCTCACGGAGCGTACCGAGATCGTCGTTGCGGAGCTTGCAGCCAACGCGGTACTCCACGGCCACCTGCCCGGTCGCAGCTTTCGCCTGACCCTCGTGTTCGACGCCGCGCCCGGCCGCCTACGCATCGACGTCACCGACGCGCGTGGGGACAGGTGGCCGCAGGATCGCCCCACGAGCGCCGCACCCGGCAACGCGCTCCACCCCGACGGGTACGGCCTCTCGATCGTCGCTGCGGTCGCCGACCATTGGGAGACGCTTCCCTTTCCACCCAGCGGCAAGACCGTCCGGGCCGAGCTGATCGACACCGGCGCGTGATCACGTCGGCGGGAGCGCCGATGCCGCGCCTCATGAGGTGCGTGCCTGGCCCGTCAGGCACGCATTCCCAGTTTGAGGGCTGCTTCGCGGGCCTTCTCGTCGGCCATGGCGATGAGCCGCTTCCGCCCACCGTGGGTCTGGAAGTCCGTCCGGGACATGGCCAGGAGGGAGTCCGCCCGCTCGATCAGCTTGTGCGCCGCTTTCAGTGCCTTGATGAGTTCCTTGGTGTACCGGTTGGACGGCAGCGCGTGGACCTCACTCGTGTGCGCACGGACGCGAGTGATCAGGCGGAGCACGGTCTGCCGCTGGGCTTCCAGCTCGGCGGCACGCTGAGTCGCGCGTGGGTTCGGCGCCTGGGCGCGCGTCGGGCCCGGGCGAGCGGACAGGCGAGCCGCTACCGCGTTCAGTGGAGTGATGTGCCCGAGCTCCTGGATCGAGAAGAGCGCGACCTTTTTCTCGTCGGCGAACTGCCGGGCACTGGCCGTATAGCCGCCGGACGCGTAGAACAGCAGGTGGTGGTGCGAGTCCGCCACTCCTCGCAGTTCTCGGACGGGGCCGACACCGATCGGCTGGCTGTAGTACTTCACCTGCGCAATGGCGTCCCGGGCGATCACGTCGACACCCCCGTCCGCGCCGGCACCCGTCACCCGCGCGTCGGTGAAGCCGAGGCTGCGCATGTGGTCGACGGCGGCGAATTCGGCGTCCTGCCATGTGCGGATGGTTCTCGCGTGGTACCCCCTCTCCTGTGAGCCGGCGCTTTCTTCCGCACGCGGAGGTGTGGACGCCCGGCGGGCCCCCCGGTGTGCGCCGGGCGTCTCCGAGGCACCGCGACGGCCCTGCGCGACGTGCGGAGGATCAGCCGGGGCGCTGCCATCGCCCTGCCGGCCGGCGGCGACCAAAGCACGGGCCACGGCCGCGGAAAGGGCCTTGAGCTCTATCGCGCCTTCGGGGCCGTCGAGCACGACCGCCTCGCCAAACCGGGACTGACTCCCACTCCCCAGGACGGTGAGCGGGCGGCGCAGTTCCACGTGTTCCACCTTGAAGGTGCCCCGCCACAGGAGGAGTCGCCGACGGGTCAGTGCGCCGTGGAACCGGAGGGTGGTGAACAGCAGCTCGACCCGTTCACCGGACGCCAGATGCGTCAGTAACCGTTCGGCCTGGGGCGAGTTGCCCACCCAGCCGCTGCCGCGGGCGGCAGCGGAGGTGCGAGGGTCGCTGCGAAGACTTGACACCATGCCATCTTGCATCAACTCCCGATGCGGGACGTAGGGGTCCCGATGCGGGCTTTGAGCGACCGGCGGCGGTCGTGCCGGCCAGAGCGGTGGACGTCACGCCAGGGCCAGCCAGCACGCCAAAAGCGCGTTGACACCGCCAACAGGCTTATCTACGGTGGCTTTTGACACTTGGGGGATCAGGGGGCAACGGGCGAGTGAGCGTCGACGTCACCGGTGAACCCGGCCGAGCCGTCGCGGTTGACCTCCTGCTGAATGATGCTGAACATGCTTTCCTGTACGGCAGGTTCGCCGTCGTAAGGCCCCTTCTGCGCCGCGTCCAAGACGAGTTCGGCACACCCGAAGCCGAGGACGTGGCGGTACGGTACGCCATCCTCCGCGCAGCCCTGGCCGCCCGGGTCGGAAACTGGCCGGAGGCTGTTCGGCGGTGTCCGGACACTCAGCTGGACCTGGCGGCGACGGGGGTCGTGCACGCCCTCGCGGTGAGCGCCCTCCGCAGACTGGGTGAAGAGAGTGGGCGGCGCACCGACTTCGGCACCGCGGCGCTCGCGATCGTGTTGTGGGCGCATCTCCTGGACGAGGGCGACCCGGGCGACTTCCGCGCGCTCCTCACCGAGCGGCGCGGCGCTCCCGTGCCCGACGATCTCTGGGAAGGGGCCCGACGCCATCTGCTCGGACGCATCACCGACCTGCTGCACGCGCTGGACGTCCGGGGCGGCCGGGACGCCCTCGCCGCCTGGGAGACGGCCTGGGAGGCCGAGCGTGCCGTCCTTGCGGTCCTCCTCTCGGACGCCGGGCCCGACGGCCTGATCCCGCTCGGAGAGGCCGCCCATCATCTCGTGACGCACGACCGCGGCGAGGCCCTCCTCGACGCCTTCACCGCACGCCACCCCGACCCCGCCACCTGGGCCGCGGACTCGCCCGACCACCGTGCGTGCGCCGGCCCTCTCGCCCAGGCCCTCGCGGAACGGGGCCGGAACCAGGTGCGGGCCGGAGAGTGGAGCGGGGCGCTCGCGGACTTCGGCACGGCGGCGCGGCTCGGCCACACCCTCGGCACCGAGGACCGGGCGGCCGTACTCCACGCGGGGAACAACGTCGGGCGGAGCCGCACCGGGCGCGACTACTCCCCCGTCACCCGTATCCAGGGCCTGGAGCTGGCCCACGCGCTGCTGCCCGGGGACGGCTCGCTGGCAGCCGAGCTGACCGCCGAGCTGGTGCGGCAGGGCCGCAGGGTCTTCGACAGCGACCCTCGGCAGAGCAGGAACCGCTTCGCGCGGGCCCTGGTCGTGTCGCCCGGTGACCGGGACGCCAGGTCCGGCCTCGACGACCATCTGAGAGGGGACCTGCGCCGGGCGCTCGACGGGGCGCAGCCTCAGAAGAAGATCCACGCAGAGGCGGTACGGGCTCTGCTGCGGCGCGATCCGGACTGTGCACCGGCCCGGAGGTGGCTGAGAGATCGTAATGCCGAGTGGGCCGTGGCCGCCGCGTCCAGCGGGCACATGGCAGCGGCTCGGTCCGCCGTGCGCCGCGTGATCCAGTACGACGGCGGCCAGGGCCCGCACGGAGAGGAACTCGTCAGCAGCGTGCTCGTCGACCTCCTGGTCGACGAGGCCGGGTTCTCCGGAGCCGAAGGCACTCGCGCCGGACGGGAACGCAGCGTCGACCTGCTGAACACGGCCATCGGCATCGCGGGCCCGGCCCGTGACCACGTCAGGGAGACATACGAGGCGGCGGTGCTCGACCTCGCCGAGCACCTCGAGGCCACGGCGTCCCCGTCGGACGTCATCGAGCTGTTCCTGCGCGACTTGATGCGAACCGGTGTCAGTGCCCGCTTCGACCAGACCGTGCAAGCCGCCTACCTGCGCCGCGCCCAGACCCGCGAGAAGGAAGGCGACCTCGGCGGAGCGCGGCGCGACCGCGCGTGTGCGAAACAGATCGGTGCCGAACTGCCGGATCAGGGACTGCTGTTCGGCCCCGCTCCCCGGATCCGCCCACGCCACCACCACGACTTCGGACAGGACACTCTTTTTTGAACGTCGACAAGCCCGCCTCGGGCGCCGGGGGCGCCGAAGCACCCCCGATTCCCTGGTTCGGCCCCACGCTCCACGAACTCGTCCCCGACAGCCCGCCGGGTACCCGGCCCCCGGTCCTCCGCAGACAGGTGGGGCAGGCCCTCACCGCGGCCCGGCAGGATCCGGTCAGGCAGGAGCGCATCCGCCGGGCCGACCATGCCTCCCGCGGTGCCGTCGCCGCCCTCGTCGCCGAAATGCTCTCCCCGCCCCTGCCCCGCCACAACTCCGAGGAACTTCCGTGAACGGTCCCGCCCCGACCGCTCCCACCGGTCCGCCGTCCGAACTCGACAAACTGCGGCGCCGGGTCGAGGCGCTGTCCCGCAAACGTGACGAGGCCGAGACACGGCTGCGCACTCTGCTGAGCTCCCTGCTGCTGCTGGACGACCTGCTCGCCGACACGCGCCGCCGGGCCGGCTGCCTACACGAGGCGCGATCCGCCCGCGAGGCGACCTCGGCCGCCGTCGCGCTGAGCGAGCAGATCGACGCGGCACACCTGATGCTGCGCGGTGAGTTCGCCCGGCACGACGTCAGCCCGATGGACGCGGCGGGCAGGGCCGTCGATCCGGCGGAGATGCGCGTCGTCGGCACGGAAGCCCATGCCTCCGCCCCGGCCGGCACGGTCCTGAGGGAGGTAGTCAGCGGCTTCCGCCTGGGCGCGTCCATCCTGCGCCCCGCACAGGTGGTCATCGCGGTGCCGGGCCCCGCACCGGAATCCGAGCCGACTCCGGCAGCCGAGGACGGCCCGGATCCGGCGGTGTCCGAGGTACCCCCCGCAGGCGGCGGGCGGACGCAGCCACGGCGCACCACCCGCTCCCAGCGGAAGCTCCCGCGCAAGCCCTCGGCCGGGCGGAGACGCCGCTCCCGTCGCGGCTGACCCGGCGGCCACCGCACCTCCCCCGTCCTTACGTCCGACGCCCCACGACGATCAGGAAGCAACCTTCCATGCACCGGACTCTCGGCATCGACCTCGGCACCACCAACTCCGTCACGGCCTGGCTGCACGACGGCGTCCCCGTCGTCCTGCCCAACCGGCACGGGGATCAGGCCACCCCCTCAGCCGTCGGGCTCGACTCCCGGGGTGCCCTGCTGGTCGGGCACGAAGCCCTCAACTGGCGTGTCGCTGATCCCACTTCCGTGATCACTGAGGTCAAGCGGCTGATCGGGCGGCGCTGGGACGACGAACTCGTGCAGCAGGCGCTCAAGGCACGGCCGCGCGACGCGCCGCCCGTCCGGGCGAGCGCCGACAGCTCAGTGGAGATCCGGCTCGGCGAGCACTACCTCTCCCCCGTGCAGGTCTCCGCCGTCCTGCTGCGCCGGCTGAAGGAGGATGCAGAGAGTACCGCGGGGGTGCCGTTCCGGCGTGCGGTGATCACCGTGCCAGCGTACTTCGCCGAGCCACAGATCCACGCGGTGCGTGAGGCGGGACGACTGGCCGGTTTCCACGTGGCGCGGATCGTGGCGGAACCGACCGCCGCCGCGCACGCCTTCGGCGTCAGGGCTGGCGAGAACGGCACCAAGGACTACGCCACCGTGCTCGTCTTCGACCTGGGCGGCGGCACCTTCGACGTGTCGCTGCTGACGATCGGTCCGGGTTATTTCTCGGTGAGCGAACTGGGCGGAGACAACCTCCTCGGCGGCGCCGACTTCGACGCACTACTCGACGAGCACCTGCGCGAGCAGCTCGCCGGACGCGACCACGGCGGCGAAGGAGACGCCTCCCGGATCCGGGCCGCCGGCGAGCGCGCGAAGATCGAACTGTCCGCGCGGGACGTCTCCGAGGTGACCCTCGCTCCGCTCGGCTGCCAGGGCGGATCCTGGTCCGGGGCGGTGCGGCGCACGGTCTTCGAGGGGCTCCTCACCGCGCACCTGCGCCGGATGCGGGAGACGGTCGAGTCGGTGCTGAAGGAAGGCGAGGCGCTGCCGGAGGACGTCCAGCACGTCCTGCTCGTCGGCGGCTCCACCCATATCCCGGCCGTCCGGCGCGAACTGGCGGACCTCTTCGGTGAGGAGACGGTGGCGCACACGGTGGATCCCATGATGGCCGTCGCGCACGGCGCCGCCGTGGAGGCCGGTCTCCTCAGCACCCTCGACTGCCCCGCCGAGACCTGTACCTCCGAGGGCATTCCCGTCACCGCCGACGCCTGCCCGGACTGTGCCACCTCGCTGCTCGGCACGGCCACCATGGACTGCCCGGTCTGCCACGTCCCCGCCCCCGAGCCCACTGCCACCTGTCCCGTGTGCAGCGCAGACCTGTCCGGACTGCGCGCGACCGCTCCGGTGGCCACCCGCGTGGAGTGCCCAGAGTGCGGCCGGGCCGACAACCCCGCCTCCGCTACCGTGTGCCTCGACTGCGACGCGCCGCTGGACGCGGGCGGCCTGAAGTGCCCCGGGTGCAGGATGGTCAACGCCACCGGTCTCAGCGCCTGCTCGTTCTGCGGCGATGACTTCGGCACCGCCCCCGCCGAACAGGTCACGTCGCAGCACCTCGGACTCGAGCTCGAGGACGGCACCGTGGAGCTACTCTTCCCCGGCGGTACGCCCTACCCGACTGAATGGCGCCGGGTGGATGACCTTGTGGTGCGCGGCAGCAACGGCAGACCCGTGCGGTTCCAGGTCTGGGAGGGGGCACACCTGGGCTCGGCGCAGCGCAACGAGTTCTGCGGCGGCTTCGTCGACGAGCGCACCGATGGACTCCGAGGAGACGTACCACTCGACCTCCAGGTACGGCTCGACGCCGACCGGACCATCGAACTGAAGTACCGCATCGGCTCCGGCGACTGGCGCGGTGCCCGACTGCGGCGCAGCATGGTCTCCACCGCCGTCGGCCGGAAGGCGGCCGAACTCCACGCCCGCTACGACGACTTCCTGCACACGTGGGACCAGGAGGTCACCCCCGCCGAGCGTGACGCCCTCACCGAGGTCCTGACTGACCTGGAGGCCCTCAGCAAGGGGGAGCCTGTGGGCCGTTCCCTGGATGGCCTGCTGGACTCGGCCCGCGACACCCTGGAGCTGTGCGTACAGGCCCGAAGTGCCTCCGCCAGGGCGACAGTCGCCGCACGGGGCGGACGCGGACTGCTGCCACCGCCGCTCCTGGAGGACCTGCGGAAAGCGGCGGAGGCGGTCATGGACGCACGCAGGGCCATGGACGCCGACGCGATGCGGGCCGCCACGGAGCGGGCCGAGGAGCTGTGGACCGGACTCGACCGCGCCGTCCGCACCTCGATCCTCACCATCCGCTTCGCCGAACAGGACGCCTACCCGACGATCCTCCGCAAGGAGATCCTGGACGCCCGCGACGCCCTGCGCAGTGCCGTGGAACGTGGTGACCAGGCCGCGCAGGACACCCAGCTGGTACGCCTCGTACGCCTCGCCGAACAAGGCAGTGGCCAGTTCGCGGAGGTGAGCACCCCCATCGCTGGGAGCGTACTGCCGTCCAAGCGGTGACAGGCTGCGGGATGCGGCACGGTGCAGGGCACGTTTCGGCCCTGCACCGCACGCCCCGAGGGGCCACAAGCCCTGCTGCCCCACCCGCTCAGCCCTCCAGGTGGCACATCGCCGAACCACCCTGCCCGCGCAGCGGCAAGACCGTCCGGGCGGTGCTCACGACGCCGGTCGAAGCGTGCGGGCTGCTCACCGTCGGTAACGCCAGATCTGCCGCAGCCGCAGAGCCTCCATGGCTCGATGGGTCTCAAGCTCCGTATCAGGGACGGGCTCCCGGCCGAGACCGAGGCGCACCTGGCGATAGAGCCGGTGCGGGGCGGCGACGGAGCTGTCGACCAGCGTGGACAAAAGCGGCTCGTCAGCAGGTGTGCCCCGGTCAGCCGCGACAAGCAATGCGACCTGATCGTCGGGGTGCAGGAACGGCACCTGCCCGCCCGACCTGAGTCGGAGGTCGCCCCAGTTCAGGGGGGTGCCGTCGACGCGGGCCAGTTCCTCGAGGATGCCGCGGACCGTGAGGGCCAGCTTGTCGATTCTCTCGGCCGGCAGGCGGTCGTCCTGCGGTGGCTCGGCGGTGCGGCCGGCCGTCGACGACGTGTTCCGCGGGGCGGGCGCGGGCTGGGCGGATCGCTCGGCGGACATCCGGTCCTCCAGTACGCGCCGCCACCGCCTGAGGTGCTTGGCCTCCGCGACCGGTAGCGGCTGGGCGAACTGGTCGCACTGCTTCCCGATCTCGTCGAGCACCCGCTGCAGGTCCCGGGTGGACCGTTGCCTATGGGTCTGACCCAGCTCACCGAGCAGGCGTCTGATCTTCCTGAGGTTCGGATCCGTCTTCTCGACCGGTTTGGGTTCGAGGGCCTTGGCCGGTTTCGATTCGGGAGAGACGGTCCGATGCTCCGTCTTGGCCGGGGTGACGGTGATCGGACGCCCGATCAGACGGTCGAGGAGGTCCAGAACACGGTCACCCTCCACCAGCCACACACGGAGGTCCCGCTTGTGGGCGCGAACTTCTTCGTACCGTCGGAGATGCGCCTCTCCTTGTCGCATCGCCTCCGACAGGCGCTGGGCACGCGTCCCCTTCGTCCGAGCTCGGGTCCTTGCCGCCTCCTCCAGCTTTTCCCGCATCTCCGCACGCCACTGACGTGCCTGACGCAAGTCGCTCTCGGAGGGTGCTTGCTTCCTGACGGCGGGCTGGTTCGCACCAGGCGGCGGAGCGGCCGACACGCGTGTCTCCCGGCTCCCGTACGCCTCATGCGTCTTCTTGACCTCGGCCGCTGCCCACTGCTGCAGAGCGAACTCCGAAGCCGGCTCGGCGGCCCCGAGTCGGCTCAGTACCTGGCCCAGGTACGGAAGGGGCCTGCCCAAGTGGGTGACGACCAGGACACTCAGCAGCGCGCGATCGGGTACGCGAGGCTTGTCCACCTCGATCAGCAGTTCCTGGCGCTTGGGGTTCGGCAGGTCGTAGACCCACCGGCCGAGCCGCCCGGACAGCTCGCTCCACGTGATCGTGGCGCCCTTCGCCGCGACCTCCTCCAGCACCTTCCTGAGCGCGTCGGCTGTCCGTCCCGGTGCGGTCTCCGATGCTTTCGGCCCGCTGGGCACGGGTTCGGTGAGCGGGGTTCGCTCACAAGCGCTGGAGGCGCGAGGCGCCGGGACGTGCTTCTCGTCGAGCGCGACGCTGGGACGCCACAGACCGGTGCGCTCCGCGTCCAGGCCATTGAGCCGTACCATGGCGTCGGCCCGCACCGCCCACGAAGAACCGTTTCCCTCGACGACATCCGTGACCAACAGCCGGACCGAACCCGCGAGGCGGTAGACGTACTGGTCCGTGGGAGCCGGCACCGTGTCGGGCAGGGACAGACAGGCCCGGACGATGCGGCTTCCCGCCGGCTTGACGAAGCCAGGGACCAGACGCCTGCCGGGCACGTCCAACGACGGGGAGGACACGGGTGCCGCTTCCGCGTCCACCGCGAACACGACCTGTCCGCTGGGAAGGGCCACACTGCTGGGAAACGGCTCACAGCCGATGCCGTCGTCGCGGACCGCTCCCTCGGCACGCAGCTCCTCGAGCGCGGGCGTGACGAGGCCGCTTTCGGTCATCCGGCAGTGCTCCAGGGGAGCCCAAGGGGTCTTCTTGCCGTCGGTCACGGTGCCGATGAACACACGACGGTCATTGCCCTCGGTCTCGCACCGCACGAGCAGCGCGTAGCCTCGGCGCGCCACCGTGTCGCGGGCGAGCGCGTCGTCCCGGCCGAAGACCCATTCGATACGGCCTTCCTTCGCGCCCAGGCTGTCCGCTGCCTTGCGCCAGCTCCGGTAGTCCTCCGGGTGGAGCTCGAACCGGAGGTGCGTTTTCGTACGACGCAGCCAGAAGTCCACGGCATCACCGTGACAGTGCCCGAAGCTGCGCAGCTCGCCCTGGGCCGCATGTCCCTGCGCCGCGAGCCAGCGAGTGACATGGGCCTTGATGAACAAGTGGTCGGCGCCGTCCGCGCTGTGGGTGGTCCGGTGGCATTCCCCACGGCCGGGGTCGGCTTCGTGGGCGAAGTGACATACCCTCGTCACATACCGCTTGGGGCGCAGCGGTTCTCCACAGCCGCCGAGAAGCGTGCCGCACCAGAAGTCGTCCCTCCCGAACTGACGGAGGAACTCGTCAAGGTTGTGCGGCTGTTCAGGGAGGATCACCGGCTGATCCGAGTCGCGGCCTCCGATGACCGCGGTCTGGATGAGACGGGTGTCGATCTGCCCCAACTCTGGGTCCTCCAATGAATACGTGAGACGACCGCCTCGAGAGACAAGGGGCGGAACGAATTCTGGCATGTATGCATCGACTGCACCACATGCCCTGAATACGGAAACCCTGGTCAGGACAGAGGCCGAGGCGCTCGGAAGTCACTCGCCGCGCATCGCTTCCCCTGTCGAACGCCGACTGCGGCACGCAAGGATCGGCCATGCCTTCTCCACCACCCGGCATCAGCCACGGGATGACGGCCCGGGCCGAGATGGGCACGCCTCTGGGATCAGAAGAGATCGGATGTCTCACCGAAGTCACTGAAGGACGGTCTCGGCCTCCCGCTGACCTCCCGAAACTCGCTCGAGCTGTATTGAAGCTGGAAGGTGTGGGTGTGGTTCTCGTCAACCCAGTACATGGTGATGGCGGAGAGCAAGTTCCGCGTCATCCAGTGAGTGCGGGATCGCGTTCCCTCCTCCTGGTCCAGGATCCATGCCTCTACCTGCTCCGGCAGGCTGAAGGCCAGCCTGTAGGCAGGGCCTACGCGCGGCTCGATCAGCCACAGCGGATGCCCCACAGACCGGTGGATCCTACGTACGCGGACAGCGTGAGTGGGCTCTTCGAGCGCGTATCTGACAAAGGCGTTGAGGTTGTCGGAGATGAGCCCGAGGACGAAAGGAGCGGCAGGAAAAGCCAGGATGAGTCCCAGCGATGACCGGCGGTGCAGCCCCGCTGCCAACGTGTCGAGCGGATCGGTCACCGAGGAAGCATCGGCTGCGGGTTCGCCCGACAGGTCCAGCAGGTGCCGACGCAAGTAGTTGCGTATCTCGTACACGGTGGGCCGCTGACTCGGCACCATCGACTTCATGGCGTCGTAAACCGACTTGGCCGCTATCCTCACCAAGTCACACAGTGGCTGGAAGTCGGGCAGAGACAGGTCGATGAGAGAGATCTGATGGGCAAGCGCGTACTCCTGAGCATCCTGGGTGAACCCTGATGTCGAGAAGATCGCGTAGCTGTAGTGATAGCGCACCCTCGGGCGGTGCGGGCCGGAGCCGTTACCCAATGTGGTTACGACGTTTTCGTTGAGGTCATGCACGACACCGTGGCCGTTGCGTACGGTGGCGAGACCGACCTTGAGGCGTGTGAACTTTGCCTCGGCGAACAGGCGGATCGGGAGCGAGAACGGGGGCACGTACTGGAACTGTCCCAGAGTGTCCGCCTGATGCCAGGCCCCGCGGCCCCGCACCACCAGTCCGTGTTTGCGTTTCTCCAACACCCTCCACGGCGATCTGACCGGGTCGTCCTTCTCTGTCAGCAGACGGTATCCACTGGACCGCAGCAACCAGGCGAGGACCTCTTCGAGAAGGTATCCCCGCAGTGTTTGTAGCCTCACCATGGCGTGACCCTACGCACGTGGCTCCTGATCGGCCATCAGAATGGCAAGCTCTCCTGCCCACCGTTCCCCCACGCACGCGCTCTGTCCCGCTCATCCGTTGCGCCAGTGGACTTGGAGCGTGTGCGATGTTCACGCGAGTTTCACCCCTCCTCGAAAACTCACCCATCGGCGCGCCCCTGATGCGACAGCCGGGAGGGCACCGTCGACACCGGCGCGTGATCACGTCGGCGGCAGCGAGGATCCCACGCCTCGCGAGGTGCGTGCCTGGCCCGTCAGGCACGCATCCCCAGCTTGAGTGCGGCTTCGCGGGCCTTCTCGTCAGCCATGGCTATGAGTTGGTTCCGCCCGCGATGGGACTGGAAGTCCGCCCGCGACTTGGTCAGGAGGGAGTCCGCGCGCTCCGTCAGCTTGTGCGCCGCTTTCAGCGCCTTGATGAGGTCCTTGGTGTACCGGTTGGCGGGGCAGCTCGGGGAAGGCGTCCTCCCAGACCTCGCGGATGGAGGGGCTGACCAGGCGACGCAGAACGGGCCACTGCTCCGCCAGCAGCCGGTGGCGAAGGAAAGCCGCCAGATCCTCGCGCGGGCCCTCGGCGAGGACAGCCCAGCCCGCCCTGCCGTCGGTCACGGTGCTGAACAATGCGAAGAAACCGCGTTCGAGGTTTCGGGCAACCTCGCTTGACTCACCAAGTGAGTGCGAGCGCGCCTGCGCCTACGCGGGCAGCGCAGGGAACACGACCACCGAGCCGTCCTTGTCGCGGGCGATCTCGATCGCCACGTCCGTCGTACGGCCGTTGACCGTGACGCCGTCGCCCAGCCTGTGAATCCGGTGTGCCGCGCTCAGGAGGCGATCGACTTCACTGGTCGTGAAGACGGGCAGCAAACCGCTCGGGCGTGCCAGTTCCAGCGTCGACAGGCGTACCAGGACACCGGCGATGCCCGATTCCAGTTCGTCGAGGCGCTGCTGATCGCGCTTGAGCGCGCGGGTGAAGTTCTCGAAAGGATTGCCCGGGTCGCTCTGGGCGTTCTCGACGGCCTGGAGGACCACGACCCGCCGCATCAGGGCGATGGCCAAAGAAGCGAGTTCGAGGTGGGTGCGGAACGCGCCTCCGTGGTCGTCGACGCCGGGGAACGCCTTGGTCAGCGTTTCGAGTTCGACGGCCTTGCCCTCGGGAAGTCTGTCGAGCGCACTCTGCCATCGGCCCAGGCGGATGTCGGCTTTACCCAGTGCCGTGTCGATGGTGTGCACCGCGGAGTCGAGTCCCAGTGAGACTCCGAGCTTGCCCTGGTCGAGCAGGATGGCCGTGGCCTTGTCGATGGCGGCACGGCAGCCGTTGAGTGCGCTGTGCTCGTCGTCGAGCTTGTCCTGCTGAAGCTGTTCCAGCAGTTCCGTAATGTGTTCGATGGCCTGCTGGCGCTTACGGTCGGCGTGCGCGCTCACCCCCACCGCCACGGCCATGAGCACGAGCGGCGCAGCCACGGTGAGCGCCGCGCCGCCGGCGGCCGCGGCGCCGGCCGTCGCACCGGCTCCGCCGACCGCACCGGCTGCCGCAGCCTTGCCCACCGGCACGAACGTCGCCGGTTCGACGAAACGCCCCGTCGAGTTCACGAGAGAACCGTAGATGCCACCTGCCGCGGCCTTCGACGGCAGCGAGCGGACGATGCCCTGCCCGAACTGGGCGGCGACCTTGGCCGGGACCACCATGCGATACAGATTCTCGCCCGAAGCGGTCGCTCTGGCCGTCGTAAGGGAACCGCGCGCCGATTGCGTGATGAGCTGCGACAGGCTCTGCGCCAGAGGACTCGCGGCGTCGAGCGGGACGCCACGGCCGCGGTCGATCTTGTCGGGCAGCGGATGCACCTCGAGGGTGACGATCGGGTTGTCGGCCAGGGCGGCCAGCACTCCGCGTAGTTCGGCCAGGCGCTCAGCCGTCATCACCTCGCCCGCGGCCATCACCCCCGGCACTTGGACGTCAGCGGTCGCCAGCGTCAGCACGGGCACGGTCTTCTTACGGTCGTCAGTCATCGTCTCCCCCTTGTTCCCGACAGTGGCTCAGGTCTGACATCGAACGCGAACGGCACGTGGCCGCGCTCCGCGGATCGCAGCGCCCTGGCGTGGCACGCCGCGCATCGGACCGCTCCGGAACCGCGTCGGATCCCTCGCGTGCCCGCAGCCGAAATGATCCCATCACCACATCCGCACCCATCCATCGAGCCCCTCCAGGTGCCGCGGCAACCTGCTGCCCTGCCAGCCCAGCACCAGCCGCTGACACGCTCGGGTGATCATGACGTAGTAGGCCATGCGGAGGGCCGCCGACGTGGGGTCGATGCCCGAGTCGGACTCCGCGTCGGCGATGACGACGGTGTCGAAGTCGAGCCCCTTGGCGCTGGCACGGTGGACGAGGACGACACCGGGGCGGGCGAGGTCGAGGTCGCGGTAGCGTCCGGAGGGGGCCGCCGAGCTGTAGAGCTGGGGTTCGTGGGTGAGGCCGGACCGCTCCAGGCGGCGCATCAGGTCGGCCGCCGTGCCCAGTGAGTTGACGATGACGCCGATGCGGTCCCGCGGGTGCCGGGCCGCCAGGGTGGTGATGTCGTCGGCGAGGTCCTTGATGCCCGAGTAGTGACGGACCATGGGCAGGGCGCCGCTGCGGAAGGGGACGTCGGGGCGGGTGCCGCCGGTGCGGAAGTGTTCGGCGAGGGAAGCGATCTCGCGGGTGTTGCGGTGGTTGCCGAAAATCTCGACGCGTCCGGTGGAGCGGCCAAGGGCATCGGTGATCTCGGTGAGGGTGGAGTTCGTCTCGGTGAGGCGCTGACACTCGTCGGCGAAGACCGTCACGGAGCCGGCGGCAAGGCGGGCCATTCGGTAGAAGCCCGGCGGCAGGTCCTGGCCCTCGTCGACGACGAGGTGGGGTGTGGCGGCATCGTGCTCGCCGACAGCGCCGGCGGCCTGGTGCATGAGAGCCGGCCAGTCGAACCAGCTGTCCTCCGTCCGCGGTGCGTCACGGCCGAAGCGGCTGTAGACCCAGAGGTGGGCGGTGGATGCCTCGACAGGTGCGGCGGGGACCGCGAGACCCGCGAGGGTGTCGCGCAGGAGCTGGCGCAACAGGTTGGAGCGCGAGATCAGGAAGGTGGGACGGCCGGTGAGAGCGAGGTGGACGGCGCGGTGCGCGGCGAGCAGGCTCTTGCCGCTACCGGGCGGGCCGCTGACGACGTGGTTGCCCGTCAGGGGCAGTGCGTCCAGGCAGTCGCGCTGGGCGGGGGTGAGGTCGGGGTGGAGAACGGGGGCGTTCGCAGTGGTCATGGGTGTCATCCCAGGGCGGTGGCGGCCGCGTATTCGCGGCTCGCGGTGAGGACGTCGGTGAAGTAGCCGGGCACGCGGGCCGAGCCGACGACCAGGGCTCGGTCGAGGAGCGTGTTGCCGGTCTGGCAGCTCGTCTCGGGCAGCAGGGTGCAGGCGTGGCAGGCGGCCCGGTTGAGGTTGCCGAAGCCCTGGCCGGTGTGCTCGGCGCACAGCGGGTCGGCGGAGCACCAGGCGGCCGCCTCCAGCATCCGGATGAGCGTCTCGGCGAAGTGCGGCGTCTCGCCCTGCCGGACCAGGCCGCCGAGGGTGCCTTCCGCGTCACCGGCGGCCGTGTAGATCAGCAGTCCGCGCTGGCCGTACTCGGGGCGGCCGTAGACGCGTTCGCGCAGGCTGGCGGTGGTGTAGCCGGAGTCGAAGGACAGCTGGCGGATGAGCAGGTGGGCGACGGTGTGCAGGAGCAGGAAGCGGGGCGAGAGTTCGCTGCCGGTCGTCTCGGCGAGCTGTTCGTCGCGGAACGACGCGTCGAGGTCCGTACGGATTTCGTGGACGTGGGCCCGCACGCGGGGGTCGTTCTCCCAGGCGGTGAGGCGCTGTTCGTCGAGGGTGAGGACGATGCCCTCGCCGTAGACCTCGGTCGCGGGGAGCCAGCGCAGGCGGCCGCTGGTGTCGGCGGGTACGAGGGTGCCGCCCGGCGAGTGGCGGCGGAAGCCGGTCAGCGCCCGCACCTCGCGGAGGCGGTCGACGAGGACTACGCCGTCGATGTGCGCGTCGAGGGTGGCCCAGGGCTCCTCCTTCTCGCCGTCGAGGTCGAGTCCGCTGCGGCGGATCGCGAATTCCTTGGTGGGTTCCGGGAGTTGGGTTGCGTCGAAGGCGTACCACTCGTCGCGGCTCAGGTCGATCTTTCCGGACTTTCCGGGCTCCGGCCGGTCGGGGGGCAGCGGCGTGGGGGCGCCTGTGGCCTCCGCGACGAGCTGGTCGATGAGGCTGTCGGGGGCGTCGGTGTCCTCCTTGATCATGCCGCGGAAGGTGTCGGCCCTGGACGTGCCGAGTGCGTTGAGCAGGATCGGCCAGTAGCCGTGGCCCAGGACGGCCTCCGCCATGTTCTGCTCCGCACGCGGGGCTTCGGCGGTCTGAGGGATGTCGAGGGCCGAGTAGACGACCGGGTAGTAGACGTTGCCGGCGGTGCGCTGCACGATGTGCACCTGCTGGCCGCAGGAAGCCCTCGCGTCCCAGTGCTGCCAGGGGTTGCGGCCCGAGCAGCGTCCGCCCTGGGGGCCGAGGACGTCGAGCAGGTCGCGTTCGGCGTCGCAGGGCTTGCCGCCCTCCCTGGTCGCTCCGCAGCGCACCGAGAGCGCTTCGAGTCCGGAGGCGCGGTCGGCGACGCGGAAGCTGAGCCGGCGCGCCTTCCAGGCGTGCTTCGATTCGGAGCAGGCCTCCCGCAGTTCGGGCGCGAGCTTGGAGTGGGCCCAGTACCACCAGTCGACGTCGTCGAGGT
This sequence comes from Streptomyces sp. NPDC002619, assembly GCF_042889305.1. NCBI lineage: Bacteria > Bacillati > Actinomycetota > Actinomycetes > Kitasatosporales > Streptomycetaceae > Streptomyces > Streptomyces sp. NPDC002619. The sequence continues at coordinate 41,730 of NZ_JBIAQV010000035.1, read as the reverse complement.
GTCCGTCCGGGCAGATGCGGACGAACCGCATCGGGGTGAGGCGGGGTGCGGCGGCGCAGGACGTGCAGACGGGCGGCTCGCCCGGCTTCTCGTTCTCGCGCAGGAAGCGGACCATGGCCCGGCAGGAGCCGCAGAACAGCCAGCCGGGGAAGCGCACATAGGGGACGCCGGGGCGGTCGGGTTTGTCGTAGCGGTCGTTGAGGGTGTGGGGCGCGGCGAAGAAGCCCGTCACGCCGAGGCGGGCGGCGAGTCGTTCGGCGGGGACGGGGGTCTTCAGCCCTGGCCAGTTCTCGATGCCCGCGGCGACGAAGGACTCGCCCTGGACGTCGAGTACGGCGCCCACGCCGAACGGCAGCACGGTCTGCGCCTGGCGTACCCGGAGTTTGCGCTTCACTTTCCTGCTCCCGTCACGGTGATCTGGCACTCGCGGTCGACGCTGCGCATGGAGTTGAGGGTCTCCCACAGGCCGTAACGCTGTTCGAAGGCCTTGAGCAGGTTGTGCTGGCCCTTGCCCTGGCTGCGGTAGTAGAGGTCCTTGCCCTCGGCGGCGGCGGTGTCGGCCTGCAGGTACCAGTCGTCCAGGAGGTAGCCGAGTTCCGCTCGTACGTCGGCGCGTACGGCGTCGGCGTCGGCTCCCGTGGCGCCGCGCTCGGCGGTCGCGGCACGCTCGGCGAGGGCGTCGGCGATCCGCCCTGCCTCTTCCTTGTGGTCGGTGATCCGTCCGGCCCGGTTCTCGGCGGCCAGGCCGAGCCGGTGGCGGACCAGGATGACGAGCGCGGCGTGCAGGGCGCGGCGGCGCGCGGGCAGGGACCAGGGGGTGACGCTGGCGGGTTCGACGTAGCGGTAGAGCGCCCGGTGGTAGTCCATGAAGGTCTCGTAGTGGGACCGGTCGCGCGGGCGCGTGGCGTTGAAGTAGGTGACGACGAGTCCGGGCACGTGGTGGCGGCCGACGCGGCTGGTGGCCTGGATGTATTCGGCGGTGGTCTTGGGCTGGCCCTGCATGAGCAGGTATGCGAGTCGTTTCACGTCGACGCCGACGGAGAGCATGTTGGTGCACGGCAGGAACGACACCGACCGGGGGTCCGTCCAGGGCTTTTCGAGGCGGTCGAGGAGGATGGGCTGATCGGCGCGTTTCACGCTGCTGTCGAGTTGTTGTACCTGCTCGCCGACCAGCTCGCGCGTGCCCGCACCCTCGTCGAGGCCGCGGAGCTGGGCGGGGATGTCGTCTCCGGCCGCGGTGACGGTACGGCCGAGTTCGCGCAGGCTGTGGTGGTAGGCGACGAGGGTCCAGTAGTCGTCGCGGTGTTCCTCGGGGAGGTGGTGGACGCCCTGGAGCATGGCCGCCGTGGTGGCGACGGCGCCGCGGCCCGCGGTGTGGCCCTGTGCCATGACACCGAGGTAGAGGCGGCCGGGGCGGCCGGTGTCGGGGACGGCGAAGAAGCTGTCGCGGGCGTCGAGTCCGGACGGCGGGAAGAGCTGGACGTCCTGGTGGTGCAGGGCGCGGACCTGTTCGGCGGAGCGCCGGATGGTGGCCGTGGCTGCGACGATCTTGGGCGGGCTGCCGTCCGGGGCGGTGCACAGCTCCAGGATGGCCGCCTCGTAGAGGCCGACCGTGGTGCCGAGCGGTCCGGTGAGCAGGTGCAGCTCGTCCTGGATGATCAGGGACGGGGGCCGGTTGCCGGTGCCGGCGCCGAAGAGGCTGCCGGAGTCGGGCTCCCAGGCGAGCCGGGCGAACTTGTCGACGGTGCCGAGGACGAAGGTGGGCGGATCCTCGTAGAGGTGCTGGTCGACGACGGCGACGGGCAGGACGTCGTGGAAGGCGCACTCGTCGCGGGTGCAGTAGAAGGCGAACTCGTCCGTCTCGGCGCGGACTCCGTAGTCGGAGCGGACGCTGGACCGGGTCGGCGGCAGGATGCGGGTGCCGCACCACGGGCAGCGGTCGAGGATGAAGACGTCCTCGGGGTGGCTGGCCTCGCGCTGCTCGTCGAAGGCGTCCTTGGCCGCCTGGAACTTGTTCGGGGTGGTGGTGTCGCCGACCCACAGGCCGATGGTGATGGGTCCGCCGAGGCCGAGCTCGGGTTCGGTACGGCGGAGGTGTTCCAGGGCGCAGATCGTGGTGGCGGCGCGCTGGAACTGCTGGGTGGTGAGCAGGCTGAGGGTGTAGCGGCTGAGCACGGTGGTCCCGCCGCCTTCGTCGCGGATCCGGCGCAGGGCGATGGTGAAGGCGGCCAGGAGCAGATACGCCTCGGTCTTGCCGCCACCGGTGGGGAACCAGATCAGGTCGGTGGTCTCGCGGTCGCGGTGTCCGGGGTCGGCGACGCCGTCGAGGGCGAGGAGGAAGAAGGCGAGCTGGAAGGGGCGCCAGGTGGCCTTGGGGTCGAGGGGCGGGTCGAGGGCCACGGGGTCCGCGCGGTGGCGCCGCTGACCGGCCTGGTCGGGGGCGGAGTGCCGCATCTGCAGCAGCATGGCGCGCTGGGCGATGCGGAAGGCGTCGAGGAGTTCGGGCCGGTCGGGGTCGCACAGGGTACATACGCCGGCCTCGATACGGGTGACCGCCTGGCGGACGCGGTCGAGGATCCGCTCCGCGGCCTCCCGGCCCCAGGGCGGCACCTCGACGGATCGCTGGCCCACGTACCAGGCGTGGTACGAGGCAGCGAACTCGGCTAGATCCTCGCGGAGTTGGTCCCTGCTGACGGCCGGGTCGGCCAGGTGGGAGATCGTGAGCGCGGGGGCGTCGAGCGGGCCGCCGGCCCGGATGGCGGGTACCTCGGCGCGTGGCAGGGCTTCGCAGGCGAGGAGTTCGACACCGCCGTCCTCGCCGTGGTCCTCGCGGACGGCGCAGCCGTGGCCGACGGCATGGGTGACGACGTGCCGGTACTGCAGGCGCAGTTCGCGTTCTTCGGGATCGCGGCTGGCGAGCCGGACGCTGGGATACGGCAGCACGGCGCCATCAGAGGGGCGGACGGTGAGCCGGCACTGGAACAGCATGTCGTCCCAGTCCGGCGCCTTGTCGTCGGCACCGTCGTGGTGTTTTTCGTTGACCAGGGCCACGGTGATGAGGGTGCCCGCGCCGTAGGAGCGGCGGGTCAGCTGGATCTTCGCGCGGCCGTCGAGGACGGGCACCTCCTCCCGGTCGGGGCCGACCGTGTGTGTCTCGGGCGTGAGGGGGACGCGCTTCCAGCGCCGCCCGCGCCCGGGTTCGTTCCGCTGCGTCTCGTAGCGGGCGGCGGCACAGCTCACCTCGACGTCTACGGCATCGGTGTAGAAGCTGATGCCGAGGGACGCGGGCAGCCAGCTGTTGGTCTCGGGCACGGGGTCGGGGGCCGGGTCCACGTCGGGGGCATCCTGCTCGGCACCGGGTGCCTCGGGATCGTCGGCGGCGAGGTCGAGCCGGCGCTGGCGGTCCGCCTGTTGCGGGTAGAGCGTGCCCATCAAGTACTGCCGGTCCGGCGGCGCGTCGAGCACCTCGTCGTCTTCGCCGACAGGGCCGACGAGCTGGCGGGTGAGGTAGTCGACCAGCTCCTGGCGCGGGTCCATGTGCGGGTTCCTTCGGATCAGATGGGATGCGGCCGGTTCACAGGTGCGACGGGATCAGCCCATGGCGGATCAGCTGGCCACGGAACTTGGCCTTGGCCTTCGATCCGATCTGGCGGATGCGCTCGCGAGTGACGCCGAAGACGACTCCGATGTCCTCGAGCGTGTCCGGCTCGTCGCCGTCGAGTCCGGTGCGCCGGACGAGGACGTGCCGCTCACGCTCGGAGAGGTGCCCCAGGACGTGCCGCAGGCGTTCCTGAAGCTCCTTGCGGAGCAGCACGACCGGGGGCCCGGGCAGTCGGCTCGGCCCGATGATCAGGTCGCCGAGGGCCGCATCGTCGCCGATGATCCGGTCCAGGGAGTCGGTGGGCCGACTGATCCGGCGCACCTCCTCCACCTCGGCGAAGGTGAGGCCGGTCGCGTAGGCCACGTTGTCGACGGTCCGAGGGCGGCCCTCGCTCAGCAGCTTGCGCTCGGCGACGGCGACCTTGCTGACCCTTTCGTGCATGTGTACAGGCAGCCGGATCACGGTGCCCTCGTCGGCGATGGCCCGAGTCATGGCCTGCTTGATCCACCACGTCGCATAGGTCGACAGCTTGAAGCCCTTGGTGGCGTCGAACTTGCGGACCGCGCGCATCAGTCCGAGGGTTCCGTGCTGGACGAGGTCCTCGATGTCGAGTCCGTGCCCCTGGTAGCCGTGTGCGATCTTCCACACGAGCCGCTGGTTGTGCAGGACAAGGCATTCGTAGGCATGCCACCGCTCACTGTCGCGAGGCAGCGCCTTGATCTCCTCCGCCGGAACATCGCGGCCGAGGTGGTCAATGCCACCGCGGAGGAGAACGGCGAGGCCCACTTCCTCTTCCGCCTTGAGCAGCACCTTGCCCAGATTTCGCCGCCACCGGTCCTCCTCCAGCACGGCCCGGGCCGCGCGGACGGCGTCGGACAGTCTGTCGTCCGTGGCAGAAACAGCGGAGCCGGCGCGCGTTTTACCGATCGGTGACTTCGAGAGAGCCGCCTTCGACGCCAAAGCGGATGCGGGCGCCGCGGGCCGGACCGGACCGCTTGCCATCATCTGGACGGACGCCTGGGGCGGGCGGGGGCGGGTGATCGGAAATTCGGCAGTCAGCTCGCGCGCTTCGGCAGGTCTGAGCCCGTGGAGCCGGACAACACCGTCGTGGGCGAGTTTGCTGACGGTGCCGGCGGCGTCGGCGTAACGGGCCAGCATCCGCCGGGCCTGGGCCAGGCGTCTAGCCGCCTCGGAGAGCCCTGGTTCGGAAGCGACAGGCGACTGCGCATCTACTGGGCCTTCGGCCTCGGAAGGTCCCGAGACTGGCATTGGGGCAGGTCTCGCAGCAGGCATCCGGTACGGTCGCGACGGGGACGGCGGCTGCGACAGGCTCGGCGGCGCTGGCGCTTTCGATGGCGGGACCGCAGTTCGCGCCTCGAGGTCGGAAGGGGCCGCGGAGCGACGGTTTACCCGTCCTTGGCGCGAGGGCCTCACATGAATGCCGACAGCGGCGAGGCCATTGCGGAGCCTTCGCTGCTGCTCGTCGGTCGTGAGGCCAAGTCGGTCCGCTTCCAAGGCGAAGGCCCGCTGGCTGACGACGCCCGTACGAGATGCGCCGCGTTTCAGTCTTGCGATGACGGACGGCAACTCCGCCTCAATCGTGCGCCGTCTGGCATCGGCCATCGGCTCCCCACCCATAGCGCCCCCCGACTCCGGCGACCAAGCGCCAGTTCCGCCCGCAGTTGTCGGCCGGATGAATCCAAACTCTAGGGTGAGCCTGTTTACATTGTCAACACATTGCTCACATGGCTAGGCACGCTCGAATCCGGCACCAAAGCGACTGGTCTGCCCGGTCAGCTTCGGACTAGCGGCGGCCACTCCGGCAACACGCACTTCCTCACCGTCACGGGAGCCACCGGCCGCGCCAACACCCTTGCCAGGCACAGCAAGATCGGCCATGTTGAGCTCTCGTCCGCCCGCCACATGGCGGACCGATCGCCGGGGTGACCAACCTGTCCGCATCACGAATCCCTTGACAGTGTCAACGGGTAGAGTATTCGGTGTTCGCGCAAGGCCTCGCCTCAGTCGGAAGGTCACCCATGCCGCCGCTCGACCGCCTCCCAGGCACGCCCGAGTTCCGCATCAAGCTCCCTAAGGACGGCGGTGAGGCGCGCGGGTATCTGCTTGCAGAGTTTGGCGGCAACGGCACGCACAAGTTCCTCCTGCAGGAGGGTTCGATAGTCGCCGCCGAGGCATGGCCCGGGCTCGGCGACCACGCGCGCCGGTTCCGTGCGGAGCTGCGCGCGAGCGGCGGGTTCGTCGACGCCCCCGCCGACCCCGGCCAGCCGCAGGAATCGCCGCGTTGGGTGGCGACCCGGGACATCGTGTGCAACTCCTCCTCGGCCGCCGCCGCGCTGGTGTACGGCTACGACGCTTCCGGCCCGGAGTCCTGGCGCACCGCCGAGGGTCACCCGCTCGCCGACTATCTGTCGACCGGCTGGCGCGCCCCGCGCAAGGCGTGGCTGGTGCGCGGCTCCAATGTCTCGGGGCACAACCTGGTGCGGCAGCTGTGGTTGAAGGAGGGATTCGTGTCGCTCGCGGCCGCCCATCTGCCACCTCTGGAGGAGACCGATCCGACCAAGAGCGCGCTACGTCGCTTCGTCGAGGAGGGGTACGAGGGGGCGGCCTCGTACAACCAGAAGCAGGGCCTCGTCGACGAGTTGCACGCCTTCCTGACTCAGATGCGCGTCGGCGATACGGTGGCCACCATCGGCGACGGTCGGCTGAACGTCGGGCACATCACCGGGGAGGTGGTGCAGACCGCGTCGCCCGGCGGGCTGTCCAATCTGCGGAGGACCGTCGCCTGGTTGCCGCAGAGTCACGCGTACGAGGAGCTGCCGGAGGAAGTGCAGCAGAAACTGTCCGTTCAGCATGATGTCGTCGACCTGACCGGCGTCCTGGACGCACTGGACGCACTCACCGGGCGTGCGGAGCGGATTGGCCCGACAGCAACCGAGGACGCCGGTGAGTACCCCTCTGCCGAACGGCCGGTGCAGCGGGAGTTGTCGCTGCCGGACATCACCGAGGAATTCGCCGCCGACCTCATCGTCCACGACCGCGCCTGGTTGGAGGAGATACGTGAACTTCTCCTGGATGAGCGGCAGTTGGTGCTCTATGGACCGCCGGGCACGGGTAAGACGTACCTAGCGATGAAGCTGGCCGAGTACTTCGGCGGCGGCCCGGAACAGGTCAAGATCGTGCAGTTCCACCCTTCGTACGCCTACGAGGATTTCTTCGAGGGGTTCCGGCCCGTGGAGGATCCTGAGACGCGGGAGGTGGCGTTTCGGCTGACGGCAGGCCCGCTGCGGGAACTCGCCGATCTCGCCTCCCGCGAGGGCAACCGGCACGTCCCCCACTTCCTGATCATCGACGAGATCAACCGCGCCAATCTGGCGAAGGTCTTCGGCGAGCTGTACTTCCTCCTGGAGTACCGGACAAGATCTGTCCGTCTCACCTACTCCGGGGACGACTTCGCACTGCCGCCGAATCTCTTCGTGATCGGCACGATGAACACCGTCGACCGGTCGATCGCCCTGGTCGACGCGGCGATGCGGCGCCGTTTCGCGTTCGTGGAGCTGTCCCCGCGCACCGAGCCGACCGCCGGGCTGCTCGCACGCTGGCTGAAGCGCGAGGGCAGGGACCTGGTGCCCGCCCGGCTCCTTGACGTCCTCAACGCCCGCATCGACGACGCCGACTTCGCCATCGGCCCTTCGTACTTGATGAAGCCGGGCGTGTACCGCGACGGCGGCCTTGAACGGGCCTGGCGCACGAAGATTCTGCCGCTGCTCGAGGAGCACCACTACGGCGAGGGTCTCGACATCGCCGCCCGCTACGGCCTCGACTCGCTGCGCGAGCAGCTCCCGTGACCGTGCTTGAGGTGGCGCTGCGCGAGTACGGGCCTGCCGTCTCCGTTCCGCTGGGCTCCGAGGCCGGGCGGGCCCTGGCCGCCTCCGGCATCCTGCAGAGCGCAACCCCCGATCCCGGCCGGGACGGGCACTGGCTGCTGCGGGCGGGTAGCCGGGTCGGCGCCGTGCGCACGCCCGGCGGCCCGGTCGTACGGATCATGCCCAAGACCCCCGTGAGCCGGCTGTTCTTCCTCCTCGGGTTCAGCCTCGATCCGGCACGAGCCTGGCGCGACAGCCGGGAGGGCACCGTCGACACCGGAGCGTACGACGATGTCGTTCCCGCGCTCGCGTACGCCGTGGAGCGGCAGATCGACGCGGCGCTGCGGCGGGGGGTCCTCCAGGGCTACCGGGAAGTGGAGGAGTCCGCGCTGGTCGTGCGTGGGCGGCTGCGCGAGGCCGAGCAGATCCGGCGGCACTTCGGCCGTACGCCGCCTGTGGAGATCGCCTATGACGCTTACACCGCCGACACTGCCGAGAACCGCATTCTGCGCGCCGCCGCCGATCGGTTGCTGCGGCTGCCGGGTGTTCCCGGGCTTGTCCGGCGGCGCCTCGCCCATCAGCGCGTGCGTCTCGCCGACGCGCTGCCCCTGGTGCGGGGGCAGGAACTGCCGCGTTGGCAGCCGTCGCGCCTGAACTCCCGCTACCAGCCTGCGCTGCGGCTCGCCGAGGCCGTCCTGCGGGGCGCCTCACCGGAACACCGGCCGGCCGGGTCGGATCCACTCGCCGTGGACGGCTTCCTGCTCGACATGAACAAGCTGTTCGAGGACTTCGTGACTGTCGCCCTGCGTGAGGCCCTTCGGGAGCACGGCCTGACCGCGCGCCTCCAAGACCGCCACCACCTTGACACCGCGGGTCTCGTGGGGATGCGCCCAGATCTCGTCGTCCGCACCGGCGATGGCCGCATTCCGCTCGCCGTCGTCGACGCCAAGTACAAGGTGGAGAAGGCCGACGGACTTCTCAACGCCGACCTGTACCAGGCGCTTGCGTACGCCACCGTGCTCGGCCTACGCGAGGCGCACCTGGTGTATGCGGCCGGACGGCAGCCCGAGCGCTTTCATGAGGTGCGCGGAACGTCGGCAGGGCCGGATGGGCGGGGAGTGCGGCTGTATCAGCACAGCCTCGACCTTTCCGGCGAGCCCGGACAACTTCTGTTGGCTCTCCGGCAGATCGCCGGACGGCTGGCCGGAGCAACCCATGATGACGATCATGAAATACCCGTCAGGTAGAAAGGAAGAGACCTCATGCCCCGGCTCGCCTTTGCCCAGAGCTTCTGGGACGGCTACGACACTCTGGAGAAGCCGGTCCGAGCCGGAGTGCGCAAGGCCATGGCGAAATTCCAGGCCCTGAGCGTCGCCGCACTCAACGCGGATAAAGGACTGCATCTGGAGTCTGTCGAGAATGCCCGTGACCCGCGGATGCGCACCGTTCGCATCACCGACTTCTGGCGCGGCGTCGTCCTCGCGCCCGACGACGGCAGCGACATGTTCCTCCTGGTCAATGTCCTGCCGCACGACGACGCCTATACCTGGGCGGCGAAGCGTCTGTACAGCGCGAACTCCGCGACCCGGGCCCTGGAGGTACGCAACGCTGTCGCCTTGGACGAGCTGACGCCGCTGTACGAGACGGCCGCACGCACGGCTCCTCGGCTGCTGTTCGCGGACGTCTCCGACGGCACGCTGCGCGAGCTTGGCATCGACGACCAAGTGCTGCGCGCCGCACGTTCATTGGTGGACAAGGCCCAACTGGAGGCGTTTGCCACGCTCCTGCCGGAGGATCAGCTGGAGGTGCTGCAGTACCTTGCCGAGGGCTTCAGCCCGGAAGAGGTCTACCGGGACGTCGTGGCCGTCCGTCGGCCCGCCGACGCGCCCGCCGAGCCGGTCGAAGACTTGGCCACGGTGATAGCCAACACTCCAGCACGCATTCGCCTGGTCACCGGGCCGCAGGAGCTGGAGGAGATCCTGGAGAAGCCGTTCGAGGCCTGGCGGGTCTTCCTCCACCCCTCCCAGCGGCGCGTCGCCTACCGCACCTCGTACGGGGGTCCCGTCCAGGTCACCGGCGGCCCTGGGACGGGCAAGACGGTGGCTGCCCTGCATCGGGTCAAGCACCTGCTCGGCCGTTCCGAGGACGGCCGTATCCTGCTCACCACGTACACGAACGCGCTCGCCGCCGGACTGCGCGAGATGCTCGGTCTGCTCCTCGACGAGGACGAGAAGCTACTGGCGCGGGTCGACGTGACGACGGTCGACGCCTATGCGAACGGCGTCGTGCGCGCGAAGTCGGCGGCCCCGCCCAAACCGATCGGGGACCGGGAACAGCGGCAGTTGTGGGAGAAGGCCGTCAAACAGCTCGATCTGTCGTTCACCGCCCAGTTCCTGGCCCAGGAGTACCGTCACGTCGTTCTCGGCCAGAACCTCCGTGACCTCGACTCCTACCTCGGTGCAAGCCGCCGCGGCCGCGGCACAGGCCTCGGCCCCACGCGTCGCCGGGAGGTGTGGAACGGCGTAGAGCGGTTCGAACAGTTCCTGCGCGATCGCGGCGAGACCACACACTTGCGGGTCTGCGCCCGCGCGGCGGAACTCCTCGCCGACGAGCCGGCTGTGTACGCCCATGTCGTCGTGGACGAGGCACAGGACCTGCATCCTGCGCAGTGGCGTGTGCTGCGCGCCGCCGTCTCCCCTGGCCCCGACGACCTGTTCGTCACCGGCGACCCGCACCAGCGGATCTACGACTCTCGGGTGTCGCTCGGCTCGCTGGGCATCGTTACGGCCGGCCGCAGCTTCCGGTTGCGGGTCAATTACCGCTCCACCGAGGAGATCCTCGCCTGGTCGGCGCGGCTCCTCGCGCCCGTCACCATTGAGGCCCTCGAGGGCGAGGGAATGGACTCGCTGGCCGGGTATCGCTCCCTGCTACACGGGCGCCGCCCCCAGGTGCAGGGGTACGCGACCCGGCAGGAGGAGACTGAGGCCCTGGTGGACCGGGTCCGGGCGTTGCTCGCCGAGGGCCTCGCACCGCACGAGGTCGGTGTGTGCGCGCGCTTCAATCTCTCCCTGGACGCGGCCGAGGAGAAACTGAAGGCTGCCGGCGTCCCGGTGCTCCGGGTCAAAGGGCAAGTCGCGCAGGGGACTGAGGGCGTACGGCTGGCAACGATGCACGCAATGAAGGGGCTGGAGTTCCGGGCGGTGTCCGTCCTCGGTGTCAACGAGGGCTCCGTCCCGTTCGCCCGTGAGATCACCCCACGCGAGGTGGATTCGCTGCAGCACGACGCCGACCTGCTCCGGGAGCGCTGTCTCCTCTTCGTCGCCTGCACTCGCGCTCGCGAAGCCCTGAGTGTGACGTGGAGTGGAACTCCAAGCCCGTTTCTGCCACGCGCTGCCTGACCGACCGGCGCAGACCGGTGCGGGGCACCCACCGGGGTGTCCCGCACAGTCCTTACTCCTCCGGCGCCAGGGCCCCCGTGGCTAGGCCGTCACGGGCGACGTCGGCGAGCTGCCGGCTCAGCTCGTCAACCTTGCGCATTCCTTCCTCGAATGCGGACAGGGATCGGAAAGCAGCACCGTATCGACGCTGCGCGTCGATGCCCATGCGGGGGATACGTGCGCTCCTGCTGTCAAGGCGGTAGGTCCCGCTGGCACTTGTGGTCCGGCGAGTGTTGACGGAGCTGCGCAGGAATCCCTGAAGGTAGTCCGTGTCGAGCTGCTCGCTGGCCGAGACGGGTTCCGGGCCGTCGTACTCGACAAGTCCGGCGCGGGCGAGATCTGCAACACTGGTGGTGGCGCTTTCCAGTGAGCCCGGTCCGCCGCCTGGCGCAAGCTCAGGCAGGAGGGCGGCGAGTTGACGGATTTGGTCCTCGAGTTCCTTGCGCAGGGCGGTGTATTCACCGGGATAGTCGCGGTGCCGGGACCGGAGATGGCTGCCGGGGGTCAGGTCGACGGTGTCGTCGAGGAGTTCGATCAGCGGCACGTCGGCGACCTGGTCGGGGCGTGGTTCCAGGCTCCCATCGGGGCTGTTGCCGGTCAGGTCGACCATGCGCACGGTGTGGTTCGTATCCGCACCTCCCGTGTTCTCGGGACGCTGCAAACACCAAAGGTGGACGGGCAGGGCGTGAGAGGTCGCCGTCCCTGGTGGCAGGGCGACCACTTGGCGCACGATGCCCCGGCGTACGAGTTCTGCTCGGATGCGGCGGCCTGCCTTGCGGTAGGCGACTGAGGCGGGCATGACCATGAGTACCTGGCCGCCGGGCTCGGTGTGCGCATAGGCGTGCTGGAGCCACGCGAGCTCCCCTTCGGCCTTGGACGGGGTACCGAGTTCCCAGCGGGAGTCGAGTAGCAGCTCCTCTCGTCCCCACTCGGTCACGCCGGCCGGTGGGTCACAGATGACCAAATCCGCCTTGAGGTCAGGCCATTCGTCTGCGCGCAGTGAATCGCCTGCCACGATACGCACTCCTGATCGGCCCAGGAGGTCGGCGCGAAGCTGTGCGAACCGAGCGCTGTCAGCATCCATCTCCTGGCCGAAGCAACGCATCTTCGGTTTGGAAGCGACAGACAGGAGCAGCACCCCGATTCCGCAGGCTGGATCGAAGACTGTGGCGTCGGCTGGCAGCTCAGGAGCGAAGTGGCAGATAGCACGGACCACACGCTCGGGAGTTACCTGGTCCGATCCCGCCCGCCGAGCGGAGTCCATGAAACGTTCAGTCAGTCCGTTTACGAGGTCGACGGGCGCTTCAGTCGAGGCGAGTTCGTGTACACGGGTGGTGATGTCATCCGGCAGTCTCGGTTCACGCTCGCCGGCCAGCACCCCAGCCACCTGCGCCAGCCCAGCGACCATCTGTTCCCCGTACGCGGCCCGCATGGCCTGCCACAGTTCGACCTCGGGTGATACTTCCTGGCCTTTGCGCTGTTTGTCCAGCCACTCCTGGACCTCGGTGAGCGCGTAGAGCGGACTGTTCGTGGCACCTCCCGCTGGCGCGGGAAAGTCCTCGTAGCGTCGACGCCAATTGGAGACAGCGGCCCGAGTGACTCCGGCCAACCGAGCGATCTCGGAGCCAGTGACAAGAGGGCCAACCGATGAAGCGGCGTTGTCCGTCATACTCCCAGCGTACACGGACCGCCACCCCCTTTTCCGGGATGAAGTATGTTGGCAATATACACACACACTATCTCCACCTAAGCGTGTGTGTACTTGATTGCTCACGTATTCCAGGCCGCCGTCTACGCGGGGCCCTATCGCCGACCGGTCTCCCGGTTGTGCACGGAACCGTTGATGATCACGATGGTGTGGTTGGACCAGGCACGGTGACAGTCGTCGCACACTGCTTTGATCCAGCCCCCCTTGGTGTCACTGCGTGTTCTTCGGCGTCCGGATGCCCCACAGAACTCACAGATGGTCGCGGATTGCTCTTCGGCGGCAGCAACCAGGGCTCGTGCATCTGCGCACGCAGGTGCCGAGGTGCCGACGATCCGGATACGAACCCCGCCGAGCTTCTCCTTCAGGTCGTCCAGCTGATAGCCCGGGTCGAGGAGAAGGAGTTGCTCGTGCAGCCGCAGGAGCAGGGAGTGCCAGCCCGGCCCGACCGCGCGCAGCTGGTCCGGCAGCTGCCGTGCAGGAGGACCGCAGGCCTGAGGTTCATCCATATCCATAGTGCGCTCCTGAGACTACCTCTCATCCCCATTACACCCGGGCATGCGGGAACCATTCCGGACTGTGAACCGTTCCGGGTTTGATCGAGACTCTAGGTCGTGACTGTGACCTGGGGTTTCGTGGTTGCGCGGTAGTGATTGGTCTCGTATTCGACGGGTGGGATGTGCCCGATCTCACCGTGTAGTCGGCGGTGGCAGTACCAGTCGACCCACTCGGCGGTGGCCAGCTCGACCTCGGAGAGTGTCTTCCAGGGGCGGCGGGGTTTGATCAACTCGGTCTTGAACAGGCCGATCGTGGACTCCATCAGGGCGTTGTCGTACGCGTCACCGACCGATCCGATCGACGCGGCGATTCCTGCCCGGTCGAGGTGCTCGGCGAGCGCGAACGACGTGTACTGCGAACCGGCATCGGAATGATGTATCAACTCGCCCGGCTGGTAGGGGTGTTGGTCCCGGGCGCGCTGCCACAGGGCCATCTCCAGGGCGTCCAGGACGAGCCTTGTCTCCTTCGAAGTGGCCGCTGACCAGCCGACGATACGGCGGGAGAAGGTGTCCACGACGAAGGCGACGTAGACGACGCCGGCGAACGTGGCGACGTGGGTGAAGTCGGCGACCCAGCAGCGGTTCGGCGCCGGGGCGACGAAGTCGCGGTCTATGAGATCCGGGGCCCGTTCGGCGCTCGCGTCGGGGATCGTGGTGATCACCCGCTTGCCGCGGAACGCGCCGGTGATCCCGAGCTCGCGCATGAGGCGTTCAACGGTGCAGCGGGCCACGGTGTGGTCGTGCCTGTTCAGGTGTCGCCAAATCTTCCGCGCGCCATAGACACGGTAGTTGGCCTCGTACGCCTCTGTGATGAGGGTCTTCAGCTCGGCGTCGCGGACGGTGCGGGCTGCGGGTGCGGCCTGGCGTTTGTGGTGGGCGTAGTAGGTGGACGGTGCGATCTTGCAGTCGTGGTCGGTGAGGACCCGGCAGATCGGCTCGACGCCGCCGAAGCGGTCCTTGTGCTCGTCGATGAACGCTACGAGCGTGTGTGTGGCCGGTCGAGCTCGGCCGCGAAGAAAGACGCCGCAGCCTTCAGGATGTCGTTCGCCCGCTTCAGCTCGGCATTCTCCTTCTTCAGCCGCTTCAGCTCGGCCGACTCCTCCGTCGTCGTGCCCGGACGGGCGCCGGCGTCGATCTGGTCCTGCCGGACCCACTTGCGCAAGGTCTCGGTCGTGCCGATGCCCAGTTTCTGGGCGACTGCTTTCATCGCGGCCCACTCGGTGTCGTACTCCGGTCGCACCTCGGCGACCATCCGCACCGCACGACGGCGCAGCTCAAGCGGGTACTGGGAAGGACGTGCCATAACTCGATCCTCTCAAACGATCGAGTCCCTACCGAACCCGGAACGGTTCAGTCCAACCGTGGACACGCGCCCCGGCCCAATGAGCGGTGTGCATCGTGAAGTCGCAGGTCACGGGTCTGGTGTGAATGGCGAGTTGGGTGCTCGTGCCGGTCGGCGGCCGATGACCATGGCGTAGATCATCGGGCAGGTCCGGGGCTCCGGCGGGATGCCGGGTTCGGCTGCGCCCACGACCGACCCCCGCCTACGATCCGTCAGCAGGTCGGCACGCCGTGAGAACGCGGGAGGGCGCGGGATGCAGGAGCGGCAGTGGATCACCGCCCGGCGGAGTGAACTGGACGCTCTCGCCGAGGAGTTGGCCAAGGAACTCCAGGAGATCCAGGTCGAGCGGGATGAACTGGCGATCGCGGAGCGGGTGTTGAACCGCTTGGCCGAGCAGGCCCAGGCCGACGCCGAGGCTGTCGCTCCGGTATCGGCGAAGGTGGCCGGGCGGGCGGTACTGCTCATCCCACACCGCAGCGACGCGGCCGACGAGGGCGCGTTGCCCGGCGACTACCGCAAGATCCTGGCGATCGTGCGGGAGGCCGACGGCCCGGTGCAGGTCAGGGCGGTCGGTGAGCGGCTGGGCCTGGATGCCTCGGTTCGCGGCAAGCTGGAACCTTTGCGGGCGAAGATGACCAAGCTCGCCGACCGCGGCTGGCTGCACAAGCGGCCCGACGGGCGGTTCACCGCCCGCTCGTGACCGCGCGGACGCCGTGGCGGTCAGGACCGTAACTGGCGGGCCCCCGACGGTAGTTGAGTTTGGTGTGAAGAAAAACAACGACACCGTCGAGGGCCCTGACGACCTTGTCTACACCGCCCGCCTGCCGCTGTCGAGCGCCACCTTGAACTATCTCGCCGACCTGATACGCGGCCACCTGAAGAGGATCGGCTCGCGGTGGCGGGCGTTGCCCGCGGGGAAGATCGCCGCCATCGTGCTGGCGGTGCTGCGCTGTGACCAGCGGCCCGGCGACCTGGCCGGCGGGAACGGGGTGCACCGCACCACCGTCGCGCGGTGGGTCAGGGAGGTCGTCGGCCTGCTGGCCGCCCGCGCCCCGCGCCTGGACCGGGCCCTGAAGAAGATCGCCCGGAAGGGCGGCGGAGTGGTCCTGCTGGACGGCTCCCTCATACGCACCCGTCGCCGCACCGGAGCGGACAACCGGCCGAACTACTCGGGCAAGCACAAATGCCATGGCCTGCTCGTGATCGCGCTCACCGACGACCGCGGCCGACTGGTATGGATCTCCGCGGTGCGGCCCGGACGCACGTCGGAGATCACCGCCTGCCGACACGACAAGCTCACCACCAAGTTGCGGGCCGCCGGGCTCGGCGCCATCGCTGACCTGGGGTTCGTCGGCCTCGACGACGGTCCTCCCGACGCCGACCCGGCGGTGATCACCGGTTACAAGGCGGCCCGGAACCGGCCCCTGACCCGAGGTCAGAAACTGTCCAACAAGGCGCTGGCCGCGGTGCGGGCCCCGGTCGAGCACGGCTTCGCCCATCTGAAGAACTGGAGAGTTCTCGGCAAGGTCCGCACGGATCCGAGGTGGGCGACCGCGCTGGTGCGGGCCCTGCTGGTGCTGACGAACCGGGAAGCAATGCCAGAAAGTTATGTGAAGTTGCCGCTTGTCAAGCACCCGGCGGCGGTGTGTCGAAGCGGTGGGCCGGGAGAACGGGACGGGACCTCCGGAAGTTGAGTCGTCGACCAAGACAGACCAACACCGGGGGTCCCATTGACGGACCAGTGTGGCACGACGACGCTGACTCAGGCCCTCACGACCGCCCGCGGGGTGTTCGCTCCGGGGCATCTCGGGGCTCTGACCCGTTATCTCCCCTTCGAACTGGTCGACGATGTCCTTGACCGGCCAGGCCGTCGGGGGCGGACGCGGACGGTGCCAGCGCGGGTGGCGGTGTACTTCGTGCTGGCGCTGGCCCTGTTCCCCGACGCTTCCTACGGGCGGGTGTGGGACACCCTGGCCGGAGCGTTGCGGCAGGCAGGACGCCTCGTGGCGTCGGTGACTGCGGCGGGTCTGGCCTGTGTGCGTCGGCGGGTGGGACCGGACCCGTTGCGGGAGTTGTTCGAGGTTGTGGCAGGTCCGCTGGGGCGCCCGTGCACGAGGGGCGTGTCCTGGCGGGGTCTGCGCACGGTCGCGTTCGACGGCTGCCGGTCCACCCGCGTCCCAGAGACCGGCGACAACGTGGCCTGGCTGGGCCGGTACAAAGTCGCCGCCGGGGTGGCCGCCTTCCCGCTGCTGGCAGTGATGGCCTTGGCCGAGACGGGGACGCGATCTCTACTCGGTGCGGTCGTCGGCCCGTATCGCGGCGAGGTGGAGGCTGCCTTGCAGCTGGTCGGCCACCTGCGGCAGGACATGCTGGTGCTCGCCGACCGCGGATTCGACGCGAACGCCTTCGTCCGCGCCGTGCACGCCTCGAAGGCGGCGCTGCTGCTGCGGATCTGCTCCTCGCGCAGGCCCGCCGTGCTGCAGGTCCTGGCCGACGGTTCCTTCCTGTCGGTCATCGCCGGGGTCCCGGTCCGTGTCGTCACCGCGACCGTCACCGTCACCTGCGCGGACGGCAGCACCCATCGGGGCGAGTACCGGCTGGTGACCACGCTGACCGATATGCGCCGCCACCCGGCCAAAGACCTGCTGGCCCTCTACCATGAGCGGTGGGAGATCGAGGTGACGTTCCTGGCGATCCGTCACACCATGCTCAAGGGCCGCGTGCTGCGGTCGGGTGACCCTCAGGGCCTGCGCCAGGAGATGTGGGCGCTGCTGACGGTCCACCAGCTTTTGCGCATGGCGATGCTGGACGCCACCGATGCCGTGTCCGGATGTGATCCGGACCGGGCCTGCTTCACCGCAGCCTTGGTCGCCGCCCGCGACAGCGTCACCCGTGGGGCCGCCATCGTGCCCGACGCCGGCAGCGAGCTGACCGGCCCGATCACCAAGGCAGTCACCGGCGCCCTGCTGCCACCGCGACGGCCACGGATCAGCGCGCGCACCGTCAAGGGCGTCTCCGCTCGTTACGGACACCGCCGGTCCGACGAGGACCGCCCCTGCGTCAGCACGCCGGTCACCGCCCTCGACATCATCGTCCACTTCCCTCAGCAGGACACTCCCGTCCCCGCACCGACAGCAGCTCCGCCCGGTCGGCCCGGCCAGAACCCGGCCCCGCAGCAGGACCCGTCCGTGACGGCCCAGACGCTGTTGCCGCCTGCGGTCCCGATGCACACCAGCAGGCTCGAAGATGTGCTCGCCGCGATGGGCACCGCCCCAGAGCGTGAGTGGCGCGCCATCGAACTGGCCACCCTGCTACGGCTGGACCGCAGCGACCTGACCGGTGAGCTGATCCGGTGGGCCAGGCGCCAGATCCTCATCAAGACCGGGCCGGCCACCTTCAAGATCCCGGACGGACCGCCGCGGCCCTCCAAGGTCGCCGTCCGCCCTGAAGACGTCCTCGCGGTCATGGCCACCGATCCTCACCGCCCCTGGCACGCCCGTGAGATCACCGCTGCGCTGAACACCGTCAAACACAGCACCCTCGCACAACACCTCAGCGCCTGGGCACGCAAGAACCTGCTGATCAAGACCGCGCCCGCAACCTACCGACTCCCCGAACAGCCTGTGACAACCGTCCCCGCAAAGCCACTCGCCGCCACGAACACGCCGACCACCAGGGCTGCTTGACAAACTGGCATGAATCATAACTTTCTGGCATTGAACCGGGAAGTCGCCCGCTGACGGATGATCTTGTCGGTGGACTACCGCTCCGGACCTGCCCGAGCTTCCTGATGCCTACGCACACCAGGCCCTCTGACGTGCAGTTTTCATGATGCACGGGCCTCAATGACGCGAAGCAGCAACGCACCCAACATTCCGGAAGCCGCCCACCGTGAGGCCCAGTTCGTCTCGTTCCAGCCCCAGGAGGCGACCAGCCGATGGGCCATGGGTGCAAGGACCCGGTCAGGCCTGATTGGAAACCCCTTCGCTCCTGAGTAAAGGACGGTAAAATCCCGCGCAAGCAGGACCAGCCGCACAGGTCAGCAAGGTCCCGTCCCCACGCGTGGGGGTCTATCCCAGGCTGCTGCTTCGGCAGGGGTGCGGGCGGTGTCCCGTCCCCACGCGTGGGGGTCTATCGTGGCCGTCCTTGGTGGCGCAACTGACGTCAACGTCCCGTCCCCACGCGTGGGGGTCTGCCCTCCTCGCCGAGGTCGGTATGTCCGGGGCTATCTGTCCTGCTCATCCCCACAATCTCGGCGCCCACCCAAGCCTGCCTGGAGTCCCTCTTACAGAAGATCAGCGCAAGGGGCGACACGGCCACGCACTCCCTCGCCGGGCTCCTCAGCCCATAATAGAAAACAACAGGTCCATACCAACTTTTTTATCTGAACTCGCGTCAAACTGTCCTGCGATTTCGTGCCTAGATGTCCACTCTCCTCAAAGCACGGACCCCGCATCATCGCGGGTCACAGCACATTCCAGCTGGACACTTTCACGCGAACCGCCTGAGACACTTTCACGCGAGTCACCACCAGCCGGGTTAGGGGCAACCGTTCCCTGTGCGTGACCCTGCACTCGCCGCTTTGGTTCGGTCTGCCCCTCCACAGCGGGCCGCGACGCCGCCTTCTCGGCAAGGAGCCACGTCCACCAAAACCCACCGACGTCACGGGCGGGTCCAGATGTGGTGCGCCATCCGGCCATCCACTCACCGCCACCGTGGTTGCGGGCCTGGCAGGAGCATGTGCAATACGGACCCGACGCGTTCTTGCACGACGCAGTGCACACTTCCGCACGGTTGAACTCGCGTGCCACGGCCACACACGGATAGCGTCGCAGCAGTCCCTCGGCCAGTGCGGTGAAGTGCCCGCGCGAGACCATCCAGCACCCGAGCTCGTCGTCCCAGTCCGGGCGCGCTCGCACCGCCAGGATCTCGTTGATCAGCCGGAGGGTGGACCGGCGCCGCTCAGGTATCCAGACCGCTATGCGTTCTTGGCCGGCCGGAAGCGCTATGGACGGCATCGCCACGCCCTCCCATTCGGGAAACCACAGCGGCACGTTTCGTGGCATGTACGCCCGGACCATCGGCTTCAACGCCCGCAGACTCCGCGCGTCGACCTCAGGGGCCTCGTCGTCGCAGTCTGCGCAGGTCCACGCCGACTGCCCGGACACGGTCCGCTGCTGCCACGGGCGGGGTGGACGGTGACCTTGCCCTCGTGCAGGCCCAGAGTCCGACCACACGCCCTGCACCGCCCCTTCGGATACTGCCCCTTGTTCACTCCCACCCCCCACGATCGCTTCCTTCGACAGTGTCTGAATCCCAGGCTGTACCTACGGCGCCCCCACCGCCAACAGGCGATGATGCGCTGTCCGGCGATCCGTTGCGCTCGTGTCGTCTCAAGCCAGCAGGTCGGCAGCCGCGGTGCGGAGCAGGCGGACAAGGTCTGGTGTGTCAGCCATGGGGTGGTGCGCGTACAGGAGGTTGCTGGCCAGCATGGCGCGTTCTGCCGTCGTGCCCTCTTGGAAGTCCGGCGAGGCGGCCAGTCGTGCCGCCCAGGCTGGGACGGCGGTCTGCCACTGCGCCCGCTGCCGCTCAAGGAGGATGTCGACCCGCTTGGCCCGCGCCTTGGCAAGGGCGCGCCGGATGTCATGCGATTCCACTGGGCAGTCGGGGCCGAACATACTGCGGGCGAGATCCTCGCCCCGGCTGTCTTGGGCTGGGGGTGTTTCAGCCGCCATGAACTGACCGTCGCCGAGCAGGGCCTGGTAGAG
Organism: Streptomyces sp. NPDC002619; assembly: GCF_042889305.1. Lineage (NCBI taxonomy): Bacteria > Bacillati > Actinomycetota > Actinomycetes > Kitasatosporales > Streptomycetaceae > Streptomyces > Streptomyces sp. NPDC002619. Next base: position 21,436 of record NZ_JBIAQV010000035.1, on the reverse strand, counting down.
CTGCTTTCCCCACTGCTTGAGGTCGGGGAATCGGGCCTGCTCATCCCGCACCACCCTCACGCGCTTGTCCCAGTCGTCCAAACGCTCTTCCAGGTCCTCGACCCAGTCGGCCTGGACCTGGTAGCGGTGCACGACGTCGCCGGAGCGGAACACCGCGGTGAAGCCGCTCACTTCGCTATCACGCTGCGCCGCTTCAGCCCGCACCCGCTTCAGGCCGCGCAGACTGGGATGCTTCAGGCCTTCTGCCCCGTCAAGACGCTTGCCCCAGCCACCTTGGTACCGCTCGACCTGGACGATGTCCGGCCGTTCGGCAGCGACAGCCTGCAGGAATGCTTCCCGGTTATCCCAGTCGACGATCGAGCCCTCAGCACCGCCCTGCACAGCCGGCTCCGGTCGGCCCGGGTGCGGTTGCGGAATGGCGCCGATGCGGGGATGGGCGCGATCTGAGTGCACGGTCGCCAGTTCGTCCAGCAGGCCCTGCAGCCCGGCCAGCAGCAGTTCGAACTTTTCTATCGGCGGCCGTTGGTCCTCGAGCCACTGCCGGGCGCGGCCGCTTGCGCGGACCTGCACGCTGAAACTGTCGCCGCTGCCCTGGAAGTCGGAGGCTGGTATGCATCCGTAGTCGGCGAGCTCTTCGGTGGCCGCCTTGATGACGCAGGCACCCCGCTCGGCCGGCGAGCTGGCAGGAATCGTGGGGGGCAGGGAGAAGCTCAGAGTGTCCACGTGGGTGCCGTTGCCCGGCATGCTCAGGTCGTCGTACAGCTCGATGGTGTACTCCCCCGGGCCGACGCTGGCGATGTAGGCGCTCACCCATCCGTAGACGCCGCGAGCGTCCTCGCCATCGTCGTCATCCCCTGCGGCGTTCCCTTCGCCGTCGTTTCCCTCGTCCGCCTCTGCGTCCTCGTCCTGCCCTTCGTACAAGGAACCCTCCACGGAGTCCTTCGCCCACTGCCTCCAAGCCTCGTCCGCATCGCCGCCCGCGGCCTGCAGATAATGGTTGGGGTCGGCCAGATCGTGAAAGGCGGCGGCGGAGGCGAAGCCCACGGCGTCGCGGGCATGGGCTCCGACGATGTCAGGATCGATGCCTGCATTCACCAGCGTGTCGGCCTCCTCGGGGCTGCACCCCGCCTCAAGGAACCGCGCCCTGGCCGCTTCCTCGTCGTACACGTACACGGTCTCCTTGTCTGGTGCGCGGCCTGGGGGTGGACGCACGAACCGGCTTCCGCCCGGCAGGCAGGCTGCCTGCCGCGTGCCCGAGGCGCCGGCAGGGCTCAGGGTCTGCTCACGTCAGCTGTTCAGGCACGACCCGTGCGCTTCGACGCTGTCGGGCCGGATGCAGGACGTACCTGCGGTGTATTGCCGCCACGGTCGAAGACCTGGATGACCGATGTTTCATCCGTCTGCCACCATGCGGCGAATGCCTCGGCGATGTACTGGGACTGCTCTTCGAGAGCGAGAGTCTCGTTTGTGGCGTCCGAAGCCTCGTAGTCGACCGTCGGATAGTCGGAGTCCACCTCGATGGCCGGGTAGGCCTTGCGACCGTACCCGCGCCATTTCGTCAGGTGCTGGACCGCCTGTTTCTGATCAGCGTTGCCGTACTCGGCGACGAACTTCTTGAACTGCTGGAGCGTTCCAGGCGTGGTGACGATCTCGGCAAGCGACATCGTCACCTTCTTTGGCCGACTCGCGGCGGGCTTCGCCGCATGACTCGCCGCACTCGCGGCCGGGCTGGCCGGAGAGTTCGAACTCGTGTGGGAGTTGCCGTCCTTGCCCCACACTGCGTCATCAGGGCGGCGATCACCGCAATGACGACCAGGCCGCCACAGCTCTTCGCCGATTCACTACCACTCTTGCTTGCCACGTACTGGGTCTCCGTCGATACACAAAAAGGATATTGCGAGGCTCATCCACGGCTAAGGAGCCCCAAGTGGCGAAACGAGACCATGCGCGCAAGCGACGGCGGACAGGAACATGAGCCGCAGCGGCTTCTTCCGTTGCCACTCCTGCTTCGTCGGGGTCCCCCGGTTCGTCGAGTCTTTGGTCCGGCAGGACGTCAGGGGTGTTCCCCACGGCAGCCTCCTCCTGGTGCTGACCGGCACCACACAGCAGAAGGGACCGGGGAACACAGATTATCCATGCCGCCCGCACATAATCGACACTCGTACCACAACCGGTGATCTTGCCTGACAGGCAATCAAGAGGACATCACACGCGTCGAAGCCGTACCCTCGCCGGGCCGCACTCCGTCAACACCGGGACGCCCCGCAACGCCCTCGCCCAGCAGCGCCGGTCACTGCCGCTTCAGCGACATGCACACCAGGTAACGGTCGGATGACGGTAGTTCACATCTTCTTCACAGATGATCTACCGTGTTCCGCCTGTACCGGCACCAATCGGGGGAATCCATGCACACCCGCATCATCAGCGTTGTCCTCGCGTGCGCCGCAACCGGCGTACTCGTGGCCTGCGACCCGGCAAACAGCACCACGGCCTCCCACGGCACCACCCCGTCGGCTTCGGCCACCGCAGCTGCGGACGCCGGCAAGCCCACGCAGGACAGCAAGCCGACCGCCACCACTCCCAAGACCGTCCCGAACTTCGTCGGCATGGGACTGCAGTCCGCGCAGGATGCCGCCCAGAGCCAAGGCTTCTACTCGCTGACGTCGCACGATGCTCTGGGCCGCGGCCGGATGCAGGCCTTCGACCGGAACTGGAAGGTCTGCAGCCAGAACGTCGCTACCGGCAGGGTAGTGCCGACCGACACCACCCTGGACTTCGGCGCGGTCAAACTGGAGGAGACGTGCCCGGCCAAGGACCAGACGGTGTCGTCGGCGGCCGGAGGCAAGATGCCGAACTTCAAGGGAAAGTCGGTAAAGGCGGCGCGCGCTGCCCTCGACAGCAGCACGTCGATTAGCGTCAAGGACGCCTCGGCAGAGGATCGTTGGGTGCTGGTGGAGAGCAACTGGCACGTGTGTAGCCAAACCCCGAGCGCCGGCGCCGAGCTGAAGGGACAGCCCGTGACGTTCACGGCCGTCAAATTCGGCGAATCCTGTCCCTAGCGGCGATTCCCGCGGCGCCCGCCGCCTGCGGTCCCGACCTGCTGCACGGTGCTGTACGAGGTCAGCGGCGATGGCCGGGACGAACCGCCTGCCAACTTTCCGGATGCGTCTGTCTGTGGCGGGAGCCGACTCTACGATCAGGCCCTTGCCGCTTTCCTCACCGGGGGCGGCCATGCGGAAACGATCATTGACCACGACCGCGAGATCACGGGTGGGAGCAGCAAGTGAGTGATCAGCCGGTATTTGTTCTGGGTGCGGATCTGCAGGCCCTGGAGCCGGCCGCGTTCGAGACCGAGGCGGAGTTCCAAGAACTTCTCGCGCGCCATCCGAGGATGCTGGATTTCGGCTCACTGGCTGACGGCCAGCCGCTCAGGCTCGTGCTGGTGGCGCGGGAGATGGGGGTCGCAACGAGTGCGGATGGTGCTCCGGCGTACTGGCTGGACCACCTCTTCGTCGACGCCGACGGGGTGCCGACGCTGGTGGAGGTGAAGCGGGCAAGCGATACACGTATCCGGCGCGAGGTGGTGGGCCAGATGCTGGACTACGCGGCGAACGGAGCACGTTACTGGCCTGGAGCACTGCTTCAGCGTTGCTTCGAGGAGACCTGCGCCGCGGACGGCCGGCCGCTGGAAGAGGCATACGGGGAGTTCCTCGGCGACCGCTCCCGCCAAGAGTTCTGGGCGACAGTCGAGGAACGGCTGACCGCCGGCCAGATGCGGCTGCTGTTCGTCGCGGACCGGATCCCGCTGGAGCTGAGGGCGATCGTCGAGTTCCTGAACCGGCAGATGCGGCAGACCGACGTGTACGCCATCGAACTGACCCAGTACCGGGGCAACGGAGACCTCCGCGTCCTCGTCCCGCGCATCCACGGGGAGGTCGCCACGGCAGCAAAGTCCCCTGCCGGCCGCCGCAGCACACACCGGACCACGCGCGCCGACATGGACGCGGCGCTTGGCACGCGCCTGGCCCCACTACCGAGGCAGATCGCGACCGCTCTGCTCGATCACGCGGCAGCCAGGGGGCGGTTGGAGGGCGGATACGCCACCTACCCGAGCATGTCCGTCTACTATCCCGTCGCCGGCCGCCAGGTGCCGATCTGGACGCTGTCCCTGTACGACAACCCTCCCAAGGAAGAACTCGCTTTCAGCTTCGGATCGGTCACCCACCACCTCGGCCCGGATCGTGCGGCCGCGTTCGCGCAGTCGCTGCCGGCCGTTCCCGAGTTGGAGAAGAAGCTGGAGGTGCAACGACAGAAAGGCTACAAAGGCTGGCCCTCGATCCCCCTGAGCACCCTCGCCGACCAGCCCGCCGCCGTGGAAGGGATCCTGGCCGCGATCCAGCACCTCATGGACAGCCAGGAAACCTCCGCCTGATCGGCCCGCGGTGATTGGTGCCTCGTCACCAGACGGTGCGGCTGTCTGCGAGTGCTCGAGCTTCCTTGGTACAGGTCATGCAGCATGCGCTGCGGGGCGCTTGAAGACCTGCCGCTGGTGCCAGTCGACGTACTGCGCATCGATGGCCCAGTGGCCAGGCCGAGGCGTCGCAACACGTTTGCCGTGCAGGGCGTCAACAGCCTGCCCGGCCGTGCTTCGGGCCACGTACCAGCGGGAGACCTGGATCCGCAGGTCCGGCCCGAGTCCCAGCACGCCGAGGTCGAAGAGTGTGTGGTGCAGGGAGCAGAGCGCCAGCCCGTTGTTCACTTCGTCCGGCCCGTCTTGGCTGTGCCAGCGCACATGGGCGGCCTCCAGGCCCACGGGATTGCGGCCGATGGCGCCATCGAACCCGCAAAAGGCACATGCGTAGGCGTAGGCGTGCAGGACGTCCTCGACGAAACCGGGCCGCCGTGCTCGCCGCTGTCTTGGTCCCGGGACGGAGATCGCTTGCGCAGCCCAGCGGGCCGGCTCGAGGCTGACGGCGTCACAGATGGGTGCTTCCAGCGCTGGGGTGAAGTGCTGCTGGAGCAGGAGCCCGGCAGCCGCCGCCACGGTGCCCGGGTCGGCGAGCAGCCTCTCCACTTCGGGGTGCATACGGCCGTGGGCGCCTTGGGCGCGCAGCCATGCTCCCCGATCCGGATCGGTCGGACGTATCGGCTGGCCGACGCTGTCACGCAGGTCCCACAGGGTGCGTTCCAGGTGCACGAAGGGCATCGCGGCACGCTGCTTGGCCTGTGACGGGTTGGTCATCGCCGGACCGAAGTCGTTGATCAGCCGGCTGACGGGGCCTTCGGCTTCGTCGTAGGTGACCGCGGTACTCCCCGAGGTGACGAACCGGCCCAGCAGCCACAGCACCAGCAGCGGCTTGTGCGGCGCGCGATGCGCGCCGATCCGCGCCTGTCGCAGACCCGACAGCGTGCTCATCAGTTCGTCCCGGGTCATCACGACGCCCACCCTGCCATGATCCGCGAGGAGGCGTGCCGCCGGTGCAGGCGGGCTGCAGCCGCCAACGCCTTTGCCGCCCGGCCGAGCGGTCGACGCTCTGCCAGGGCTGCGCGGCCGCCGTGGGCCTGGCAGCGGTAGGTCGAGGAGGCCGATCGCCTGAGCGTGCCGGCCGTATCTGCACCAGGCGGCGATGGGGCTGCCGGGCCGGTCCTGGAGGGCGGTGACGGTCACGGGGATGCCGAGCACGACGGTGGTGAACGGCAGGGCCAGGCGGTCCTCGATGACCGCCTGGAAGGCGGCGAGCTGTTCGTGCTCGTCGTAGGCATCGACGATCGCCTCTTCGACCAGGGCGTCGAGTGCGGCGGTGGACAGCCTCATCGCCTCTTCCGTCCTTGCGTGCGCAGGAGTTCCGCGAGGCGGCCGGTTCGGAGTCGTTGTCCAGGGCGGACCGCTCGATGTCGTCGTTGGTCGCGGCCCAACCGGCCAGCGCCAGACATCGCTTGACGCTGCCGAGTCCCGTCTTGAGGCCGTTATGGGACTCAGCCGCCGCTCTTTCGACGGAACGACCGCTGACTCGCGGCCGGGCCGTGCGCGCCGTGGACCTTCGACGTGTTGGTGCTCGCAGTGAGGTCAGTGGCGTCCGCCTGCATACCACGCTTGCGCGCCAAAGCCTCCCGAAACTTGCGCTTCAAGTCGTACTGGCCGTCATCGTCGGGCGAGAGGGAACGGCTCTCGCCGTCAACCGGCTCTTCGGGCGATGGAGACTCTGTAGCCATGGTGACCTCCTGGGACTGGGCAGTGGAAAGCACAGCTTGTCATGGCGGGCACCGCTCGAGGCACCCGCTTCCTACACCGCCAACCGCCATCGCGGGTCGTTGACGCTGAACATGGATGAGGACTCCCCGCCGCCGATCTGCGCGGCCTGGCGGACGCGGCCATGGATCTTCTGAGGACTGCGGAAGCGAGATGGGGGGCGGCGGCTGCCGAAGAAGGCGTCCGACCGACCGCTACTCGGCTGCGGGCCGGGCATGAGCTCACGATGGCCGAGACCCGCCGACCCGCGCCAGCGAGCTGTGCCGACCGCTGGACTGGATCCCTGAGGTCTACCACCCCGTCGGAGGCGGCGAATGTGCCCGGCCACCCCCAGCCCCCCGGCTCGGTCTGGACCGCCAGGGCCTTCGCAGCGCGGGCATGATGGGCCCGCATGCGCTGTTCGGTGTCCGGGTCAGGAGGAGGCGAGTACATCGGTGATCTCCCGCAATCGGGCTGTATCCAGAGGGGGTTGGGCGACCGCGTCGACGGTGCCCTTGCCGAAAACCTCGTCCGTGCGGGTCAAGCGGCATGTTCGTACTCGTGGAGGATGCCTGTGGGGGGCCAATAGTCTCGAACGGCTTGTGAGCTGTACGTTCGCGTGCCCAGATCTGATGTGCGTCAGGCTGTGTCGCGGTACTCGTGGATCAGTCCGCCGAGGGTGTCGTGGCGCTGGATGCGCTGCGCGGGGAAGGGCATAACGTTCGAGTCGTCGGCGGGGGCTCGAAGTTGCAGGGCGCGGTGCGGTCGTCCGCGGTTGTGGTGCGCGGCGTACTGGGCGAGGACATGCCGGGCGTGGGGCTCGTTGTAGATCAGGATCCGGTCGGTGCATTCGGCTCGGACGCTGCAGATGAACCGCTCCGCGTGGGCGTTCATCTTCGGCGCCTGCGGCGCCGTTTTGAGGATCTTGATGTTCTCGCTGGTGAAGGCGGCGTCGAAGGCCTGGGTGTAGCGGCTGTCCCGGTCGCGTACCAGGTAGCGGAAGCCGGAGGCTCGATCGCCGAGGTCGGCAAGGAGGTTACGGGCGAGCTGGGTGGCCCAGGCTGCGGTCGGGTGCGCGGTGACGCCGAGGATGTGGACCGTCCGGGTGCCGACCTCCATGACCGCGAACGCGTACAGCCGGGTCAACGCGGTGGTGTCGATGTGGAAGAAGTCAGCGGCCAGGATGCCGGAGGCCTGGGCGCGCACGAATTCACGCCAGGTCGGTCCGGTGCCCGGGCCACGTCGGGGTGCTGGGCCGAGCCCGGCGCTGCGCCGGATGCGGCGGATGGTGGAGGCGGCGACGCGGTGCCCCAGGCGCTTGAGCTCACCCTGGATGCGTCGAGCCCCACGTCGGGTTCTCCCGGGCCAGCCGCAGGATCAGGGCGGTGAGCTCCTCGGAGATCGGCGGCCGTCCGGTGCGCGCCGACTGCTGTTTCCCCTTCCAGCGGACGAGCCGGTGGTGCCAGGTGAGCAAAGTGCCCGGGGTGACCAGGCGGTGCTGGCGCAAGCGGCCTGGGAGGTGCCGACCGAGGGCGGCGAGCACGGCACGCTCCGGCCAGGTCAGCCGCGGTCGTACCCCGAGCCGGCGGCGCAGCACCGCGTTCTCATGGCGCAACGCGAGGAGCTCGACGTCCTTGGTGCTGTCCCTGCGTGAGAGCAGCAGGAGCAGCCCGAGGAGCCGGAGGAAGATCAGGTAGAGCATGCGCAGTGCCATGCAGTCCGAGCGTGCCAGGATGGCCGTCCATCACAAAGCGCCTGGTCACAAGCCATGCGTGAGTTTCCGCACCCCACAGGAGCCCCAGGCCTTCACGTACCAACAGAGCACGGCCGTGCCGGAGCATCCCGGCACGGCCGTTTTCACAAGGGGCGCTGCGCCCACGCTGGATCCGCCAGAGCAGCAAGCGTTCCAGCTAGGACCGGACCGATGCGCCGATTTCCGTCGGCTCTCCCGGTTGAAGGAACAGGGACACAGTGTGCGGCCTCGGTTCGCCCTGCACGCACACGCTGACACACCACGGTCCAGGCTCGGGCAGCCGAAGCGACTCTTCGTCCAAATCTCCGGGATCGGTGACACTCATGATTCCTGACGAAAAATTCATCACGGAATCCATCACGCGGCGCCCGCTATCAGGACCTGGTGTGCCGAGCCAGACTTCGACACGGACATCCCCGTCGACATCGGAACGCGAAGCGACGAAAATCTGGCCAGGCGAGTAGATCACCTCTTCTTCGCCCGTCTCCGCCACGGGGTTGTCGGCAGTACCGAAGTCTCGAATCGAGATCAGCGAATACTGCGTGCTGACCCCATCAGCCCAAAGGAGCTGGCTCATGCTGTCACCATCCCTCATGGCGCCACGTAGATTCCGTTGACTTGGCGCACGTTTATCACGGCCACCAGGTACGGATCCCCTCGTTTGATCTTGTTCGTTCTGTAGAACGCTGAGATTGTAGTGCCCTGGGTTTGTTGCTCCGCCCACGGCACACCCATAAGCTGGGAGCCTACCCCTCCCTCCATGGATGTGGCGAAGGGGTACTCGTCACAGCTCTGGACACCACCACCTCTTTTCCACCAGGAACTGCAGCCCGCAAGCTCACGGTTGAGCGTTTTCTCCTTTCCGCCACCGTTATAGTGCAGCAGGAAGGGGTGGCCGGTGGCGATTGCTGACGCATCGTTGATGGCGATCTTCGGTGTCTGCTTTCCGTCGACCACGTAGACCGGCAGATCGCGGCATTGTGATTCGCGCAGACCGTACGTTGCCTGACAGTTGTCAACAACTGTGTCCCACTGGGGGTCTGTCAGTTCTTCGGGCCGCTCATAGATATCACCCCAGCGGATCTTGATGGGATCTGTCTTGAGGAGACTGATGATTCGGGGAATCGCCCACGCCTCGGCCGCCTCTGCTCCTTCTGCCAACGGCGCGACGGGCGGCGCGAAGACGCCGATCTTAATCTCGCCGACGAGGTTCGATTTTAGCCACTGCCCCTCGGCCTTTTCCTGCTTGACCTGCGGGGTTTCACGCTGCTTTCCTCCGCCGCAGGTACCCGTGATGTCGCAGCTGGTGTGACCATCCACCTCTATGAAGCTGGTGGGATTGCCGCCGCCGAAGGCGTACCGGTTGCCGGTGTACGGATCGATCCCGAGCCCCATGTCGGCGAGTGCGCCGTTGTACATGTCCCGGGTGGTGAAGCGGTTGAGGCCCGGGTTGTAGTCGCGGAAGCCCATGTCGTAGGTGCCGGATTGGGCGTCCCAGCGCTTGGCGTTGAAGCGGTACGGGTTGTACTCGTCCTTCGTCGGGTCGGCCGCGTCGGGCTTGTCGATGCCCGTGAACTCGGACGTGTCGTCGGAGCCGTAAGCGGTGTAGCCGTACGTCGCCTTGGTGTCGCCGTTGCTGTCGGTGAGGGTCTCGACGTCGGTGTGGCTGTTGTAGCCGTAGTAGCCGTCATCGGTCGTGCCGTCCGTGTTGTGCGTGACCTGCGACAGTCGCTCGCCCCACGGGCTGTACTGGTACGACTTGGTCAGCGTGCCGGCGACCTTCTCGTCCAGGACCTCGGACGAGAGGCCCAGGTACTCGAAGTCCGTCGTCTTGCCGTCGGCGGTCTTGGAGGCGGTCCGGTCCAGCGGGTCGAAGGTGTACGTCGTCGACTTCAACGCGCCTGTGGAGTCCGCCTGCTGGGACTCGATGACGTGGTCGAAGCCGTCGTACACGCTCCGGGAAACGATCTTCCCGTCCGAGGTGACGGATTCCTGGCGGCCGAACGGGTCGTAGTTGTAGTTCGCCTTCGAAGTGCCGGTGGCCGTGGCACTCAGCAGGCGGTTACGGTCGTAGTCGTAGTTGGTGATGACGTTCTTGACGGTCTGGCTGATGACGTTGGCGTTGTCGTCGTGGACGTACGTCTCGGTGCCCGCGCCGTTGCCGGTCTTCACCGACTGCTTCAGCCGGTCGGCCGGGTCGTAGGTGTAGTCCGTGGTCGACTCGAGGTACGCCGCGTGGTTGTCGGCGTTCATCTTCTTCGCGACGTCCTGCGACTTGTTCCCGTTCGGGTCGTAGGCGTAGGTGTGCGAGGAGACGAGGGTGCCGTTCGGCTTCTTCTCCGTCGACGTCTTCAGTGCTGCGTCGAGGTAGTAGGTGTAGTCGACGGTGTTGTCGTTGGCCTTGGTCTCCTTCAGTGTCTGGCCGCGGTCGGTGTACGTGTACGACGTCACCTTCGGTGAGGAGTCCGTGGCGGTCTTGCCGACCGAGACCGTCTTCACCAGGTCGCGCAGGTCGTAGGTGTACTTGGAGAACTGGTCGGGGTGCGTGACCGTGTCGGTCAGGCTGTTCGCGTCGTACGTGTACGACGTCGACTTCTTCTCCGTCCCGGCCAGCGACTCGGTCACCTTCTGGACCTGGTTGAGGCCCGTGTAGGCGATCCCGTAATTGTCGATCTTCGCGGTCGATGACGTGTCGTCGATCTTGGTCAGGTTGCCGTTGAGGTCGTAGGTGTAGGCGAAGTTGTCCTTCTCCGTGTCGGCCGGGTCGCCGCTGGTGTCCCGGACGAGCTTGACGCCATCGGCGACGACCGTGCCGCCGCTGTTCTGGAACAGCTGCAGCTTCGCGGCGTTGCCCTGCTTGAAGGCGTAGGAGCCCAGCGAGACCCAGGTGTTCTGGTTGGCGGTGGCGTTCTGGTCGATCGTCTTGTCGATCGTTCCGCCGTCGTACGTCAGCGTGTACTTGGCCGTCGTCGCGGCGCCCGTCACCTTCGGGAACTTCACGTACGCGGTGTACGTGCCGTCCTTGGGGATGTTGAGCGTCCACGTGAAGGCGTCCATGCCAGTGCCCGCCGCGTGGGTCTCGTGGTTGTAGCCCTGCTGGCCGGGTATGTCTCCCTTCGTCCAGGTGCCGGTCTTCGAGGTGTTCTGGGTGTCGGAGTTGTCCACCAGGACCACGGACTTGCCGGCCGGGACGCCGTCGTCCGCGCGGGACTTCAGCGAGCCGTCCGGGTAGTAGTCCCAGGTCATCGTGCGGTCCGAGGAGCCGCCCGCCGAGGTCAGGGTCCGCTTGGCCTGCTGACCCAGCTCGTTGTAGTCGTACGTGGTGGCGATGTCCCACGGGTCGGTGGACGATCTCGCCCAGCCGTTGTCGAAGTAGCTGTAGGTGGTGTCGTTGCGGACCGTCTCACCGTCCGACGGCGGCAGGGAGGTCTTCGTGACCCGGCCGACCTTGTCGTAGGTGGTCTCGGTGTAGACGTTCGGGTCGTTGTAGCGGCTGTCCGCCGGGTCGTAGGGCTGGTACTGCTTGACCGGCCGGTTCAGCTCGTCGTACTCGGTACGCGAGGTGAACGCCGTGGTCGTACCGGCGGCGACGGCCCGCGGGGTGATCACTTTGGTCGTGTTGCCGATCTGGTCGTACTCGTACTTTGTCGACCGGTACGTGATCGACGAGGTGCCGTCGTGCGGGACCTTCACCTCGGACTGTTTGCCCCGCTCGTCATAGGTGATGAGCGTGGTGTTGTTCTCCGCGTCCGTGGCGGAGGTGACCAGCGAGTCCTTGTCGTAACCCCGTCTGGTGGTCTTGCCGGCCGCGTCCGTGACCTGTGTGACCCGGTGGTCAAAGTCGTAGTCAGTCTTCGTGGTGTAGTCGGTGGTGTCGGCGGTCGCGTTCTTCTTCGGGTCAATGACCTTGGTGACGTTGCCGACGTCGTCGTACTCGTAACTGACCTTGTCCTGATCGGCGTTGACCACGGACGTCAGCTGGTAGATCTCGTCGTAGTAATTCGTCGTGACGAAGTCGGTCGCATCCGTCGTCGCCGTGCCCTTCGGCTCGGTCGTCGAACTCAGGTTGCCGACCTTGTCATAGGCGTACGACGTGGTGCGCGGGCTGGTCTGGTTGTTCGCCGGCGCCGTCGCCGAGGTGACCTGGTCCGCGTCGTCGTATACCGCCGTGGAGACTGCGCCGTTGGGCGCCGTCGACTTGGTGACGTTGTCGTTGGCGTCGTACTCCGGTGCCGGGGTCGTGATCAAGACTCCCGCGGCTTGGTCCTTGGGGACTGTGTTGACCAGCGGACGCCCGTAGGCGTCGTACGTCTGCGTAGACACCTTGCTGTTGGCATCGGTGACCTTGGTGACCTGACCCCGCTCGTCGTAGACGAACGTCGTCGCGTTCGACTTCGCATCCGTGATCGTCTTCGGATAGCCCGTGGGCTCGAACCCGCTGTACGTCGTGGCGTGGCCGTTGGCGTCGGTGGCCTTGGTCAGTTCACCGTAGGAGTCGTACTCGTACTTCGTGGTGTAGTCGCCCGCCGTCGGGGTTGCGACGCCCTTGGGGTCGGTGACCGTCTTCAGGTTGCCGAAGGCGTCGTAGCCGAACTGCCAGCCGCGGCCTTCTGGCGACGTCTTCTGGTCCAGGTCGGCGGTGTAACCGCCCAGGCCCGTTTGGTAAGTGAAGGTCGCGGGGGCCGTGCCGTTCTTGTTGGCCTCGGCGTCCTTCTGCTCCAGCGGATAGCCGGTCTTCTGGTCGTAGACGTACGTCGTGACCGCGCCGTTGGCCTCCTCAAGACGCGTCACGTTGTTGTCGGCGTCCCAACCCAAGTTCGTTGCCTGGGACTTGGCATTGGTGATCTGCGTTGCGTGGCCGAAGCCGTCCGTCACATAGGTGGTGGCGTGGTTCTCGGCGTCCGTGACCTTCGTCTGGATCGTCGAACCGGCCGTGCCATCGGGGTCCGTGTACTCGAAGAGCGTTTCTCCGCTGAGCCGGTCCGTGATCTTCTTGGCCCGCCAGTGGAACTTCGGGTCGTCGTCGGTCTGGGGGTAGTAGTAGTCCAGCGAGGTCGCATGGCCACGCGGGTCGGTGACCTTGACGAGCTTGACGTTCTTGTTGCCCTGCGTAGCGTCGTAGGTGAACCCGAAGACCTTCGGCTGCGATGAGCCGGCGCCGTCGGTCACCTCGCCCAGCAGGCCCTTGTCGCTGTAGACGAAGGAGACCGTGCGGTCCGAGACATCGGTCATCGACTTGACGTGGTCGATGATCTCCGGGTTGGTGAGATTGGACCCCGTCTGCCTCGCACCGGTCGCGTCGAAGTACGGGTAGCTGTCACCCTTCGCGTAGTAGTCGATGGTCAGCGACTTGCGCCCCGCCGGGTCGGTGATGTACCGCAGCAGCTTGGCCCGCTTGTTGCCGGACGTGAGCTTCTCGTATGTGTACGTCTGGGTGTTGCCGTTCTTGTCCACGACCGAGGTGAGGTAGCCGTCGCAGTCGTACCAGAACCGCGTGCGGTCCGGGCGGGTCATCTTCCACGCCCGCATAGCGGCTTCCTTGTCCGGGTTGCAGTCGACACCGGCGACCTGCTCCAGCAGGTAGTGCACGCCGGCGGGTGCCTTCCAGGTGCTGGTCGCCGAGTCCCAGCGGAAGATGTGCGAGGTACCGTCGCCGTCCGGGAGCATCACCTCGGTCGGATTCGGGTTCGGGTGGAAGTCGAGTGCGCCGCCCATCCGCAGCGGAGCCGCCGCCTGACCCGACCAGCCCTGGCCAAGCCCCGTATCGGAGGTGTCCAGCGAGTTGTAGCTCAGCCGGGCGAAGGTCGACAGACCACGGCCCGGGTTGCTGAAGACGTTGTAGGACCACACGTTGTTGCCGGCGTGGACGTTGTTCATCAGCGTCGAACCGGCGCCGGTGTTCTTGCCGGTGTAGGAGTAGAACTTCTCCAGGCCGAGCTGGTCCGAGGTCGGGTCCTCCACCGCGACACGCTGGCTGATACCCGTGATGCCCGCGGACTGGGAGAGCCACTGGCCGGTCGTCTTGTTGTAGACGTCCCAGGTCAGGTCGTACTCGGTGCGCTTGTTGCCGGAGTCCGAGTTGGTTGGCGCCTTCACCTGCGCGTTCAATGTCCCGGTCTCCCCGGCCAGGAGGTAGCCGCCCTCCATGCCCTCCGGGATTGTCGTCTGGATCTGGTTGCCGCCGTTGGTGACATCGGTGCCGTCGGGCAGCGACCAGTGGTACGACAGGACGTAGTCGCTGGTCTTCCAGCGGGAGTCGGTGGTGTTGGTGACGGTCACCGGTGTGGAGATGGTGTCACCGGGGATCATCCGGGCCGGCGTCTCAGGCGCGGAGTACGTCCGGGTGGTGTCCGTGTAGGTCAGCGACAGCTGGGGCCTCAGTTGTGCCTCGTTGGCCTCGGAGGACAGGAACATGGTCTGTTCCTGCGGCCCGGTGGTCGTCTCGTTGTCGAGCTTGAGCAGGACGCCCTTGTTGCTCGCCGGATCGTCCAGCCAGCTTTGCGCGAGGGAGGTGACGCCAAAGCTGTGCCAGCCGGACTCATCGGTCGTCGCCCCGTTCGACTGCTGCGACTGCAACGAGCCGAAGTCGCCACCCGGTGCAGTCCAGTTGGTGGTGGCATTCGCCTTGGTCCAGGTGGCGGCGGCCGCGTCGAAATCCTTGCCCAGACCGTGCAGATCGAAGGCCGCACCGGTCGCATGGCTGGTGGTGGAGGCACCCCAGAGGTTGACCGAAGCACCGAGCAGCCGGGCGCCCGGCGGCAGTGGAGTGGGCGTCGGGAACTTCAGCAGGGCTCTGGTGACACCGAGCGTGGAGGAGTTGTTGCCGACGGCGAGCCACTTCTGCGCCGCGCCGTTGTTGCTGACGGTGTCATGAGCCGTGGTCGACTCGGTGGAGGACAGGGTCGTGTCGGTGGTTCCAGTCTGAATGATCTGCGTGGTCCGGGTGGCGGAGGGCACTGTGGCCCGTTGGGTCGGCGCGGTGATCAGCTGCCCGTCCTGGGTCTTCACCGCGACCATGTAGTAATAGGAGTGGACACCGTCCTCGGCGTAGGTGGTGCTGGGTTCCGCGGAGGAGTCGGTGTACTTCGTGGTGTTCTTGGAGACGGGCGCGACGAGCGTGGCCGCCGACGGCTTGAAGTCCGGTGTCGTACCACGGTGCACCTGGTACTCGACGATGTCGTCGCCGGTGGCGGTGGACGGGTCGGCGTACGCGGACCAGGACAGCTCCGCACCGGTGTCATGGATCGTGGTCGGCGCCGCGAGCGTGACACCCGGACGGCCGTAGACGACCGTCAGCTTGGGGGCGACCACGATCTCGTCAAGCCGCCCGGGATTGTACGAAGCCGGTACTTCGTTGTTGTTGAGCTCGGACGAGACATAGCTCGGTCCGCCCTTGCCCAGCACGGACTCGTCGGCCGCTTTCAGCACGAAGCCGTTGTTGGTGTAGGTGCCGTTGATCCAGGACTGGACCGTGTCGGTGACCGAGAAGGAGTGCCGCACGCTGTTCGCGGCGTTGGCGCCCTTGGTCGCGATCGCGGCCTTGGTGAACCGGACGGCGTCGGCGATGGTGCGCTTGGTGGAGTCACCCGTGTCGCCGAGCACCACCTTGCCCGCCGTACCGACGGCGAAGGTGTGCGAATCCAGCGTCGTCCACACACCGGAGGTGCCCGTGGTCTGGTTGACCGTGTACGCCTCGGTTCCGCCGTTGTACATCATCGTGTACGGGGCTGCGGTGGTCGCGTCGGCGGTGCCGGCGTGGTGCACGTCGACCCGGTAGAGGCCGGACTCGAGCAGCTTGGGCTGCCAGGTGTACGACTCACCCGTGGCGGTGTTCTTGTTGTACGCGTAGTCGTTGCCGACGTTGATCCCGCCGGTGGTGGCCTGTACCGGCCACACCCCCACCGCGGCCGTCGTCCCGGCGTCGCCGTCGTCGACGGTGACGGTGGTGCCCGACAGCTCACCGGTGATGCCGTTGGCGCTGTTCCACGTGGCGGTGGTCTCGTCCCAGGCCGCGGTGGCCCGGTGGGCCTCGATGGTCACGCTGTTGGCGTTGGTGGTGTGCGTCTTGTCGTAGTACAGGCTGAGGTGCGCGTTGTCGATCTTGGTATTTGCCGGTATGGCGCCGAGCGGGAACTTCACCAGAGACCGGATGGTGCCGAAGGCGTTGGTGCCGACGTTCAGCGGATAGCGTGTGCCGTTGCCATCGTTGTCGTTGTAGTTGAACGTCGGCGCCTGCGACGCGATCATGGTGTCCTGCATACCGGGCACCTGCGTGGCGACCACGACCGTGGGGTCGATGGCGACCGGATACCGGCGCTCGGAAGCGGCCAGCCACTTCGCGTCGGGTGTGACGGTGAGCCGCCAGCCCTTGCCGTCCTTCACCAGCCGCTGGCTGACCGCGCCGCTGCGTGCCTTCTCGGCGTCGGTCATGAAGGGCGCCGGGATGGTCAGTACGGGTTTCTTGGACAGCTCCCCGATCAGGTCGATGGCGCCGCTCTTGCGCAGCTTGGGGGTGAGCCCGTTCGTGGTGATCCGGAAGGTGAAGCGCTGGGCGGCGGTGGGCCGCTCGTTGAGGACGATGTCCTCCTTCACCTCACCCGCCCGAACGTTGTAGACGAGGTCGGCTCCGCCCAGCGCATCGGGGTAGCTGACCGTCGCGGCCCTCGCCTGGAGCTTCAGCTTCCCGCTGTCGCGGCCACCGTCCACTAGTCCGAAGGTGACAGCCTCGCCCGACTCCGCCTCGTACCGCATCAGCCGCCGCGGATCGGAACCGAAGTAACTGCGCCCCGCGTTACTGGTGTTGGCGTAGTCAAAGCCCTTGCGTCCGGTCCCCGACACTGTGGTGTCGATGGGCTTCCACTCCGTGCCCGCGCGGTATGCCGTCGCCCGCGACGATATCTCGGCTTCGATACGTCCGTCCGAGAGCCGCCAGTAGCGCGCGTTGGCTGTGCGCTTGCCGGTCAGCTCCTTCACCCGTGTGGCCTTGGGCGCCTTCTTGCCCCTGGGGAGGTGCTGGCGCTGCGGGACGTCGGGGTCCTTGGAGTGTGTGGGTTTATGCTCTTCTTTGCCGTCGTCGGAGAACCAGCCCGCGATCGTGTCGACGATTCCTGGCCCGCCGCCTCCTGACCCTTTCGCCGCAGCGAATGCCGGGGTCTGCAGCAGCGGGGCGAACAGCGCTCCCGCCACCACGACGGCCAGCAACCGTCTGTGTCTCGATACCACGAAGAGAACCTCCAGTTCTCATCCGCCGCGCCCAGACGGCGCAACGAAACAGCTATCCCGTACCTGCTCCGGATGGCTTCCGTACGTGGCCTCCTGAAGTCCAACACGCACCCATCGGAGGCATGTTGAGAGATCGACAGGCCAAACGGCCGAGATTCTTGGAGGTTGGACGAGCCCATGTCAAGCGAATGCCCATAGGGGATATCTGATCCTTCGGGCATATCAAGCCCCGATATTCAGCTATGCCAATAAGACGGATTTGCTACCACGGTGGATTTCCCGCCCGGCAATCCGGTATAACCAGCCGACTTCTTCACCAGAACCCTTGGGAGAGAACAAGCCATGACCCCCACCGAGTCGACGCCGACATCCACGCAAGCGGACGGCGAAGGTCCCGGCGAGCATCCCGAAGCCGACACCTCGACCGGCTCGTGGCGCCCAACGCCCAGACGCCTCCTCATCGGCGGGATCGCTCTGCTCACCGTCACAGCGGTTGTCCTCATCCTGGCGGTCGCGCTCTTTGGGCAGGACGAGGAGCCGGAAAAGGCAGCGAAGATCCCAACCTACGACGTCACCTACACCGTCACCGGCACAGCAAAAGTCAGCGTCTCTGTCAGCACGGGCAGCGGCCCCGCCCTACGCGGCGGCACGCTCACACCCGCCCAACTGCCCTGGACCAAGCACATCTCCATGCCGGCCGACGGCACGCCCCCCACCATGGACATCCTCCTCGGCGAGAAAGGCGGCCACGCCGAATGCACGCTGAGGGTCCACGGCCGACCGGCCTCCCGCTCCGTCGCCGAGGGCACCTTCGGCCGAGCAACCTGCAGTGCCCCGGCCCCGACCACCGCACCGCCGGTCTCTCCCTCGCCCTGACGGGGGAACATCACCGTCGACATCACGGACGCATACGGCGAGCGGACTCACGTGCAGCTTCGAGGGGATCAGCTGTGAAGGACGAGAGGGAGGGGGCACCGGTGGCCGAGGACCGATCGATCTGATCCGCCTGAGGGGCGAGGGCAACAGCGTCGTCCTCCGGCTCGGTGGAAGGCAGCATCCGCAGGGCCTGGGCGCGGCCGGGGCGCGGGCCGGAGAGTTTCTGGTCGAGACGCCGTTCGTGCGAGGAAGCCTCAGGACCTGGGTGTGCCCGGACGATCTGCGGCACTGGCAGGAGGCCATGGACGCGCTCGATGCCGGGCAGGACATCGCGTGGCGCGAGGGCACACGCGGGCCCGAGGTGTTCATCGAGCGTGACGCGGAGGTGGAACGGGCTCATGTCACGATCAAAGACGCCTCGTCGTCCCTGACGGCGGTGACGGTGACCGTGCCGCTGGCCGATGCCTGGTTCGACGACGCGTACCGCCTCGGTGGTCGCCCTGATGACGCCACGTCAAGCGATCACACAATTCCGGCATTTCATCGGTGACTCAATTTCGACGTCCGATTTGTCCGGGCATTGGAAACCACGGCATGGCGTCGTGTATAAGGGCCCGATTCCGGCCCGGAGCGCCGCGGACACACAAAGAAAGAAAACCCGGACATCTCAATTCACGGCCCCCACTTACGGGCCGTCCGAGACAAAAGGAAGCTTCATGAGCAAGGAGAAAAGAAACTCGGAATCCGCTGCGGAAGCCGACCCTGCCGATCGGCCCGGCAACAACTGAAGCGCCCCGACCGCGCCGGCCTCCTCGTCGCCGCCGCCGTCCTCGCCGCCTGCGGCGGACTCGTCCTGTACGGCGTCCTCGGCACCGACGGCGACAACGAGAGCGCCCACAAGAAGCACACCCCCACCGCCGCCGTGACCTACGAAGTCACCGGCACCGGCACCGCCGACCTCACCTACCAGGCCCGCAGCGAGGCCGGGAAAGCCGCCACCGTCCACAAGACCCGCCTGCCCTGACGCAAAACCGTCCAGGTACCCCTCGGCCAGGACCCCCTCATCAGCCTCGTCCTCGACGAGCACGGCGGCACCGCCCGCTGCGCCCTCGCCATCCGCGGCCGGCACGCCCAAAGCGCCACCGCCACCGGCTCCTTCGGCCGCGCCACCTGCTCCAGCCCCCCTACCCAACCGTCAAAACTGACCCCACCGCCGACGCCGACCAGCAGCGCCGAACCCACCCACCCCAACCCGCCTCGGCATCGCACACCATTCGCCGAAACGTTCAAGGAGCCGAGATCAGACGCCCGGTTTGCGTACAACGACGCCCGTTCCGCTGTGGATCAAGCATCAGCTTCTGGTGTCGCCATCCTCATCTTCATCGCCCGTGTTCGGGTTGGGCTGAGTCTGAGCTGCCCTTGGTCGTCGGACGGGTCGCCGTCCGGCACGTCTTCGACCAGCACACCCTGGACGGCGCCGCTGTCCGCGCCGCCCTGCTCGACCTGGTCGTCCAGCTCGGGCTCCTGCCGGGCGACCCGGTGGGCGCCGATACCAGGTCCTCGCCTCTGCCCGATCGGGGTTAAGCCCGACCGTCTACCCGCGACACTCGCCACTCAGGATCGACATCACCCAGTGCATAGAGAACCTCGCACCGGCTTAGAGGTTGTCTCACGTGGCAAGTTTCGCGAGCTTCTTGTAGCAGGTCAGGGCGGCGGCCATGGCCAGGCCTCGGCTCTGCCAGTCATTGCGGACCACGTACGGGATCTTGAGACCACGAGCAGCCCATGGCAGGCTCATGCCGCATGATCGATGAATTCGCGAAAGACAACCTGCACGGGAGACTGCGGCGGGACCGCAAGGCGCTGCTCTGGAAACTCGACGGCTTGTCCGAATACGACGCCCGCCGACCTTTGACAGCGACCGGGACCAACCTCCTCGGCCTGGTCAAACACGTGGCCACCGTCGAGGCCAGGTACTTCGGCGAGGTCTTCGACCGCCCTTCCCCGGAACCGCTGCCCCGGTGGCAAGACTACAACGGCAGCGATCTGTGGGCGACCGAGGACGAGACCCGCGATCAGATCATCGGGTTCTACCGGCGCACGTGGGAACACTCGGACGCGACGATCAACGAGCTTCCCCTCGACGCCCCCGGCCACGTGCCGTGGTGGCCGGAGCCTTATGCCGACACGAACCTGTTCGCCATCATGGTCCATGTCCTCGGCGAGTCCATCCGGCATGCCGGGCACGCCGATATCCTGCGCGAGGGCCTCGACGGCCGGACCGGGGTGCGCGCCGAACACGAGAAGCAGATCGACGAGGAAGCCCGTGCAGCCTACTGCGCGAAGATCGAGCAGGCCGCCAGGTCGGCCGCACCAATCAAGGCTTAGAGGGTGTCTCACGTGACTTGATGTTCGTGCGGCATGCTGCCGGTCGTGGGTGCTGATCTATCGAAGCGTCTGGTTCCTGATGAACTCTGGGAGCTGGCCGCCCCGTTGCTGCCGTCGTTCGCTGCTCGTCCGCAAGGTGGTGGGACCGCTCCGTGCGACGAGCGGGCCGTGTTCACGGCAGTGGTGTACGCGCTGACCAGCGGCTGTGCCTGGCGGCATCTGCTGCCGACGTTCGGCACGTCGCCCGCCACCGCGCATCGCCGCTTCACGGTATGGACCGAGGCCGGCCTGTGGCGTCGGCTGCACCGGGCGGTGCTGGACGAACTCGGGGCTCGGGGCGAGGTGGACTGGACCTCGGCGATCGTCGACGCGGCGTCCGTTCGCGCCAAAAGGGGGGATCGCTGACCGGGCCGAACCCGGTCGATCGCGGCAAGAAGGGCAGCAAGCTGCACGTGCTGTCCGATGCCCGGGCATCCCGCTCGCCGCCGCCGTGTCCGGCGCGAACATGCACGACAGCCTCGCCCTCAAGCCGCTCATCCGCGGCATACCCGCCGTCCGGTCCCGCCGGGGACCACGGCGGCGCCGACCCGTCAAACTCCGCGCGGACAAGGCGTACTTCTCCGCCGAACACCTGGCCTGGCTGCGCGAGCGCGGGCTCGTCGCGCGCATCGCGCGGCCCGGCATCGAGTCCGGCGAACGCCTCGGTCGGCACCGCTGGAAGATCGAACGGTCGATCGCCTGGCTCTTCGGCTACCGCCGCCTCACCGTCCGATACGAACGAAAGGGCTCGCACTTCCTCGCCTTCCTCGGCCTGGCCGCCGCCCTGACCTGCTACAAGAAGCTCGCGAAACTTGCCACGTGAGACAACCTCTTAGCTTGACGTTTAACCTCGCACGTCACCCGACCTGCTGATCTGCGGTTCTTCCCGGGACAGCGGAGGCGGCCGTTCTCCACGCTTCGAGATGTCG
>NZ_JBIAQV010000034.1:0-88868 GCF_042889305.1 Streptomyces sp. NPDC002619 | reverse complement strand
GCGAGCTCCCACAAGCCGTCCGGAACAATCCAACTCCACGTACCCCGCCCCATGAACAGACCAACGAGCGATCACCACATAGGACACCGTCTAAGGCCTTGATGTAGTTCAAGATCAGATTGGCGGTCTCCACGCCGACATCATTGCCTCCGGAGCCGATGCAGTACAGCACGGAGGTACAGCAACCGCCGTGACCGCAGGCGACCTTCAGGGCCACCAAGATGCCGAGTGGCCGGCCCAGCAGACCTCACTGACCGCCCCGCCCGTAGTTCGCATCGAGGGGTCGTGGCAGAGAGGGCCGGGCCGTGCCACTCTCGTGCCAGAACGGACGGGGACTCACGGGGAACCGGGGTCCGCAGGGGTGAGTTCGGCCGGAGTCTGCCCAAGGTAGGGAATCCGCAGGTCACGCGCGTGATCGCGCAACCTCGCTCCTAAAGCGGTTGTCCACTGTGGAGTTGGGCATCAACGATCCGCCGCACATCAGCGAACCTCTCATCCTGCCGAGTCCCACCTGCCAGACCACTCAGGGCGTACGCCGTGTACGTGAACCCGTCCGTCGTGTGGAACTGCGCACCCCAATTGCCGAGGCTCACCGTGCTCACCCGCGACCACGGCAGACGTTGAGTGCCCCAGGGATTCACCATGACGATCATGTTCGTCGTGAGTTCCAGGCGTAGGCGCAGCAGCCCCCACCAGGCGAAGAGGCCGAACCCCAGCGCGACGGCAGTAGCGATCCCCGCGGGGCCCGTGGACTGCGCGTCCGGGTGGGAGAGCGCGCCCAGCCAGGCGGACAGCGCCCCACACGCTGGGCCGGCAGCCAGCACGTAACCCATGAGCCGGCCGGACCAGCCGACCCGCCACACACCGATGACGCCGTCTCGCACATCGTCCATGGTGCGAATGGTCCCCGCCCGTGCCTCACAGCGGAACCGTCCGAGGAACGATGTCGAAACCACGGCCGACCGGTTGTAGGGGGAACCACGGGGAACACCGGGTACCAACTCGGCGGTCAACTGAGGCGCAAGGCACCCTTAGCCCCAGATCGCCGAGGGGTGCACAGCCAGGGCATCCGAGCTTCCCAGGCTGAGAGCGCGAGTTCGATTCTCGTCAGCCGCTCCAGAGAGAAACCCCAGGTCAGTGGCCTGGGGGTCGTTTGGTTCTCCTACCGGTGTTCGGGGTTTTCGTAGTCGTGGCGGCAGCCGGCGTCCCAGGCGGTGCGTTGGTTGCCGTATGCGGGGATGCCACCGAGGTCCTTCAGCGCCCGCGCGAGGTGGAGCAGGTTCCAGGTCATGAAGGTGGTGTTGCGGTTGGTGAAGTCGTTTTCCGGGCCGCCCGATCCAGGGTCGAGGTAGGAGGGGCCGGGGCCTGCCTCGCCGATCCATCCGGCGTCCGCCTGGGGAGGGATGGTGTACCCCAGGTGCTGCAGGCTGTAGAGGACGTTCATGGCGCAGTGCTTGACGCCGTCCTCGTTGCCGGTGATCAGGCAGCCGCCGACGCGGCCGTAATAGGTGTACTGGCCGGCCTCGTTGAGCAGGCTGGAGCAGGCGTAGAGGCGTTCGATCACCTGCTTCGTCACGGAGCTGTTGTCGCCCAGCCAGATGGGGCCGGCCAGCACGAGGATGTCGGCCGCCAGGACCTGCTGGTACAGGTCCGGCCAGGCGTCCGTCTCCCAGCCGTGCTCCGTCATGTCGGGCCACACACCGGTGGCGATGTCGTGGTCCACGGCCCGTACGACATCGACGTGCACACCCTGTGCGTCCATGATGGCGGTGCTGCGGTCGATCAGTCCCTGGGTGTTACTCGTCTCCGGCGAGCGTTTGAGGGTGCAGTTGAACACCAGGGCACGCAGGTCGTCGTACCGGGCCGGCGGTGCATCGGTGGCGGCCGACGAAGCGGTCACACGGTCCTCCCAGAGCCCTGCCGCCGCACGGTGCGCGGCGGCGCGTCCACATCCGGATCCAGCGTGCGGGCAGACCGCGGCGAGCGCCAGCACAACGCCTCCGAATGGCCCCGGCGGTGCCCCCGTTGCGTGAAGTCCGGACGCGGGCCAAGTACCCGCCACCGGCCAGCCCGCCGGCGGCTGATGAGTGGCCGGGGCAGGCGAGCGTGCCTACGTTCGCCTCATGGGCACCGAAGACGCGACCGGGTCGCGGAACACGGCAGCGGTGGAGGACGTCGCGCATCTGTTGGTGCGCTGCCTGCGGGCCGAGGGCGTGGAGTACGTCTTCGGGATTCCCGGCGAGGAGAACATCCGCTTCGTCGACGCGCTGAACGGCTCCGGGATCCGGTACGTCCTGGTGCGCCACGAACAGGCCGCCTCGTTCATGGCAGAGATCTACGGGCGGCTGACCGGCCGGGCCGGAGTGTGCTCGGCCACGCTGGGGCCCGGCGCGATCAATCTGCTGCTCGGCACCGCGGATGCCATGACCAACAGCGCGCCGATGGTGGCCCTGGCCGCGCAGGGGTCACTGCGCCGTATCCACAAGGAGTCGCACCAGGTCATCGACCTGGTGTCGATGTTCGCTCCCGTCACCCAGTGGGCGGCCCGCGTCGAGTGTCCGGACGCGGTGCCGGAGATGACGCGCAAGGCGTTCAAGACCGCGCAGAGCGAGCGCCCCGGCGCCGTGTTCCTGGCAGTGCCGGAGGACATCGAAGCCGAGCCTCCCGCCGAGCCACTGGCACCCTTGCAGGTCGACGCGGTGCACGCCGACGCGCCGTCGCCCTCCCAGGTCGCACGGGCGGTCGAGGTGCTCACCGCCGCGCGCCACCCTGTCGTGCTGGCAGGCCACGGCGCGGCCAGGGCCGGGGCCTCGGCCACTCTGGTGCGGTTCGCCGAGCGGCTGAACATCCCGGTGGCGACCACGTTCCACGGCAAGGGCGTCATCCCCGACGATCACCCGAACGCTCTCGGCGCGGTCGGCTTCATGCGCCACGACTACGGCAACTTCGGCTTCGACGCGGCCGATGTGCTGATCTGCGTGGGCTACGAGATCCAGGAGTTCGACCCGGTCAAGATCAACCCGAACGGCGACAAGCGGATCGTGCACGTGCACCGTTTCCCGGCCGAGGTGGACGCCCACTACCCGGTCGCCGTGGGCATCGAAGGCGACCCCTCGCAGGCGCTGGATGCGCTCGCGGCCGCGCTGCCCGACGGACTCACCTTCGACTCGGGAAGCAGCGAGAAGATCCGTGCGCTGCTCGACGAAGAACTCCGGTACGGCCGCGACAACGACGCGTTCCCCCTGGTGCCGCAGCGCGTGGTGACCGATGTCCGCACCGCGCTGGACCGCCGGGACATCGTGCTCGCCGACACCGGCGCCGGGAAGATGTGGATGGCCCGTCTCTACCCGGCGTACGAACCGGACACCTGTCTCGTCTCCAACGGCCTGTCCACCATGGGTTTCGCACTTCCGGGCGCGATCGCCGCCAAGTTCGCCCGGCCGGATCGGCGGGTGCTGGCGATGATGGGCGACGGCTCGTTCCTGATGAACTCCCAGGAACTGGAGACCGCCGTACGCGAACGCGTCCCCCTGGTCGTCCTGGTCCTGGTGGACGAGGAATACGGCCTGATCACCTGGAAGATGGAACTCGAACTCGGCCGCCACAGCCACACCCGGTTCACCAACCCGGACCTGGTCGCCTACGCCGAAAGTTTTGGCGCGCGCGGCTACGCGATCGAGACCGCCGACCAACTGCTGCCCGTGCTGCGCCGCGCCCTCGACGACGACACGGTCTCCGTGATCGCCTGCCCCGTCGACTACTCCGAGAACCTGCGGCTGACCGACAGACTGGGCAGCCTCAGCGGCCCGTTCTGACCTCGCGCCCCGGCAGAGTGCGACGCGTCGCGGTGGACAGCGAGTCGTCCTGCGCCTCAACGAGGTCGATGACGGCAGCCACGACGGCGGCACCGGGTACGACACCGACGAGCGCGAGCAACTGTGCGAGTACATCGACCAGACGCTGACCGAGCACGGCATCGACGTGGCAGCTCTGGCGGCGAGGCGCGGTATCGGGCGCGCTGAAATCACCGATGCGTGGCGTGACTGGTGACGACTTCGGTACCAGCAGCCACAGCAACCGGTCCCGCGCGAGTGATTCCACCGCTGACATCCACGCCTGACATCAACGACAGCGGACGTGGGCAGACAGTGACGCCCTCGTACGACTATCGTCACTGGCCGGTGACCCTGCTCACCTGTGTCACCTTCACCGTTATGAGAATGGGCGCATCTAAGGGAGGGGGCCTTTGCCGATGTTGAGACGGTGGGCACAACGGCGTTGCGACAAAGCTCAGGCGGAGTACTGGCAGAGCATTGAGCCCGTGCTTGAGCCTGGCGAACGGAAAATCGCCAGTGCGCCCGCACGGAACCTGTGGGACGGCCCTCAGGATGGCGTCCTCTTCCTCACGGACCGAACCCTCTACTGGGGTGCATGGCTGGGACAAGGGAGACGGACCAGGCCCATGTTCGCCCAGGACCTTCGGGAGTGTCCGAGTGCACGCATCGGCGAGCAAGGCACGTTGGACATAGCAGTGAGTGGCGAGCACGTTGGATCGTTCGCCTCGTTCGCGCCAGCCCCCGGCGCCCAGTGGAGCTTCACAGAGTTCTGCAAGAGCTTCGGCCAAGCCATGGAGAACAGCAGAGAGCCGCCGCCAGCCGCGGAGACACCCTCTGGTGACTCGGCAGGCTAGGCAACCACGGCTGGATGAGGCCCTGCAGAAACGCCAGTGCGTGCCACGACCGTGCACATCGTGCGGGGAGGCGGTGAGTGTCCAACTGCGTGACAACGCCGACGAACAGCGGCGGACAAGCGCGGACGCGTATGGACAGTCGCAGCAGCTGAGAGGCACACCAAAGGCCGAGGGGTGACCCAAGTTCGTTCGGGACGAAGAGGTTCCCGCGCTATAGCCGCCCAGAGCCCGCTTTGCGACGTGGTCAGAGATCGTCAGCCAGTCGTTTTGGCGATGATGCGCTCCATCTCCTCTCGGCCGAAGGCTCGCAGAGTCGTGGAACGGACGTTGCCTACCCCATCGAGCTGCAGGAGTGCTGCTGTGGCAGTTTCGTCGTCGGGCGCCTCGACGATGGCCACGAGGTCGTATGGACCGACGGTCCAGTAGATACTGAGGAGCTTCGCCCCAAGCTTCTGTATCGCTGAGCCGAAGGTCTCGGCGCGCTTTGCGGTGTCCTTGTAGTTTCGGACCCCTTGATCGGTCCAGCTCAGCAAGGCGACGTACGTCGGCATGTTCTTTCACCTTCACGAGGAGACAACATCACGAGGTCAAGCCTGGACACCTGGGCTAGAACCTGCATGAGGTACGCACCCGAACGAGCAATGCGAGCGACCACGGCATCGAGGGCAGGCTGACATCTACGCCTGACATCAACGGCAGCGGACACCACCGGATCGCCGCGGTTGCCGGCGGAGTAGTTGCAGTCATGCAGCCGTAGCGCTCCAGGCCCGCAGTTATCCCGGATCGAACTTACAAGGCGGATGTCCCTGAATGCTCCTGTAGGTCAGGACCCATAATCGAGGTCCCTGCCACCGCTGGCTTTCATCAGCCAGGACAGCGAACCGCTGCCGAACGGCCAGCCGGTGGTGGCCACCTCAACCCAGCCGTTGCCCGGCTCATCGGACCCAGCGTCCCACCACCACCAGCTGCGGTCGTCGCCCATGCCCTCATCGGTCGGGTCGAAGTAGTAGAGCCAGCCCGACAGTGTCCAAGGCCCTTGGCTGAACGCTGATTTCTGCTTGGGCGTCATCGCCCGCCACTTCTGCAGCCAGGCCTCGGCATCGAATGGCCGGCCGGGCTCCGGCTCCGCAGGCTCAGGCGCGCAGCGCTGCACGAACCCCGTCGGCAACAGCTCCGACCATCGCTCGAGCGCCGGCCAGTCACCCGTCTGCTGGACCGCACACGCCAGCACAGCGCGAGCATTCGTGATGACCCGCGCCGGATCCTCGGCGGTGAACCGGACACGCACGAGAAACGGCTGCTGTCGGCCGTCATCGGCCCCGAGACCGGACTGAAGGCGTCGCAGCTCGCCCTTGATGATCTCCACGGCGAAGAAGTGTGCACCGCGACCGGCTCTGCCGCACGTCATAAAAGGGCCGACCAAGGCCTCCGGGTCTCGATCTACGGCTCGCCATGCCTACTGCCTTGCGAGCAGCGCTCCTTCTGTCTCGTATGGCCGGATCGCTCTCTTGTGGGCACTTCGTGTACGTGTCAAACAGTTGAGAGGCGGGGTTACCGGGGGAGGGGCGCTGCATGTCTGCGTCAGGTGAGGATCGGATTGTGCCGTCGGATTGGGCGGTAGAGCGGTTCGGGCAGCGTGCCGGCGGGCTTGCTGCCGCGGTTCCGGTGCAACTGGCCAGGGCGCACGCGCGAGCTCACGCCGTGCATCTGGCGGCCCGGTTGAAGAAGCGCAGTCCATACGGAGCCACCTTGGCGGAGGCGGTACGGGAGAACCTGGCGGACACGGCGCGGGAGCTGGAGGAAGCCGTGCGGGATGTGCGTGGGTACGAGTACGCCGTCATCAACGACTACGCGCTGTTCCCGTTCAAGTACGCCGACCGTCCGAGGCCCCTTGATCGTGCCCGGTTGGCTTCCAACGCTTCCCCTACGCGTCGCCGGATGCTCCTGGGGCACGGGCCACAGCCTCAAGAAGGGCTTTTCACTCTCGATAACGACCTGACTACGGAGGAGTACGAGGAGCTGCACGAGACGTTCGAGGCGCTTGGAGCCTCCACCAAGCTCGTCTGTCTGTTCTTCACGGCCGACCCGGAGAACGGCATCCACGCCATCCATTGGGGAGACGCCCATCTCGAACCGGACCGCACCTTCACCTGGCTCTACAGCGAGCAGCTCCGGGTTGCTCTCCAGCCGCTCGAGTGACGGCTCAGAGCGGGCGCGATCTCGATCACGTCGGCGACGAGCGGGCAGTCTCCTGGGCCGTCCCTGGGCCGTGCGAGGTCGACCAAAGCTGGCAGACGGCACCCGTGGGTGATCGCCCCCACCCCGCTCTGGCCTGGGCTGGTGGAGTTGATCTGCGACACTGGAAGGGTTATGCCGAAGCCCGGAGAACTCACCTTTGTCGCGCCGCGCGGAGCCAAGAAGCCGCCGCGGCATCTCGCCGACCTGTCGCCCGCCGAGCGCAAGGAGGCGGTGGCCGCGATCGGCGAGAAGCCGTTCCGAGCCAAGCAGCTCTCGCAGCACTACTTCGCGCGGTACGCGCACGACCCGGCCGAGTGGACCGACATCCCCGCCGGGTCGCGCGGCAAGCTCCAGGAGGCGCTGCTGCCGGACCTGATGACGGTCGTCCGGCATCTGTCCACCGACCAGGGCACCACGCGCAAGACGCTGTGGCGGCTGTTCGACGGGACGCTCGTCGAGTCGGTGCTGATGCGGTATCCGGACCGGGTGACGATGTGCATCAGCTCGCAGGCCGGGTGCGGCATGAACTGCCCCTTCTGCGCCACCGGGCAGGCCGGGCTCGACCGGAACCTGTCCACCGCCGAGATCGTGCACCAGATCGTGGACGGGATGCGCGCCCTCAGGGACGGCGAGGTCCCGGGCGGGCCCGCTCGGCTGTCCAACATCGTCTTCATGGGCATGGGCGAACCGCTCGCCAACTACAAGCGGGTCGTCGGCGCCATCCGCGCCCTCACCGACCCCGAGCCGGACGGGCTCGGGCTGTCGCAGCGCGGTATCACCGTGTCGACGGTCGGTCTCGTCCCGGCGATCCACCGGTTCACCGACGAGGGCTTCAAGTGCCGGCTCGCCATCTCGCTGCACGCGCCCGACGACGAGCTGCGCGACACCCTCGTCCCCGTGAACACGCGCTGGAAGGTGCGCGAGGTGCTCGACGCGGGGCTTGAATACGCCGCCCGGTCCGGGCGCCGGCTTTCCATCGAGTACGCGCTGATCCGGGACATCAACGACCAGGCTTGGCGCGGCGACCGGCTGGGCCGGCTGCTGCGGGGCAAGCCCGTGCACGTCAACCTGATCCCGCTCAACCCGACACCGGGCTCCAAGTGGACCGCCTCCCGGCCCGAGGACGAGAAGGCCTTCGTCGAGGCCATCGCGGCGCACGGGGTACCGGTGACCGTCCGGGACACCCGTGGTCAGGAGATCGACGGAGCCTGTGGTCAGCTCGCGGCCACCGAGCGGTAGTCTGGGCGTCGGTACGTCTTGGTGTCGTACCACCACACCTTCATATTCCGACAGGGGAGCGCCACAGCGCTGAGAGTGCGGCAATCGGGCCGCAGACCCTCTGAACCTCGCCCAGGTCATTCTGGGTAGGAAGTTCGGTCATCACTCGAGCTGTTGCGCCCTGCCCGGCGTCCCTCACGGATGCCGGGCAGGGCCGCGTCTCTTCCTGGTCCATCCCAGGAGGACAACCAGTGCACAACAAGACCCTCGTGGCCGTCGCCGTCGGGCTCGGTCTCGTCACGCTGTCCGCGTGCGGTTCGACGGACGACAAGGGCGCCACGGAGTCCAAGACCGTCACCCTCGTCAGCCACGACTCGTGGGCCGTCTCGAAGAACGTGCTCCAGGACTTCGAGAAGAAGTCCGGCTACAAGGTCAGGGTCCTGAAGGACGGCGACGCCGGTCAGGCCGTCAACAAGGCCATCCTGACCAAGGACAACCCGCAGGGCGACGTCTTCTTCGGCGTCGACAACACCCTGCTGTCCCGGGCGCTCGACAACGGGCTGTTCCAGTCGTACGAGCCCAAGGGCTCCGACCAGATCGTGCGCCAGTACCGCGTCGACGAGGACAAGCACCGGGTGACGCCGATCGACACCGGCGACATCTGCGTCAACTACGACAAAGCGTACTTCAGCAAGCACAAGCTGACCCCGCCGCAGACCTTCGACGACCTCGTCAAGCCCGAGTACAAGAACCTCCTCGTCACTGAGAACGCCGCCACGTCCTCGCCGGGCCTCGGCTTCCTGCTGGGCAGCGCCGCGAAGTTCGGTGACGAGGGCTGGCAGGACTACTGGACGAAGCTCAAGGCCAACGGCGTCAAGGTCGTCGACGGCTGGGAGCAGGCCTACGACGAGGAGTTCTCCGGCTCGGCCGGCGGCAAGAAGGCCAACGGCGACAGGCCGCTCGTCGTCTCGTACGCCTCCTCGCCGCCCGCCGAGGTCATCTACGCCGACCCGAAGCCCACCACCGCCCCGACCGGCGTGGCCACCGGCACCTGCTTCCGGCAGATCGAGTACGCGGGTCTGCTGAGCAACGCGAAGAACAGCGCGGGCGGCAAGGCGCTCCTCGACTTCCTGATCAGCATGGAGTTCCAGGACGACATGCCGCTCAACATGTTCGTCTACCCGGTGCGGGAGACCGCGTCGGTGCCGGCGGAGTTCGTGAAGTACGGCCCGCAGGCCAAGGATCCCGAGACCCTGCCCGCCGACGAGATCGCCGCCAACCGTGACCAGTGGGTCAAGTCGTGGACCTCGCTCGTACTGAAGTAGCCCCTCACCAGGGGCGCGCGGGGAGCGCGGCGCGGCTGGCCCTCATGGCCGGGCCCGTCGCGTTCTTCGCCGTCTTCTTCGCCTACCCCGTCACCGCGATCGTCGCCCGCGGTCTGAAGGTCGACGGGGCCTGGCAGTTGGGGCGGATCGCCGACGTCGTGACGCAGTCGGACATCCGGCACGTCTTGTGGTTCACCACCTGGCAGGCGCTCGCCTCCACCGCGCTCACCCTGCTCGTCGCGCTGCCCGCGGCCTATGTCTTCGCGCGCCTGGACTTCCCGGGCAAGCAGGTGCTGCGGGCCGTCGTCACCGTGCCGTTCGTGCTGCCGACGGTCGTCGTCGGTACGGCGTTCCTCGCGCTCGTCGGGCGGGGCGGACTCCTTGACGCGTGGTGGGGCATACGGCTCGACACCACCGTGTGGGCCATCCTGCTGGCGCACGTCTTCTTCAACTACGCGGTCGTCGTCCGGACGGTGGGCGGCCTGTGGTCGCAGCTCGATCCGCGCCAGGAGGAGGCCGCGCGGATGCTGGGTGCCTCGCCGCTGAGCGCCTGGCGCCGGGTCACCCTCCCGGCCCTCGCGCCCGCCGTGGCCGCCGCCGCGCTGATGGTGTTCCTGTTCACCTTCACCTCCTTCGGCGTGGTGCAGATCCTCGGCGGCCCCACCTTCTCCACCCTCGAAGTGGAGATCTACCGGGAGACCTCCGAGATCTTCGACCTCTCCACGGCCGCGGTCCTCACCCTCGTCCAGTTCGTCGCGGTCGGCGCGATCCTCGCCGTGCACGCGTGGACGGTACGGCGGCGGGAGAGCGCGCTGCGGCTGGTGGACGCGTCGGTGACGGCACGCCGGCCGCGCGGTGCAGGGCAGTGGTCGCTGCTGGCCGGGGTCCTCGCCACCATCGCCGTGCTCCTGGTCCTGCCGCTGGCCGTGCTGGTCGGGCGGTCTCTGGACGCGCCCGGATTCGGCTACTACCGGGCGCTCACGCGTGAGGACGGCGGTACGTTCCTGGTCGCGCCGATCACCGCGATCGGGACCTCGCTCCAGTACGCCGTCGCCGCCACCGTGATCGCCGTGCTGATCGGCTCTCTCGCCGCCGCCGCGCTGGCCCGCCGGGACGCCGGCCGGATCGTACGGGGCTTCGACGCGCTGCTCATGCTGCCGCTCGGCGTATCCGCCGTGACCGTCGGCTTCGGCTTCCTCATCGCGCTCGACGAACCGCCGCTCGACCTGCGCCAGTCCTGGCTGCTGGTGCCGCTCGCCCAGGCGCTGGTCGGCGCGCCCTTCGTCGTACGGACCATGCTGCCTGTGCTGCGCGCGGTGGACGGACGGCTCCGGGAGGCGGCGGCCGTGCTCGGGGCGTCGCCCTGGCGCGTGTGGCGGGAGGTCGACCTGCCGCTGGTGCGCCGGGCGCTGCTGGTCGCGGCCGGATTCGCCTTCGCCGTGTCGCTCGGGGAGTTCGGCGCGACCGTGTTCATCGCGCGGCCCGACAACCCGACGCTGCCCGTCGCCGTGGCGCGGCTGCTGGGCCGGCCCGGCGACCTCAACTACGGGCAGGCGATGGCCCTGTCGACGATTCTGATGGTGGTGTGCGCGGTGGCGCTGCTGGTGCTCGAGCGGCTGCGGACCGACCGGACAGGGGAGTTCTGATGCTGCTGAGCCTGGAGGCCGCGACCGTGCGCTTCGGCGGGCGGGCCGTGCTCGACGCCGTGGACCTCTCGGTCGCCGAGCACGAGATCGTGTGTGTGCTCGGGCCCAGCGGCAGCGGCAAGTCCACGCTGCTCAGGGCGGTGGCCGGGCTGCAGCCCCTGTCCGGCGGGCGGGTCTTGCTCGACGGACGGGACCAGTCGGGAGTTCCCGCGCACAAGCGGGGCGTCGGGCTGATGTTCCAGGACCACCAGCTGTTCCCGCAGCGGGATGTGGGCGGCAATGTGTCGTTCGGGCTGCGGATGCAGGGCGCCTCAAAGGCGCAACAGGCTGACGACGTAGGGGAGTTGCTGGAGCTGGTGGGGCTGCCGGGTGCCGCTCGGCGGGCGGTCGCCGGGCTCTCCGGCGGTGAGCAGCAGCGCGTGGCGCTGGCCCGGGCTCTGGCACCCCGGCCGCGGCTGCTGATGCTGGACGAACCCCTCGGCCAGCTGGACCGCTCGCTGCGCGAGCGCCTTGTGGTCGAACTCCGGGAATTGTTCGGCCGGTTGGGCACCACGGTGCTCGCCGTGACACACGACCAGGGTGAGGCGTTCGCGCTGGCCGACCGGGTGGTGGTGATGCGAGACGGGAGGATCGCTCAGTCCGGCACGCCACTTGAGGTGTGGCAGCGGCCCGCCGACGTCTTCGTGGCCCGCTTCCTCGGCTTCGACAACGTCGTACCGGCCACGGTCGCGGACGGGGTCGCCATCACGCCGTGGGGCAAGCTCCCGGTACCGGAGGGCGCACCCCAGGGCACGCGCAACCTCCTCGTACGGCCGGCCGGGGTCCGTCTCGTACCGGCCGCGGAGGGCCTGCGCTGCACGGTGACCGCCCGCACCTTCAAGGGCACCCATGTCGCCGTCCACCTCCAACCGGAGGACGGACCACGTC
Source organism: Streptomyces sp. NPDC002619 (assembly GCF_042889305.1). Classification (NCBI taxonomy): domain Bacteria; kingdom Bacillati; phylum Actinomycetota; class Actinomycetes; order Kitasatosporales; family Streptomycetaceae; genus Streptomyces; species Streptomyces sp. NPDC002619. The sequence continues at coordinate 76,824 of NZ_JBIAQV010000034.1, read as the reverse complement.
TGGAGGCGGCGTGCGCATTGCGGGAGGCGCCGGAGACGGGGAGCGAGGTCGGGGTGGAGTTCGACGCGGCGGAAACCGTCGTGCTCGGCTGAACGGACGTGGCCCGTCCCCCGGGGATACGGGGACGGGCCACGTCGGTGTTCTGAAGTGAGGCGTCAGCGGCTGCTGTTCGCCCCGCGGCGGCGCATGCCGAAGAACACGGCACCGCCACCGACGACGACCAGGGCACCCGCGACACCGGCGATCAGACCGGTGTTGGAGTTCGCACCGGTCTCGGCGAGGTTCGAGTCACCGGCCGCCGGGGACGGCGCGTTGCTCGAGGTGCCCGCCGGGGCGGTGCTGCTCTCCGAGGACGACGGGGCCGGGGTCTCGGCCGGGGTGGACTCGGACTCCGACGGCGACGGGGTGGCCGACGGGGTCGGGGAGTCCTCGGTCTTGCAGGCCGTCGACGGGGTCGTCAGGTCCGGCTTGATGTCCTCGTCGACGTTGAACTGGTCGGTCTTGACGTGGATCCGGTACGTCGCGTTCGGCTTCCAGTCCTCGTCGAAGGTGACCGTCGTACCTTCCTTCGAGCCCTTGACGGTCTGCGGCTGGCCGACCGGAGTCTCGACACCCGCGGGGCTCTTGAGGAACACGGTGATGACGGCCGGGGTGCCGGAGCCGTCCTTGTCGGTGACGACGATCTGGCCCTTGTCGCCGACGCAATTGGCCTCGGCGGAGAACTCACGGATGTTGCACGCCAGGGCCGAGTTGGTGACGCCCAGTGCGAGCGCCACGGTAGCGGAGGCAACACCCAGGATGCGCACGGAACGTCGTGCGCTGCGGCGAGATATGGACACGTTTGTCCTTCACAGATGCAATAACTGCGGGGGGCTGAGGGGGAGATGAGGCAGCAAAGACCCGAAGCAACACCACCCCCAGGAGACTCACAGGTCTATAAGCGTTGCGTAAGACGTGTCAATGCATATGCCGCTTACGGGAGTTGACTTTGCCCGCCCTTTAACCGCCGAGACGTTTCAACGCCTCCGGAGCCTCCTCGATCCGGTCAACCAGGGCGATTCGGGACTCCATCACCCGGCCCTCCGCGAGCGACCGCAGCAGTGGCCACGTCGGCAGCGTCTCCGTCCAGTGTTTGCGGTCCACGAGCACCATCGGCGTGGGCTCACCGCGCGACTCGTAGTAGTTGGGCGTGGCGTTGTCGAAGATCTCCTGTACGGTCCCGGCGGCCCCCGGCAGGAACACCACGCCCCCGTTCGAGCGGGCCAACAGACCGTCCTCCCGGGTGGCGTTGGCGAAGTACTTGGCGATGTCCGAGGCGAAGGCGTTCGGCGGCTCGTGGCCGTAGAACCAGGTGGGGATGCCCACCGACGCGCCGCCGCCCGGCCAGCGTCCGCGCACTTCGAAGGCGGCGCGGGCCCAGTCGGTCACGGACGGTCGGAACGACGGTGCCTTGGCGAGGAGCCGGAGCGCCTCGGTGAGCATCTCGTCGTCGAACGGGGCGGCGTACGCACCGAGGTTCGCCGCCTCCATGGCACCCGGCCCACCGCCCGTGGCCACGGTGAGACCGGCCCGGGCCAGCTCCCGGCCGAGGCGGGCCGCACCGGCGTACGCCTCCGTCCCGCGGGCCATGGCGTGGCCGCCCATGACGCCCACCACCCGGGCGCCGACGAGGAGTTCGTCGAGTGCGTCCGACACGACGTCGTCGTGGATCGCGCGCAGCATCGAGGAGAAGACGTCCCCGTCGGCCTTGGCCCGGGTGAACCAGGAGTAGGCCTGCGCGTCCGGCGTGGCCTCGTACCCCTCGTCGAGCGACTCGAACAGCTCGTCCGCGGTGTAGACGAAGCCCCGGTACGGGTCGAAGGGCAGGCCCGGGACGGGCGGGAAGACCAGCGCTCCGGCGGCGCGCACGCCGGCGGCCGCTTCGGGGTCCATGGGGCAGCCGAGGAAGACGGCGCCCTCGGTGTCGAGGGAGAGCAGCGCGTCCGTACGGTCCGTCAGGTCTATGGCCTGGACGCGGAATCGGGCGAGTGAGCCGTGCGCGGCGACGATCTCGTCGAACTCGGCGAGCGACTCGATCTCCTGGTCGTGGGCGGCGCGGTGCGGCTGGGCGGGTGTCGAATGCACCCGCCCATGCTGGCACAGCAGTTCGGTCCCGGTGGGTCGGTGGTCCGACCGTGGTGGAGTCGGTGGTGGATCAGCCCTGGACCGCCGCCGGGTCCATCCACATGACCTCCCAGGTGTGGCCGTCGAGGTCGTCGAAGGCGCGGCCGTACATGAAGCCCTGGTCCTGGGCCTCGCCGCTCGCCGTGCCGCCGGCGGCGATCGCCTTGTTCACCAGTTCGTCGACCTTCTCGCGGCTCTCGGCGCTGAGACAGATCAGCACCTCGCTGGACTGCGTCGAGTCGACGATCTCCTTCTTGGTGAAGTCGGCGTAGCGCTGCTTGCCGAGCAGCATCGCGATGATCGTGTCGCTGATCACGACGCAGGCGCAGTCCTCGGTGCTGAACTGCGGGTTGATCGTGTAGCCGAGCTCCGTGAAGAACTTCTTCGACGCCTCGACGTCGTCGGTGGCCAGGTTCACGAAGATCATCTGCTGGTACATGCGGGGTCTCCCGTCGGGGTGCGGTGCGTGCTGTTCGGGGGGTAGACCGGGCGGTGCCGGAGAACTCATCGGCCTGCGTGCGATTTCTTCGTACGGCTTCTTCGTACGGTCTTTCAGTGGGCCAGCGGGAGGGCGGCCAGCTCGGCGATCACCAGGGTGAGCGGGGTGAACAGGGCCAGCAGGGCGCCGGCGCGGAGGGCGGCGGCGCTGCGCAGCATCGTGGCGGGGGCGCCGAGGCGTACGAGCGCAGCGACCGTCTCGGCGCGGGACTGGCGGGTCTCCACGGCGGTCGTGAGCAGGGTCGCGACGGCGCAGCCGGTCACCACCAGGGCGCCGAGGGCGGTGAGCGGGCCGACGGAGGTGGCGTCGCCGTGGGGGAGCGGGTACAGCGCGATCATGGCGTACGCGCCGGACGCCACGGCGCACAGGAGGCCCAGGGGGCGGCCGAGGCGGGTGGCCTCCGACATGAGGATCCGGCCGGCGAGGAGTCTGAGCGCGCCCGGCTGTGCGGACTGGAGGAGTTGGCCGCAGAGGTGGGTGAGGCCGGGGGCGGCGAGGATCAGGCCCAGGGCGGTGAGCAGCCAGCCGACGAGTACGCCGGTGGCTTCGCCGGGGAGGCCGGGGGTGGGGCTGGGGGTGGCCGAGCGTTCGGCGTAGGACTCCACTGCCAGGCCGGCGGCGATCATGGCGATGCCCCAGGGGAGGGTGGCGGAGGGGTTGGGGGTGCGCTGGGGTTTCGCGTGGGGGTTGGGTACGACGTCCGGGCTGTCCGGCGTGTCGTTGGCTGCGGCTGGGGGGTTGTTCGCGCTGCCCGGCCCTTGCGAGGTGTCGACCTTCTGTGGGACGGCCGCCGCCCCGGCGGCACGACTGCCCGCGGACCTACGGACATGTGTACGTGGGTCACGTGGCCGTAGATGCCCGGCCACCGTCAGGGACGCCGTCGCCGGGGTGAGGATGAGCAGGGTCAGGGCTGCCGGGACCGGGAGTGGGGTGTTCGCTGCCAGGGACTCCGTGGCTGCTCCGTCGAACGGCAGGCCCGTGATGTCGCCGCGCAGGTGCAGGAAGACGAGGAGCGCGACCGTCGAGCCCAGGGTGCTGGACAGGGCCGTGGTGAGCACCGAGATCGCCATCAGGCGGGCCGGGCCCAGGCCGAGGGCGGACAGGCCCGGCCGGGGTTTCGTGCCAGGGTCGGTGCGGGCGACCGCGAGCGCGAGTTGCACCGTGGCCGCCAGCGGCACCGCGCACCAGGCCAGGCGTACCACCGACGCGGTCGGCGTCTCGGGGTGGCCCATCGCGTAGCCGAGGGCGCACAGGAGCAGGAAGCCGGTGCCCGCCGCGGCCGTGGCCACCAGCAGGCGGCGCAGGTGGACCGCCGGGTGGGCGACGCAGATCAGACGGAGAGCGAGCACGCGGCCGTCCGGCCTTCCGTGTCGGGGACCGGGGGCAGGTGGACCGTGTTCACGCGTCGGCCGTCCAGCAGTGACACCGTGCGGTCGGCGAGGGCCGCGGTCTCCGCATCATGGGTGGCCAGGACGACCGTGATGCCGTGTGAGCGGGCCGCCGTGGTGAGGGTGCGCAGTACGTGGGCGCGGTCGGCTCGGTGCAGGGGGGCCGTCGGCTCGTCGGCGAACAGGACCGTGGGGGCGGGGGCGAGGGCCCGGGCGATCGACACGCGCTGCCGCTCGGCCTGGAGCAGTTCGTGCGGGCGCTTGCGTGTGTGGTCGCCGACGTCGAGGCGCTCCAGCCACTCCAGGGCGGCCACCTTGGCCCGCCGGCGGCTGGTGCCGCGCAGCATCAGGGGAAGGGCGGTGTTCTCCCAGACGTTCAGCTCGGGCACGAGCAGCGGCGCCGGGTCGATCCAGCCGAAGCGGTCGCGGCGCAGCCGTTCCCGGGTGGTGGAACCCATGTTGTGCACGGGGGCGCTGTTGAACCAGACCTCGCCGCGCTGCGCCGGCAGCAGTCCGGCCAGGCACTGCAGGAGGGTCGTCTTGCCGCTGCCGCGCGGGCCGGTGACGGCGAGGATCTCGCCCTCCCGCACCCCGAGCGAGACACCCGCGAGCGCGGGCGAGCCGTCCGGGTGGCTGAAGTGCAGGGCGCGTGCCCACAGCACGTCGTTGTCCGGCGGGGCCTCCATGGGCGTACACCTCGGTTCTGATCCGTGATTCCCGGCGCCTGATCCCCCTTCCGGGGGAACGAAGGCTGGGCCGATCGGTCACTGGCACGCTAGGCAGGTCCCGGCGGGAGGCCGGACAGCACACGGCCCCGGGCCGCCGTTCTCACTCGAACGGACGGCTCCGGGGCCGAGGCATGATCACACCGTCAGCTGATCACAGCTTGGTCCACGCCTCCGTGAGCGTGGCGCGCAGGATCTGCTCGATCTCGTCGAACGTCTCCTGGTTGGAGATCAGCGGCGGGGCGAGCTGGACGACCGGGTCGCCGCGGTCGTCGGCACGGCAGTACAGGCCGTTGTCGTACAGCGCCTTGGAGAGGAAGCCGTACAGGACGCGCTCGGTCTCCTCGTCGTTGAAGGACTCCTTGGTGTTCTTGTCCTTCACCAGCTCGATGCCGTAGAAGAAGCCGTTGCCGCGGACGTCGCCGACGATCGGCAGGTCGTGCAGCTTCTGGAGCGTCGAGAGGAACGCGCCCTCGTTGTCGAGGACGTGCTGGTTGAGGCCCTCGCGCTCGAACAGGTCCAGGTTGGCCACGCCCACCGCGGCCGACACCGGGTGGCCGCCGAAGGTGTAGCCATGCAGGAAGGTGTTGTCGCCGTTGTAGAACGGCTCGGCCAGGCGGTCGGAGATGATGCAGGCGCCGATGGGGGAGTAGCCCGAGGTCATGCCCTTGGCACAGGTGATCATGTCCGGGACGTAGCCGAACTTGTCGCAGGCGAACATCGTGCCGAGGCGGCCGAAGGCGCAGATGACCTCGTCGGAGACCAGCAGGACGTCGTACTTGTCGCAGATCTCGCGCACGCGCTGGAAATAGCCGGGCGGGGGCGGGAAGCAGCCGCCTGCGTTCTGCACGGGCTCCAGGAAGACCGCGGCGACCGTGTCCGGGCCCTCGAAGAGGATCTGCTGCTCGATCTGGTCGGCGGCCCAGCGGCCGAAGGCGACCGGGTCGTCACCGAAGAGCGGGGCGCGGTAGATGTTGGTGTTCGGGACCTTGTGCGCGCCCGGGACGAGCGGCTCGAAGGGGGCCTTGAGGCCCGGCAGGCCCGTGATGGACAGGGCGCCCTGCGGGGTGCCGTGGTAGGCGACCGCGCGGGAGATCACCTTGTACTTGGTGGGCTTGCCAGTCAGCTTGAAGTACTGCTTGGCGAGCTTCCAGGCGGTCTCGACGGCTTCGCCGCCGCCGGTGGTGAAGAAGACCTTGTTCAGGTCGCCGGGCGCGTAGTCGGCCAGGCGCTCCGCGAGCTCTACGGCCTTCGGGTGGGCGTAGGACCACACCGGGAAGAACGCCAGCTCCTGGGCCTGCTTGAACGCGGTCTCGGCGAGTTCCGTGCGGCCGTGACCGGCCTGGACCACGAACAGACCCGCGAGACCGTCGAGGTAGCGCTTGCCCTTGTCGTCGTAGATGTAGGTGCCCTCGCCCCGGACGATGGTGGGAACGGGGGAGTTCTCGTACGAGGACATGCGGGTGAAGTGCATCCACAGGTGGTCGTACGCGGTGCGGCTGAGGTCCTTCTGGGTCACGGTTATCGGGTTCCCCACATGTAGGTCTGCTTCTTGAGCTTGAGGTAGACGAAGCTCTCGGTGGAGCGCACGCCGGGCAGGGCCCGGATGCGTTTGTTGATGACGTCCAGCAGGTGGTCGTCGTCCTCGCAGACGATCTCGGCGAGGATGTCGAACGAGCCCGCGGCCATCACCACGTACTCGACTTCCGACATGTCAGTCAGCACGTCCGCGATCGACTCGACATCGCCCTCGACGTTGATGCCGACCATCGCCTGCCGGCGGAAGCCCACGGTGAGCGGGTCCGTGACGGCGACGATCTGCATGACGCCCTGGTCCAGCAGCTTCTGGACACGCTGGCGCACGGCCGCCTCGGAGAGGCCCACCGCCTTGCCGATCGCGGCGTACGGACGGCGGCCGTCCTCCTGGAGCTGCTGAATGATGGCGAGGGAGACGGCATCCAGCTGGTGGGTGCCGTTCCTGGACTCGCGGGAGGAGTCCCTCTGGTCTGCGCTTCGACTGGCCACGAACTCACTGTGCACGACGTCTCGACAGTTCCGCAAGGCCGTAGCGATGAAATTCGTTGTTTTCAACACCGGGTTCTGCGGATTTCGCAGCGGTTATGCGACCGGGGGTGTTGAAAACGTCGGCTTGCGGATTAGGGTGGGTGTCTCAGCGATTGGACAGTTCTGACCACACAGGAGGCCGGCAGTGAGCACCGAGCTGCGTCGTCTGCGCAACTACATCGACGGTGAGTTCCGGGACGCCGCCGACGGACGGACCACCGAGGTGGTCAACCCGGCGACCGGCGAGGCGTACGCGACCGCGCCGTTGTCCGGGCAGGCGGACGTGGACGCCGCGATGGCGGCCGCCGCGGCGGCCTTCCCCGCCTGGCGCGACACGACGCCGGCCGAGCGCCAGAAGTACCTTCTGAAGATCGCCGACGCGTTCGAGGAGCGCGCCGAGGACCTGATCGCCACCGAGGTGGAGAACACCGGCAAGCCGATCGGGCTCACGCGGTCCGAGGAGATCCCGCCGATGGTCGACCAGATCCGCTTCTTCGCGGGCGCCGCGCGGATGCTGGAGGGCCGGTCGGCCGGCGAGTACATGGAGGGCATGACCTCCATCGTGCGCCGCGAGCCGGTCGGCGTCTGCGCGCAGGTCGCGCCGTGGAACTACCCGATGATGATGGCTGTGTGGAAGTTCGCCCCGGCGCTCGCCGCGGGCAACACGGTCGTCCTCAAGCCCTCGGACACCACCCCGGCGTCCACCGTCCTGATCGCCGAGATCATCGGCTCGATCGTCCCGCAGGGCGTGTTCAACGTGGTCTGCGGCGACCGCGACACCGGCCGGCTGATGGTCGAGCACCCGACCCCGGCGATGGCCTCCATCACCGGTTCGGTCCGCGCGGGCATGTCGGTCGCCGAGTCGGCGTCGCACGACCTCAAGCGTGTCCACCTGGAGCTGGGCGGCAAGGCGCCGGTCGTCGTGTTCGAGGACACCGACATCGCCAAGGCCGTCGAGGACATCTCCGTGGCCGGCTACTTCAACGCCGGCCAGGACTGTACGGCGGCGACGCGCGTCCTCGTCCAGGAGTCCATCCACGACGAGTTCGTCGCGGCGCTGGCGAAGGCCGCCGCCGAGACGAAGACGGGCCAGCCGGACGACGAGGACGTGCTGTACGGCCCGCTCAACAACCCGAACCAGCTCAAGCAGGTGTCCGGCTTCATCGAGCGGCTGCCCGCCCACGCCAAGGTCGAGACCGGTGGCCAGCAGGTCGGTGACAAGGGGTACTTCTACGCCCCGACCGTCGTCTCGGGCCTCAAGCAGGACGACGAGATCATCCAGAACGAGGTCTTCGGCCCCGTCATCACCGTCCAGTCCTTCACCGACGAGGACCAGGCCGTCGAGTGGGCCAACGGCGTCGAGTACGCCCTCGCCTCCTCGGTGTGGACCAAGGACCACGCGCGCGCGATGCGGATGTCGAAGAAGCTCGACTTCGGCTGCGTGTGGATCAACACGCACATTCCGCTGGTCGCGGAGATGCCGCACGGCGGCTTCAAGAAGTCCGGGTACGGCAAGGACCTTTCGGCGTACGGCTTCGACGACTACACGCGGATCAAGCACGTGATGACGTCGCTCGAGGGCTGACCGCTCCGCTGGGTTCGGCCGATTTTGACTGCGGGTGCGTGGGGGCTGGTCGCGCAGTTCCCCGCGCCCCTAGGCAGGTCGGCGCTGCCGGCGTTGTGATGGACAAGGTGTCGGGCCCCGCGTGAAGCGCTCGACGCACCGTCGATTGTCCGTTCAGGGGGCATCACTGCGTGCTGCGGTGGTGCCCCCGACATCTGCGCTTCCCCGTTCCGTTTCCCGGCGTTCCCTGTTGCGTGTGCTCGGTGGTGCCGCCGTGGTCGGTGGTCTCGCAGGCTGCGGGGTGCCCGCCGCGTACGTCAGGCCCGGCGACCGTGCCGTGGCCGACCGGTCCGCCGGTGACAAGAAGCTGACCTGGGCGAACTGGCCGCTGTACATCGACGCCGACGACGACAACCCCAACCGGCGGCCCACGCTCGAGGCGGCTTCCGCGGCGTCGCCGACGTCACAGCGGTGGCAGGATGACGGTAGGCCGCAAGTTCGCCAAAACGGCGCATCTCGGTCTGAATCCACACGCAGGGGTGACCTCCGAACCCGGGACGGCCACAGGCCCGGTGGTCACAGCCAGCCGCGGCGGGCCGCCTGCCAGGCCAGTTGCATGCGGGTACCTGCGCCTGCGCGTTCCATCATGCGTTGGATGTGGCGTTGGACCGTGCGTCTGCTCAGGCCCATCTGGGAGGCGATCGCCTTGTCGGCGACTCCGGCCACCAGGAGGGAGAGGATCTTGCGGTCGGTCGGGGAGAGCGGTGCGGACGGGTCGGTCTCGTCCGTCTCCAGGGTGCCCGTATCGTCGACGTTCAGCGGGACCGCGTCGTCCCAGTAGCTCTCGAACAGGGCTATCAGGGCGCTCAGGAGGTTGCTGTCGCGGACCAGTGCTGTGGTGGGTTCGTCGGGGCTGCCGTTGGGGCCGCCGGGCACCAGCGGGAAGATCGCGACCGAGCGGTCCGCGACGGCCAGGCGGAGCGGGAGGTGCGGGACGGCGCGGGCCGTCTCGCCCGCACGGACGCCGGCGACAACGTTTTCAACGGTCCCTTCGTCGTCGAAGAACGGCTTCTCGTACAGCACCCGGTAGCGCACTCCGCGGGCCAGCGCCTCGAACTCCTCGGTGTTGGTGCCGGACGGCATGGCCACGTACTGCGCCTTGCAGAACCAGAGCATCTCGTCCCGCGCGTTCGTCTGGATCTGCCGCAGATGCTGGCGCAGCGCCTCGGCGCCGGTGATCACTTCGAGCAACTGCCCCGCGTTGTGCCGCCGCATCGTGTCCTGGTATGTCTCGATGAGCCGGGCCGCCTCCACGCGCGCGAGGTCCAGCGCGTCGGCGCCGCTCTTGATGCGGGGCAGGAGGGCCACGTCGGGCGGTACGGCCCGGTACACGCGCGGTGTGCCGTCGGTGTGACTGGCCAGGCCCATCGCGGTCAGCGCGTCGAGGACCCGTACCGTTTCGCCGTGGGGCAGTGCCGTGCGCTGGACGACGTCCGCCACGGTCGCCCGGCCGGTTGTCACCAGGAGCCGGTAGACCGACTCCTGCACATCCGAGACCCCAGCTGCTTCGAGCACCTCGACCGTCCTCCCTGTCCGCTCTGGACCGGACAGGGAGGACGGTACTGCAGGGGGAACGCGCCGGTGGGCGGGCGGGCCGCTGTACGGCTCGCCCGCCCACCGGTCGTGTTGCGCTACGACCTCTGCAGGTAGGCCCGTTGGACCGTCTGCCGGACGCTGTTGCCCGAGGCGTCCTCGGCCGTCACTCGGAGCGTGACGTAAGCGCTTTCCATGCCCCTCGGCAGTCGCTCCGCCGTGGCCCGGAAGGCGTTGGGGCCGTCACCGCGCACGGTCGCCGCGTGCCAGGTCCTGCCGTCGTCGTACGACGTCTCGACCCGGACGTGGACGCCACGCGGCGTCGGCAGTCCCTGCTGGGCGCGGACCGTGACGCCGAGGCCGCGCCCGCCCGTCGTGTTGTGCGCGTCGACCGGTACCGCGTAGTCGAGCTGCAGCAGGGGGAGCGGAGCGGCCGTGTCCGTCCTGTCCGAGTGGAACGACCAGGACGTGCTCGTGGCCGTGCCGTACGTCCAGCCGGGCAGGTTCCGTGACGTCTTCAGGTCCAGGCGGTAGTCGGCGCCGGCCGTCGGGACCAGGACGTCCGTCCAGGCACCGCCCAGGTCCTCGAGCCGCGTGCCGTCGCGGTACAGCGTGGCCGTGGCCGAGTCACCCGCGGGGTCGGCCTCCGCACCGGCGACGCCGAAGCCGCCCACGCCGCCGCCACCGGCCGCCAGACGCGACCAGTGTCCCGACTGCGAATCCGTGAACTCCGGTATCCGCAGGCGCAGTACGTCACCGTCGCGCACCGTCGGTGTCGTCGTGCCGGCGGGGATCGACGGTCGTACGACCGCGCCCTGCCACGTCTCCCGTTCCTCGGCGCCCGCCTGGTAGGTGCGCGGCGCGTCCCGCATGCCGGCCATGAGCGGCATGTCGACGTCGAACGTCGTGGTGTGGTTGACGAGGTGCTGCCAGGTCGTGTCACCGGCCGTGACGTACTCGGTGCGCGCGAAGCCGGTCGGCACATAGCGGGTGTACTGCAGCCAGGCGGTCTGCTGACTCGGCCGCCAGCCGAAGCGCTGCTCGCTCGCCCAGCCGGTGCCGCCGTTGTCGGCGTACGTGGTGTGCACGACGGCGCTGTTGTGCTCGGACACCGTGTACTTGATCTGCGGCGGGATCTGCTGCCGGGACACCTGCTCGACGTCGTACAGGTAGGGGCTGCGTGCCGTGCCCCGGAAGGTCACCTCGGTGGTCCGGTGGTGGATCCGCTCCAGCAGTGCGGCTCCCGTGCTCTTGCCGATGCGGATCGTCGGCACCGACCAGCGGTTGCCGTCAGGGCTCCAGCGCGTCCATGCGATGTCGCTGAAGTGGACCCGGAGGACCGCTCGGGCACCGGCCGCCGCGGCCTGTGCGATCACCGGCTCCTCGTACACGTTCTGCTCGTTGGTCAGCACGGCGAGTTTGCCGCGGGCGTGGCTGAAGTCCGGGGCGCTCACGTCGCCCGCGTCGACCGCGGTGAGGGTGACTCCGCGCTGGTCGAGCAGCGGGGACGCGGGCATGTAGTACGCGTTCAGGCTGCCGTCGATGCCCGGGGCCGTCGCTTCGAGGAGCGGTGCGACGAGCTGCCAGCGCGAGACGAACTCGAAGGTGCCGTCCCGGACTTCGGCCGTCGGGCTGACGTAGAGCCGCTTCGCGACGTCGAAGTACATCGTGCCCTGGAGCAGTCCGTGGCCGGCGATCTCGCGGTACGTCTGGTAGCTGAAGATGCCCCGCTGCTCGGCCGGCTTGGGCGTGCGGATCTCCACCTGGCGCGTGTCACGGGCGTCCAGGGTGACGGTCATGTCCTTGGTGACCTTCACCTCGGGCAGCACCACCTCGCGCAGCTCCTGGCCGTCGCTCGCGGTGTCCAGGAACGTGGTGTTGAGCTGGTAGGTGCCCTCTTCGACTTCGGCGACGGCCGTGTCGACGTTCTGGTAGCCGACGAATCCGTCCGCGCCCCAGATCGTCGGCAGGGCCTGGACCCGCTTGCCGTCCTTGTCGTACGTCTTCACGGTGAGCTTGTGTACGGGGCCGTGCACGATCAGGCTGAGCGTGGTGTGCACGGAGACCGTGCCCGTGGCGTCCGTGCCGGTGACGTAGCCGTAGTACTTGCCCTGTCCGGCCTTGGCCGGATCCACGGTGAGGGGGACCTCGGCCGTCGTGCCCGCGGGGATGCGCAGCGAGGTGGTGCCCAGCCGTACGGCGTCCGCCGGGATGTCCCGGCCGCCGGTGGCGGTCAGGTGCGGCTGGAGCGCGAGCGTGACGTCGGCGTCCGAGGAGTTCGTGTACTTCAGGGTGGCGGTGTGCTCGCCCGCTCCCCTCTGGAAGGAGCCGAGGGTGACGCTGCCCGTCGCCGAGACCGGACCCAGGGCCGCGGCCGGCAGGTCGATGCGCCCGCCGCCCTGCTCGGTCACCAGCTGGCCGGGCACGGTGTGGGCCGTGCTGACGAGGGCGTCCTTGATCTGCGCCCCGCTCCAGCCCGGATGCCGCTCGGCGACCAGGGCCGCCGCGCCGGTCACGTGCGGGGTGGCCATCGAGGTGCCCGAGGCCGCTACGTAGTGCTCGTCCACCGGATCGCCCATCGTGGTGCCCGCCGCACGGGCCGCCACGATGCCGACGCCGGGCGCGGTCACGTCCGGCTTGACCGCTCCGTCGCCGAGGCGGGGGCCACGGCTGGAGAAGGGGGCGAGGGAATCGTCGCGGTCCACCGCGCCGACGGTCAGCGCCGCGTCGGCCGCGCCCGGCGACCCCACGGTGCCCGTCCCCTGCTCACCGTTGTTGCCCGCGGCCACCACGAACAGCGCCCCGCTGCTCTCGCTGAGCTCGTTCAGTGCCAGGCTCATCGGGTCGGTGCCGTCGGTGGCCTCCTCGGAGCCGAGGCTCATGTTGACGACCTTGGCCCCCTGCGCGGCCGCCCACTCCATACCGGCGATCACCTGCGACTGGGTGCCGAAGCCGTCGTCGCCGAGGACCTTCCCGACGAGCAGGTCGGCGGCGGGCGCCACGCCCTTGCGGCTGCCCCCGGAGGCGGCGCCGGTGCCGCCGACGATGGACGCGACGTGCGTACCGTGCCCGAACACGTCACCGGTGCCGGAGCTGCCCGAGAAGTCCTTGGCCTCCTTGATCCGTCCGGCCAGATCGGGATGGGTCTGGTCGACGCCCGTGTCGAGGACCGCGACCTTGACGCCCTCTCCCCGAACGCCCTTCTCCCATACGGCCGGAGCGCCGATCTGGGCGGTGCTGCGGTTGAGGGTCGCGTCCACCCGGCCGTCCAGCCACACGTGCGGGGTGGCGGTGAGTGCGGAGGCCCTCATCTGCCCGCTCGCCGGGGTGAGTTCCTTCCAGAACCGGCCCAGGTCGTCCTGTGCGACCCGGACGGACCGTGCGCCGATGCTGCCGAGTGTGCGGACCGGGGAGTCGTCGGCGGCGAGCGCCGTCAGGGCCCGTGCCTGAGGGGCGGACGCGCCGCGCGTCCCGCCCACGATCAGGGGCAGCGCGTCCGTGTGGGCCTCGTCGTAGCGCTGTGCCAGCAGAGCGGTCACGTCGAACAGCGTCCGGTCCAGCCGCCCGGCCGCGACCAGGTCGGCCGCGTCGGACGGCAGTACCGTCACATGCCCGTCCCGCTCGACCGTCCTGAACACGATGTCCCTGCGCCCCGGCCCGGGCTCCACGGCGGCCAGCTGCCGGCCGTCGGGCGCCCTGGTCACGGTCACGCGGTCACCGGTGATCAGCCGCACCGTCGCCGGGTTGCCGGTGGCGGCATTCCCTGCGGCGGGCGCGTCGGCCGGGCGGGCGGAGACGGGCGCGACGGCCGCCGCCGTGAGCGCCAGGCCCGTGGATATGGCCGCCAACAGGCGGATACGTCTCATCAGTCCCGTGCCTTCCCTCGTCCGCGGAGTGGTGTTCACGCGTTCGACAGAGTCCGGTGGCAGTGATTCCGGTGTCACTGGGTTCCGCTGGCACAGGTTGGACATGTCGCAACGGCGACAGTCGGCCGCCGTCTCCAGGAGTACGGCGGGCCGGGTGCGGGCGTCCTACCGGGGCTAGTTGGCGTTCGACCGGCATCTCGGCGATGGCCACCTGCTTGCTCCCGGAGGCCTGGCACGCGGACTCGATGGTGAAGCGGACGGCGGTGACCTCACCGACGCGGAAGGAACGGTGCTGGCCGCCCGCGCCCTGGTCCAGGGTGAGTTCACGGGTCGCGGTCTTGCCGTTGGACAGGGTGATGCGGGCCTCGACGCGGTGCGGCAGCGCCGACTGGGAGAGCTGGTCGGGGCGGGTCGACACGCCCGGCGTGATGATCAGGTCGAGCAGGCGGGTCGGTTCGTCGAAGCGGGCCTCGATCCACTGGCCCCGGCCGGACTACGACACCCCCGGGCCCCACCAGGGGAGACGGCCGGGAGGCTACTGGTCCCCGGCCATGGGCATCGCGCACCGGGTGCAGTAGTGCCGGTCGGGAGCAACTCCCGTGCCGTTCATCGCCCGTGCCACACCAGGACGTCAACTCCCTTACACCCACAGTCCGCCAGCCTCGGCCGCACACCGGTGACCCGATTTTGAACATGTTCAATTCCAGGCGTACGCTCGTGCCATGAGCGACAGAGTCGCCCTCCTCAAGGGCATCCGCGTCTGGCTGGTCTCCTTCGTCGTGTGCCTGGCTCTCAGTGGCGCCACCGCGTTCCCGCTCGTGCACGAACTCCGCTGGACGGAGGACGTGTTGCGATCCCTGTCCGTGCCGGAACACCTGCCGGCCCTGATGGCCTGGATCACCCATGTACGAGAGGGCCTGGACACGGCCGACGCCGAATACCCCTTCGTGCTGTACGGCACGGACTGGCTGGCGTTCGCCCACCTCGTGATCGCGGTCGCCTTCTACGGCCCCTACCGCGACCCGGTCCGCAACATCTGGGTCGTCGAGTTCGCGATGATCGCGTGCGTGGGGATCATCCCGCTCGCCCTGATCTGCGGCCCGATCCGCGGCATCCCGTTCTGGTGGACCGTCATCGACATGTCCTTCGGGGTGTTCGGAATCGTCCCGCTGTACGTCGTACGGAAGAAGATCAAGCGACTGGAAACACTGACGGCCGCTCCGGTCCAGGCGGCCGTCGTTCGGTGAACCCGCAGCGGGGCTCAGCCCTTGCGCAGGGCGCAGAGCGTGTCGACGCGGTTCGTGGTGATCGAGTCGACGCCCAGGTCGATGAGGCGGCGCATGGAGCGGCGGGTGTCGGGGGTCCACACGGAGAGTAGCCGGCCGTCGCGACGGACGCGCTCGGCGAGGTCCCGGTCGACCAGGGAGAAGCGGTAGTTGAGCCAGCGCGGCCGCACCGCCTCCAGCACGCCGGGCCGCGGCGGCGCCAGGCTCGTCCAGGTCAGGGCGATCTCGGCGGACGGATCGGCGGCACGGACCGCCAGCATGGCGGGGGTGGCCGCGCAGTAGTAGGCGCGGTCCGCCGCCCCGCACTGCCGGACCGTGTCGACGATCGTCCGCGCCGCCCGCCGCTCGACCCGACCGGGCAGGTCGACCATCACCCGGGCGCCGTCCGTCGCGGCCAGCGCCTCCGCCAGCGTCGGCACCCCGCCCGCCGTGAGCCCGCGCACCTCGTCCGCGGACAGCGACCTGAGCGGCCGGTCCTGCTCCCACAGCCGCTTCAGCGTCTCGTCGTGGAGCAGCACGGGTACGTCGTCACGGGTGAGCCGTACGTCGAACTCCACCGCGTCCGCGCCCTGGTCGAGCGCGGAACGCAGCGAGTCGATCGTGTTCTCGCGGAAGCGGTAGGGGTCGCCGCGATGGGCCACGGCGGTCACGTTCTGCATGGCGCCCATGTTCTCAGGGGGCGAGCCACTCGGTGGTGTAGGTGTCGATCTCGGCGGCGATCCTGGCCTTGCCGGCCGGGTCCAGGAAGGACGCCTCGACCGCGTTCTTGGCGAGATCGGCGAGACCTCGCTCGTCGAGGCCGAGGAGGCGGGCGGCCACCGCGTACTCGTTGTTCAGGTCGGTGCCGAACATCGGCGGGTCGTCCGAGTTGATCGTGACCACGACGCCGGCGCTCACGAACTCCTTGATCGGGTGCTCGTCGAGCGTACGGACCGCGCGAGTGGCGATGTTGGAGGTCGGGCAGACCTCCAGCGGAATCCGGTGCTCGGCGAGGTGCGCCAGCAGCTTCGGGTCCTGGGCGGAGTTGGTGCCGTGCCCGATGCGCTCGGCGCGCAGATCGTTCAGCGCGTCCCAGACCGTCTCAGGGCCGGTCGTCTCACCGGCGTGCGGGACGGAGCGCAGCCCGGCGGCGATCGCCCGGTCGAAGTACGGCTTGAACTGGGGCCGGGGTACGCCGACCTCGGGCCCGCCGAGCCCGAACGACACGAGGCCCTCCGGTCGGATCCGGTCGTCGGTGGCGAGCCGGGCGGTCTCCTCCGCGGCCTCCAGCCCGGCCTCGCCGGGAATGTCGAAGCACCAGCGCAGCATGGTCCCGAACTCGGCCTCGGCCGCCTTCCGCGCGTCCTCGATCGCGTCCATGAAGGCGCGCTCGTCGATGCCGCGGCTGGTCGAGGAGTACGGCGTGATGGTCAGCTCGGCGTAGCGCACCTGCTGCCGGGCCAGGTCGCGGGCCACCTCGTACGTCAGCAGCCGTACGTCCTCCGGGGTGCGGATCACGTCGACGACGGACAGGTACACGTCGATGAAGTGGGCGAAGTCCGTGAAGGTGAAGTAGTCGGCGAGGGCCTCGGGGTCGGTGGGGACCGTGGAGTCGGGGTGACGGGCGGCCAGTTCCGAGACGATCCGGGGGGAGGCGGAGCCGACGTGGTGGACGTGCAGTTCGGCCTTGGGCAGTCCGGCGATGAAGGCGTGCAGATCGCGGGCGGCGATGTCGGTCAAGGGTTCCTCCCCGGAACGGCGCTTGCGGACCGGGTCCGGGCGCGGGTGATCGGCTGATCGGTGAGTCGGTGGTC
The DNA here is from genome assembly GCF_042889305.1 of Streptomyces sp. NPDC002619. NCBI lineage: Bacteria > Bacillati > Actinomycetota > Actinomycetes > Kitasatosporales > Streptomycetaceae > Streptomyces > Streptomyces sp. NPDC002619. Next base: position 59,883 of record NZ_JBIAQV010000034.1, on the reverse strand, counting down.
ATCGTAGGCCGGACCCGGACCGGCGCCGACTCCGGAGGGTGGCGTTGTCGCTGGCCCCGGCAAAGAGGTGTGGTGGCCACGCTTTACGATGGCGTGACGATCGATCGAGGGGGATGGGGACGTGACGGATCAGACGCAGCCGGACGGGAACCGGGACGCAGGCTTCGACCCGTGGGCGCCGCCCGAGAGCAAGCCGTCGCTGGAGAAGGGTCCGCAGCCGCACGTGCCGGCGCAGCAGCCCCCGCAGGACCAGGCGTTCGCCCCTGTGTGGCAGCCCCCCGCGCAGGACCAGCAGCCCCCGGCGCAGCAGCCGCCGTCCGTGCACGACCAGGCCACCATGGCGTCCATGCCGTCCGCCGGCTTCGCCGCGCCCGCGCCCGGCTTCGGCCCGCCCGGCGCGACCCCGCCCCCGGGATCACCGCAGGGTCCGCCCCAGGGCTGGGCCGAGGGCGCGGTGCCGCCCCCGCCGGTCGGGCCCTCCGGCCCCGGCGGGTACGGCTACCCCGCCTACCCGAACCCGCAGGGCTACGGCTGGCCCGGTATGCCGATGGCCCCGCAGAACGGCATGGGCACCGCGGCGATGGTGCTGGGCATCCTGTCCATCTGCCTGTTCTGCCTCTACGGCGTGGTCTCCGTGATCCTCGGCGTCATCGCCGTGATCCTCGGAGTGAAGGGGAAGAAGCGGGCCGACCGCGGCGAGGCCACCAACCGCGGCCAGGCCCAGGCGGGCCTCGTCACCGGCATCATCGGGATCATCGTCGGGCTCGCCACGATCGCCCTGATCGTCGTCAGCATCGTGATCGCCGTCAGGCACCAGGACGACACCTCGGACTACGACGACCCTTATTACAGCTCCGCCCCCAGCGTGTCGGCACCGCTCCTGGCCCAGGACTGACGCCGGGGGCGGTCCGGCCCGCTCATCCCTGCGGCAGCCGCAACCGCTCCCGCGCCCCCATCAGCGCGAACCCCAGCAGATTCCGGCCGCGCCACCGCTCCGGAATCTCCGCCGCCGCGTCGTCCGCCGTCAGACCGATGCCCCATATCCGGTCGACGGGGCTGGCCTCGACCAGCACGCGCTCGCCCGTGGTCAGCAGGAACTCCCGCAGATCGGGGTGCGCGGCGAACTTGTGGACGCTGCCCTCGACCACGATCCCGAAGCGCTCCCGCTCCCATATCGCCTCGTCGAAGCCACGCACCAGACGCCCCGCCTTCTTCGCCTGGGAAGGGTGCCCGGCGGCCAGCACGCCCCGCTCCGCCTCCGCGTCGCCGAAAAGCCGGGCCTTCGCGGCCATCATCCAGTGCTCCGCGGTCGCGTATTCCACCTCGTCGACCACGAACGGTGACGGCCACCACTGGCTCAGACAGCTCGCGCCGACGCGACCGTCCGGCCGCGGGCTGTGTCCCCAGAAGTGCAGATACCTGATGCGTGCCCCCGCGTGGACCTCCCTGATCAGGGACTCCACGGAATCGATCTTCCCCATGCACGGCAGTCTCGCAGCCACCACTGACACTCCGTCCCCCTTTTCCATGCCGACTCGACGCCTGGTCGACAGATTCCGTCGCGTAACCAAAAGGAAACAACGGAATCACTTGTTGGAGTCCATTGGCTCTGCCAGGATCGGCACTCAAATCGAGCTGGAGCTACGCCACCCGCCCCCGGGGGCGGGCCCACGGCGGAGGGGAGCGACATGCACAACCCGGGCACCGCCACCCCGGAACGATTCCCGGCACAGGAGCGCCTCGCAGGCCGCGCGCAGTACATCGCCGGACAGCTCACGAAGGGCACGTCCGGCCGCACCCACGTCGTGATCGATCCCGCCACCGGCGAGGACGTGTACACCTACGAGCTGGCCGGCCCGGACGACGTGGACGCGGCCGTCGCCGCCGCCCGCGCCGCCTTCCCGGGCTGGGCCGGTGCCACCCCCGGCGAGCGCTCCGACGCGCTGCACCGCTTCGCCGCCGTCCTCGCCGCCCGAGCCGAGGAATTCGCCCGTGCCGAATCCCTCCAGTGCGGCAAGCCGCTCAAGCTGACCCGCGAGTTCGACGTACCGGGGACCATCGACAACACCGCCTTCTTCGCGGGTGCCGCGCGGCATCTGCAGGGACAGTCCGCCGGTGAGTACTCCGGGGACCACACGTCGTACGTCCGCCGCGAGCCCATCGGTGTCGTCGGGTCCATCGCCCCCTGGAACTACCCCCTCCAGATGGCCGCGTGGAAGATCCTCCCGGCGATCGCGGCAGGCAACACCATCGTGCTCAAGCCGGCCGAACTCACCCCGCTCACCTCGCTCCTGTTCGCCGAGGCGGCCACGGAAGCGGGCATCCCTGACGGTGTGATCAACATCGTCACCGGCACCGGCAAGGAGGCCGGCGAGCACCTCGTCGGGCACCCCGACGTGGCCATGACCTCCTTCACCGGCTCCACCGCCGTCGGCAAGCGCGTCGCCGAGATCGCCACCGCCACCGTCAAGCGCCTCCACCTGGAGCTCGGCGGCAAGGCCCCCTTCGTGGTCTTCGACGACGCCGATCTCGACGCCGCCGTCAACGGCGCGGTCGCCGGCGCGCTCATCAACACAGGGCAGGACTGCACGGCCGCCACGCGCGCGTACGTGCAGCGACCGCTCTACGAGGCGTTCGTCGAGAAGACCGCCGCCCTCATGGAGAGCGTCCGGCTCGGCGACCCGTTCGCCCCCGGCACCGACCTCGGTCCGCTGATCTCGCACGCCCAGCGCGACCGCGTCGCCGCCTTTGTCGACCGCGCGCGTGCCTACGCGCGCGTGGTCACCGGCGGCGAGGCCCCTCAGGGGGAGCTCAAGAAAGGCGCGTACTACCGGCCCACCCTCATCGCCGACGCGCCCCAGGACAGCGAGGCCGTCCAGTCCGAGATCTTCGGTCCGGTGCTGGTCGTCCTGCCGTTCGACAGTGATGATGAGGGCATTTGGCTGGCCAACGACACCCCGTACGGCCTTGCCGCCTCCGCGTGGAGCCGGGACGTCTACCGGGCGAACCGTGCGACTCGAGAGATCAAGGCGGGATGCGTGTGGATCAATGACCACATCCCGATCATCAGCGAAATGCCGCACGGCGGATACAAGCAGTCCGGCTTCGGCAAGGACATGTCCGCGTACTCCTTCGAGGAGTACACGCAGGTCAAGCACGTCATGTTCGACAACACCGCGGTGGCCCGGAAGGACTGGCACCGCACGATCTTCGGGGACCGATAGCAGGCAGGCCGTCCGAACAACGGCCGAACCCTCCCGAAAGGGCACCACGCGCATGGAGCAGTACGAGCCCGACCGCCTGACCCCGGCCCAAGTGGCCGCCGTGCGGCGCAGCTTCCGCAACGGGCGGGCCTCCCTCACCCGCCGATCGCTGCTACGCGCCTCCGCGGGCGGCGCGCTCGCGGTCGGCGGACTCGGGGCACTGAGCGGATGCGGGATCCCCGCGGCCGGAAAGAGCCAGGGCGGCACGACCACACAGGACCACTCGGCCAAGGAGAAGGTCGTCAACTTCTCCAACTGGACCGAGTACATCGACGTCGACGACAGCGAAAAACACCACCCGACGCTCGACGCGTTCCGCAAGCGGACCGGCATCACGGTCAAGTACACCGAGGACATCAACGACAACAACGAGTTCTTCGGCAAGATCAAGCCGCAGCTCGCCGCGGGCCAGGACACCGGCCGCGACATCATCGTCCTCACCGACTGGCTGGCCGCCCGGCTGATCCGCCTCGGGTGGGTCCAGAAACTGGACCCGTCCAACCTGCCGCACGCCTACACCAACCTGTCGGCCCAGTTCCGCAACCCCGACTGGGACCCGGGACGCGCCTACTCGTACCCGTGGCAGGGCATTTCGACCGTCATCGCCTACAACAAGAAGGCGCTCGACGGCATCGAGGTGAAATCGATCTCCGACCTGCTCGACAACCCCAAGCTCAAGGGCCGCGTCGGCTTCCTGTCCGAGATGCGCGACAGTATCGGCATGACGCTGCTCGACATGGGCAAGGACCCGGCGAAGTTCACCGACGACGACTTCGACGCGGTGATCGCCCGTCTGCAGAAGGCCGTCGACAACGGCCAGATACGCCGCTTCACCGGCAACGACTACACGTCCGACCTCACCAAGGGCGACTTCGCGGCCTGTGTCGCCTGGGCCGGTGACGTCGTCCAGCTCAAGGCGGACAGCCCGGACGTCGACTTCGTCATCCCGGACAGCGGCTACATGACGTCGACCGACAACATGCTGGTCCCCAACAAGGCGCGCCACAAGACGAACGCCGAGCGGCTCATCGACTTCTACTACGAGCCCGAGCAGGCCGCCGCCCTCGCCGCCTACATCAACTACGTGTCTCCCGTGGACGGCGTGAAGCCCTACCTCGCGAAGATCGACAAAGACGCGGCGAACAACCCGCTGATCATTCCCGACAAGGCCATGGCCGCGAAGTCCCACGCCTTCCGCTCGCTGAGCCAGAAGGAAGAGACGGCCTACGAAGAGAAGTTCGCGAAGCTCACAGGGGCGTGACGATGATGACGACAGACAACAGCGGCGACGTCCGCCTCTCCGGGATCGGCAAGACCTACGGCTCCTTCACCGCCGTACACCCGCTCGACCTGACGGTGCCGCAGGGCTCCTTCTTCGCCCTGCTCGGCGCCTCGGGCTGCGGCAAGACCACCACCCTGCGCATGATCGCCGGCCTGGAGGAACCCACCTCCGGCAGCGTGCACCTGGGCGACCAGGACGTGACCCATCTGCCGCCGTACAAACGGCCGGTGAACACGGTCTTCCAGTCGTACGCCCTCTTCCCGCACCTCGACATCTTCGAGAACGTCGCCTTCGGTCTGCGCCGACGCGGCATCAAGTCGGTGAAGAAGCAGGTCGAGGACATGCTGGAGCTGGTCCAGCTCGGCGAGCAGGCGCGCAAGAAGCCGCACCAGCTCTCCGGCGGCCAGCAGCAGCGCGTCGCCGTGGCCCGCGCGCTGATCAACCACCCCAAGGTGCTCCTCCTCGACGAGCCCCTCGGCGCCCTCGACCTCAAACTGCGCCGCCAGATGCAGCTGGAACTCAAGCGCATCCAGACCGAGGTCGGCATCACCTTCATCCATGTCACGCACGACCAGGAGGAGGCCATGACCATGGCCGACACGGTCGCCGTGATGAACGCGGGCCGCGTCGAGCAACTCGGCGCGCCCACCGACCTGTACGAGAACCCGCAGACCACGTTCGTCGCCAACTTCCTGGGCACCTCCAACCTCATCGAGGCCGAGGTGGACAACAAGACCGGCGGCGAGATCGTCGTCCGGGCGGGCAGCGGCAAGCTCCTGCTGCCCGAGGCGCGATGTTCCGCGGCGACCACGACCGGCGGCAAGGTGCTGGTCGGCGTCCGCCCGGAGAAGATCTCCCTCACCCACGCCGACGACGCGGGCGAGATCCCCGAGGCCCGCAACCGCATCACCGGCAAGATCGCCGACTCCAGTTTCATCGGCGTCTCCACGCAGTACGTCATCGACAGCGCCGTCTGCCCCGAGTTCGAGGTCTACGCCCAGAACATCGAGCGCGACCCGCGTCTCGTCCCCGGCGCCGAGGTCGTCCTGCACTGGAGCCCGGCGCACACCTTCGGGCTGGACGCGGCCCAGTCCCTGCTTGCTGGGACAACGGGCTCCGCCGGCGTGGAGACCGTCGAGGAAGAGGCCGCGTAGACATGTCGACCCTCACCGAGGCGCCCCCGCCTCTCGCGCCCACGGCGCCGGAGAAGAAGGCAGCACGCAAACGCGGCCGCTTCGCGCCGTACTGGCTGCTGCTGCCCGGCATCCTCTGGCTGATCATCTTCTTCGCGCTGCCGATGCTCTACCAGGCCTCCACCTCCGTGCAGACGGGGTCCCTGGAACAGGGCTACAAGGTCACCTGGCACTTCGCGACCTACTGGGACGCGCTGAGCGAGTACTGGCCGCAGTTCCTGCGCTCGGTCCTCTACGCGGCCGCCGCGACCGTGCTGTGCCTGCTGCTCGGGTATCCGCTGGCCTATCTGATCGCCTTCCGCGCCGGCCGCTGGCGGAACCTGATCATGATCCTGGTGATCGCGCCGTTCTTCACCAGCTTCCTGATCCGCACCCTGGCCTGGAAGACGATCCTCGCGGACAGCGGCCCCGTCGTCAGCACCCTCAACACGCTGCACGTCCTCGACGTCACCAGCTGGCTCGGCTGGACCGCGGGCGACCGGGTGCTCGCCACACCACTCGCGGTGGTGTGCGGACTGACGTACAACTTCCTGCCGTTCATGGTCCTGCCGCTGTACACGTCGCTGGAGCGCATCGACGGACGGCTGCACGAGGCGGCGGGCGATCTGTACGCCAAGCCGTTCACCACCTTCCGCAAGGTGACCTTCCCGCTGTCGATGCCGGGCGTGGTCTCCGGCACGCTGCTGACCTTCATTCCGGCGGCCGGTGACTACGTGAACGCCGAACTCCTCGGTTCCACCGACACCCGCATGATCGGAAACGTGATCCAGACGCAGTTCCTGCGCATCCTGGACTATCCGACGGCGGCGGCTCTCTCCTTCATCCTCATGGCCGCGATTCTGTTCATGGTCACCCTCTACATCCGCAGGTCCGGGACGGAGGATCTGGTCTAAATGCCCTTCGTCAACTGGCTCAAGCGCCATCTCGTAGTCATCGCGGGACTGATAACCCTCGGATATCTCCTGCTGCCGAACGTCATCGTGACGGTCTTCTCCTTCAACAAACCGAAGGGCCGCTTCAATTACGAATGGCAGCAGTTCTCCACGGACGCCTGGAAGGACCCGTGCGGCGTCGCCGACATGTGCGGCTCGCTGTCGGTCAGCCTCCAGATCGCCGTGTGGGCGACGGTCGGCGCCACCGTGCTCGGCACGATGATCGCCTTCGCGCTGGTCCGCTACCGCTTCCGCGCGCGGGGCGCCGTCAACTCGCTGATCTTCCTGCCGATGGCGATGCCCGAGGTCGTCATGGCGGCCTCGCTGCTCACTCTGTTCCTCAACCTGGGCGCTCAGTTGGGATTCTGGACGATCCTGATCGCGCACATCATGTTCTGCCTCAGCTTCGTCGTCACCGCGGTCAAGGCGCGCGTGATGTCGATGGACCCGCGACTGGAGGAGGCGGCCCGCGATCTGTACGCCGGGCCCGTGCAGACCTTCGTCCGGGTCACCCTGCCCATCGCGGCACCCGGAATCGCCGCGGGCGCGCTGCTGTCCTTCGCGCTCTCCTTCGACGATTTCATCATCACCAATTTCAACGCGGGCTCGACCGTCACGTTCCCGATGTTCGTCTGGGGCTCGGCGCAGCGCGGAACGCCCGTTCAGATCAATGTCATCGGCACGACCATGTTCCTCGTCGCCGTACTGTTCGTCCTGTTCTCCATGGTCGTCGGCAATCGCCGTACCAAGCAAAAGGCATGACCGCTCTGTAGGGAGTTGAAATCATGGCCCCGAGCGCCATGAGCCGTAAGAACGATTGGATCAAGTCTCTTTCCGAAGCACAGCCGGTCCCGTACTGGCTGGAAGACCCCGGCAAGCCCCATCCCGAGCCCGCGCTCACCGGCACCGAGACGTGCGACCTGCTGGTCGTCGGCGGCGGATACAGCGGACTGTGGACCGCGCTCAATGCCAAGGAGCGCGACCCGCAGCGGGACGTGGTACTGCTGGAAGGCCGTGAGGTGGGCTGGGCCGCCTCGGGCCGCAACGGTGGCTTCTGCGCCGCCTCCCTCACGCACGGACTGGCCAACGGCCTGGCCCGCTGGCCGGACGAGATTCAAAAGTTGGAGGAGCTGGGCGCCCGCAACCTCGACGAGATCGAGAAGGCGGTCGCCCGGCACTCCCTGGACTGCGACTTCGAGCGCACCGGCGAGATCGATGTCGCGACCGAGACCTACCAGGCGTGGGAACTGCGTGACTGGCACCGAGAGTTGGAGAACAAGGGTCTCGCGGACGGTGTCGACTTCCTGGACGCCGAAGCGGTTCGGGAACAAGTCGACTCACCGACATTCGAGGCGGGTCTGTGGGACCGCCGGGGCGTCGCCATGGTCCACCCGGCCAAGCTCGCCTGGGGCCTCAAGCGCGCCTGCGTCAGGCTCGGCGTCCGCGTGTACGAGCACACGCCGGCCCTGACCCTGAAGCCGTACGGCGCCGGCATGGCCGTACGCACGCCGTACGGCGCGGTCCGCGCCCGCCGGGTCGCGCTCGGCACCAACATCTTCCCCAGCCTGCTCAAGCGCGTGCGCGCGTACACCGTCCCGGTCTACGACTACGCCCTGATGACAGAGCCGCTGACCGACGAGCAGCTGGCGTCGATCGGCTGGCACAACCGCCAGGGCCTCGGCGATTCGGCGAACCAGTTCCACTACTTCCGGCTGTCCGCCGACAACCGGATCCTGTGGGGTGGTTACGACGCGATCTACCCGTACGGCGGCCGGGTGCGCCGTGAGTACGACGACCGCCCGGAGACGTACGCCAAGCTCGCCGGTCACTTCTTCACCTGCTTCACGCAGTTGGAGGGCGCGCGCTTCACGCACGCGTGGGGCGGCGCGATCGACACCTGCTCACGCTTCTCGGCGTTCTACGGCACGGCGCATCAGGGCAGGGTGGCGTATGCGGCGGGGTACACGGGGCTGGGTGTGGGTGCGACGCGCTTCGGCGCGGACGTGATGCTGGACCTGCTGGCGGGGGAGCGGACCGAGCGCACGGAGCTGGAGATGGTCCGCAAGAAGCCGCTGCCGTTCCCGCCGGAACCTTTCGCCTGGACGGGCATCGCGCTCACGAAGTGGTCCCTGGCCCGCGCGGACGCACACGGCGGCCGGCGCAACCTGTGGCTGAAGACGATGGACCGGCTGGGGCTGGGCTTCGACAGCTGAGTGGCGCTGCCCTCTGAGCGGACTTCCACTGGCAAATGTGACCCAGGTCACTTCAATGAGTCACTGAAACCCGCGTAATGCCTGGCCGGAGGCCTTCTCTCCCCTGTGACGCGACCGCGTCCATGGGCAACAGGGAGGTCTTCACATGGCTGGGGCGAAGACGGCGGTCGAATGGTTGGCATCCGTCGCACCGGACCCCGAGGCCTGCCGCTGGGACTGGGAGCGCAACCCGCACGGGGTCGCGCTGCTGCCCGCCGGCAAGGCCTGGGACGTACTCGTCCTGCCGGGTCAACTCGGCTATCCCACCCGCGACGTGCTCACCCGCGTCCTCGACCAGGCCGGGCCCGTGCTGGCCGACTTCGGGGACAGCCGGGTGGGCTTCTTCGTGCCGCCGGGCACCGCGTCGCGCTGGCTCGGCACCGGCATTCGCACGGCCGGACACGGCACCTGGATCGTCGTGCCGTATCCCGGCCGGTCGACGCGGGGGGTGCGCTGGCTGGTGTCACCGGACGGTTCCGGCACACTCACCGATCCGGCGCTGCTGGAACTGGCGATGCACGAGGCGGCGGCGGGCCTTGCTGCGGATGACGACGGGTAGCGGACGCGGCGGCCCCGACGGTGGTCGGAGGTCTTGACAACAGGATTGGTCTGGACCAAGTTGAGCGCGCTCCACCCTCCAATTCCCCCATGCCCGGAGGCACTTGTGGAACGCACGAGACCACGCGCCAGAACCGTCCTCGCCGCGCTCACGGCCACGCTGCTGGCCGTGCCAGGAATCACCGCGCTGTCGTCGGCCGCCCGTGCGGCCGACGCCGACCTCGCCCACAACGGCGGCTTCGAGTCCGGCCTCGACGGCTGGAGCTGCACGGCGGGCAGCGGTACGACCGTCACCTCACCCGTGCACAGCGGCAGTTCGGCGCTGCAGGCGACCCCGGCCGGCAACGACAACGCGCAGTGCACCCAGACCGTGACGGTGAAACCCGACTCCCAGTACACCCTGTCCGGCTATGTCCGCGGCTCGTACGTCTACCTCGGCGCGAGCGGCACCGGCACCACCGACGTCAACACCTGGACCCAGTCCGCCCCGGCGTATCAGCAGCTCACCACGACCTTCCGCACCGGCCCGTCCACCACCAGGGTCACGATCTACACGCACGGCTGGTACGGCACCGGTGCCTACAACGCCGACGACATCTCCCTCATGGGCCCCGGCGGCGAGGTCGGCCAGCCACCCGCCGCGCCGACCGGCCTGAAGACCGGCACCGTCACCTCCTCAAGCGTCGCCCTGTCCTGGACGGCCGTCACCGGCGCGACGAGCTACGCCGTCTACCGGGACGGGGCCAAGGTCCAGACGGTGAGCGGGACTTCGGCGACCGTCAGCGGACTCTCGCCATCGACGGCGTACGCCTTCCAGGTCACCGCGAGCAACGACGCGGGCGAGTCCGCCAAGTCGGCGACGGTGACCGCGACGACCTCCGCCACAGGGGGCGGGGGCGGAGGCGGTGACCTGCCCACCCACGCCCTCGTCGGCTATCTCCACTCCACCTTCGCCAACGGCTCCGGCTACACGCGCCTGGCCGACGTCCCCGACAGCTGGGACGTCATCGACCTGGCCTTCGGTGAGCCGACCTCGGCGACCTCCGGCGACATCCGCTTCAACCGCTGCCCGGTGTCGGAGTGCCCGACCGTCGAGTCCGACGCCGACTTCAAGGCGGCGATCAAGGCCAAGCAGGCGGCCGGCAAGAAGGTGCTGATCTCCATCGGCGGCGCCAACGGCCAGGTCCAGCTGACGACGACGGCGGCCCGGGACACCTTCGTCTCCTCCGTCTCGAACATCATCGACACCTACGGCCTCGACGGCCTCGACATCGACTTCGAGGGCCACTCCCTCTCGCTGAACGCGAACGACACCGACTTCAAGAACCCCACCACCCCGGTCGTCGTCAACCTGATCTCGGCCCTGAAGACCCTGAAGGCCAAGTACGGTGCGAAGTTCGTGCTCTCCATGGCGCCGGAGACCTTCTTCGTGCAGATGGGCTACCAGTACTACGGCACCGGCCAGTGGGGCGGCCAGGACCCGCGCTGCGGCGCGTACCTCCCGGTGATCTATGCCCTCCGCGACGACCTCACCCTGCTCCACGTCCAGGACTACAACTCGGGCCCGATCATGGGCCTCGACAACCAGTACCACTCCATGGGCGGCGCCGACTTCCACATCGCCATGACCGACATGCTGCTTACGGGCTTCCCGGTCGCGGGCAACGCCAACAACGTCTTCCCGCCACTGCGCCCGGACCAGATCGCCATAGGCATGCCGGCCACGACGAACGCGGGCAACGGCTATGTGTCCCCGTCCGAGGTCACCAAGACCCTGGACTGCCTGACGAAGAAGACGAACTGCGGCGCGTACACCACCCACGGCACCTGGCCCGCCCTGCGCGGCCTGATGACGTGGTCGGTCAACTGGGACCGGTTCGGGAACTGGGAGTTCCAGCGGAACTTCGACGCGTACTTCGGCTGATCAGCAGCGTCAGCCCGGTCAGCAGCACCGTACAGAGGCACCAACTGGCCACGACGTCCAGTGGCCAGTGGTAGCCGCGCCGTACGAGGCCGTAGCCGACTGCGAGGACGATCGCGGCGCACCCGAGGACCAGGACACAACGGGCCAGGGCGGTGCGCAGCCAGGGAAGGAGGAGCAGTGTCGCGGCGCCGTACGCGACGACCGCGGTGGCCGTGTGCCCCGAGGGGTAGTAGCCGACCGCCGGGGGTACGGCCGGGGTTCCGGGGCGGGCGGTCCAGTCCTTGAGGGGCACGACGAACGCCGGGACCAGGGCCATAAGTACGGCCGAGGCGACCGGAGGCAGCCACCACCGGTCCACACCAGCGCCGCGGCCCTGCACGGCGACATACACCAGTGCGAGAACGAGAACGGGAACCGCGACCTGGACATTGCCGAGGTCGGCAAGGAGTTCGGAGAACCGGTCCGGCTGGATCAGGTCCCGGCTCACGCGCTCGTCGACGCGCACCAGCGGGCCGTCGGCCATGACCTGCCAAGTGATCAGCGCGAAGAGAAGGGCCGGGAGGCCCAGGAGAAGGAGAAGAAGGAAGGAGGCCGGCCGCCCCGGAACAGGGCGCTTTCTGCCTTGCACGGCAGGTGCATGCTCGAGGTCTGGGGAGGGTGACACGATGCACAGCTTGGCAGGGATGACAGGCCGCGAGTGCTTCGGGGTCTCGGCCCAGGCAACCGAGCTGTCCGTTTCCCAGAAGTGGTCGGGCGCGCTCCCAGGCGCCTTCACTCCGGGATGGCGCTACGCATGCGCTCCGGCGTCCAGTACTTGTCCAAGTCCGGCACCGTCTTCCTCGCCTTGTGGACGCTCACTCCATCACCGGAAGAGTCCTCGCTGTCGGTCAGCTGGAATCCTGTGGTGACTGCCACCGCTCCCGCCGCGAGCCCGACCGCCAACCACACCAAGCGCTTGCGTGTCGACGCAGGCTTGCGGGCATGCCGTGCGGAGGGCTGTGGTCCTTGCGGCGCATCGGGCACGGTGAGCCTCCGGGATCACTGAACAGAGTGACGCAACCACCCTGTCCCTTTCGCGACTTACGCCAAGGATGAAGAGCAGGGGCAGACCCGCCACGGGGTGAGCGAGCCTGCCCCTGCACGATGGCGCCCGCCAGCCTCCCCCCGGAGTGCAGGCGCCCTGGCCCCGTCAGGGGTCACTACGTCCAGCGCATCATGGGACCAGGGTGTCACTGGTGACGACCGTTGGTTGCCCCACACGTAATTCAGATGCTCGTCAGAGGCGGACTGCCTACGGTGGACGTGTCCAGGTGCGCAGGCTGCGGCTACTTCTCCTGCCAAGAGGGAGACGCGGGTTCGAATCCCGCCGCCGGCTCGCGCCGGTGTCGTCCAGTGGCCGAGGACACCAACGTCGCCGTCGCCGACCTTGATCTCTGGACGTTCTGGCACGAGCCGCCCGCCACGGGGGAAGCGAGCGGGCTCGTCACATTGACGAGTGCTTGGTGTTCCGCTCGATGGCCCGGCAGGCATGCACACCAGTTGAGCGTCGCGCCCGTATCGACACGTAAGCCCCTGGCAGTGGGCGCACGGGCCGACCTGCTCCGGGGAGCGGTGGAGCTGTCCGCGACACCGGTGCCCTGGACATCGAGACGATGCGCGAGACCGTGGATCGTCTGCTCGAAAAGGAGGTCGGCCGCCCCGGAACAGGGGGGGTAGTTCCGAGGCGGCCGTCCGGATCGGAATGCCGCGCGCCCCGGGGGGTTTGGGGCGAGCGACTGTCCGATCGGTGAGGAGATCCGGAGCCGGAAGCCCCGGTTGTGTGCGCGAGGGCACGACCAGGTCGAAGCTGGGGAGGCCCCGGCCTGAAATCGCCCACAGTCCCCTGTGGACGGGTGTATCTCTCATCTGGGTAGAACCTACGACAGGCCGCGGCGCTTGGGCAGACGGAATCGCGTCCCGCCATCCACCTCGCACACCTTCTTCACACGGCCTGCCGCAGGCGTGACGTCAGATCCGCGCGAAGGCCTGCTCGATGATGTCGAGGCCCTCGTTCAGCAGGTCGTCGCCGATGACCAGCGGCGGCAGGAAGCGCAGCACGTTGCCGTAGGTACCGCAGGTCAGGACCAGCAGGCCCTCCTGGTGGCAGGCCTTGGCCAGCGCGGCGGTCGCCTCCGGGTTCGGCTCCTTCGTCGTACGGTCCTTGACCAGCTCGATGGCGATCATGGCACCGCGGCCGCGGACGTCGCCGATGATGTCGAACTTCTCCGCCATGGCGGTGAGGCGCGCCTTCATGATCGCCTCGATGTTCTTCGCCTTGGCGTTGAGATCGAGCTCCTTCATCGTCTCGATGGCGCCGAGCGCACCGGCGCACGCCACCGGGTTGCCACCGTAGGTGCCGCCCAGGCCGCCCGCGTGCGCGGCGTCCATGATTTCGGCGCGACCCGTGACGGCGGCCAGCGGCAGACCGCCCGCGATGCCCTTCGCCGTCGTGATCAGGTCCGGGACGATCCCCTCGTCCTCGCACGCGAACCACTGGCCGGTACGGCAGAACCCGGACTGGATCTCGTCCGCGACGAACACGATGCCGTTGTCCGCGGCGTACTGGCGGATCGCCGGGAGGAAACCCTTGGCCGGCTCGATGAAGCCGCCCTCGCCGAGCACCGGCTCGATGATGATCGCGGCGATGTTGTCAGCGCCGACCTGCTTGGACATCTGGTCGATGGCCTGCGCGGCGGCCTCCGGGCCCGCGTTCTCGGGGCCGGTCAGCCAGCGGTAGGCGTAGGCGACCGGAACGCGGTAGACCTCGGGCGCGAAGGGTCCGAAGCCGTGCTTGTACGGCATGTTCTTGGCGGTCAGCGCCATCGTCAGGTTCGTACGGCCGTGGTAGCCGTGGTCGAACACGACGACGGCCTGGCGCTTGGTGTACGCACGCGCGATCTTGACGGCGTTCTCGACGGCCTCGGCGCCACTGTTGAACAGGGCGGACTTCTTGGCGTGGTCACCCGGGGTGAGCTCGGCGAGGGCCTCGGCGACCTCGACGTAGCCCTCGTACGGGGTGACCATGAAACAGGTGTGGGTGAAGTCGGCGAGCTGCGCGGACGCACGGCGTACGACGGCCTCGGCGGAGGCGCCGACGCTCGTCACGGCGATGCCGGAACCGAAGTCGATCAGCCGGTTGCCGTCGACGTCCTCGATGATGCCGCCACCGGCGCGTGTGGTGAAGACGGGCAGCACGGAGCCCACACCCTGCGCGACCGCGGCGGTACGGCGGGCCTGCAGCTCTTGCGACTTCGGGCCGGGAATGGCGGTGACGACGCTGCGCGACTGCGGAAGTGCGGTCATGAGGGGCTCCTGGGGGCTTACGGGCACGTCTCTTCTTTTCTCGCAGGCTAGGCCGGGGAACGGGGGGTGGGCATGCTCCATGTGGGTGTTGTCCGGGGGCACGGTTGTCCGTGGTGGACATGGCGGCGCCGGTGTGCCCCGACGGTCGGGTACCCCGGGGCGTCCGTGTACGTCGACGGCCGGGTGCCCCGGTCATACGCGTACGCTTCGTGATCGGCGTGCGCGCCCGGCCGCGTATGCGGTGAACTCCCTTTGCGGGGGCGTTAGATTGACTCGCTGAAGGCGGGACGGAACGGCTGGTCAGGGGGCAAGGGCGATGGACAGCGATGGGACCCAGGACACTCGGGGTACGCACGCGAACCCGGTGCCGCGAGCGCGTTCCGCTGTTCCGCCGAAACCCTCTGTGCCACCGGGGATGCCTCCGTTGCCGGACGGCTCCGCTTTCCTGACCTGGCTGCGCGCCCCCCGGCCCGACGCGGCCCCCGGCGTGTGGCGCTTCGGGCATCGTCCGCGCCCGCAGGAGGAGCCCGAGCTGATTCCGGCCCGGCAGCTGTTGAGCGGCGCGGTGATCGCGTTCCTCGTCGGCTGGCTGATCTGGTCGCTGCTGTGGAACGGCTACCTCGGCGGCTGGTGGGTGCTGCCCCTCGCACTGTTCACCCCGGACTCCTGGGGCCACAGCAGCGACCGCGTCGGCAACGCGATCGTCTGGTACGGCTACTACACCCTCATCGCCCTCGCGATCATGGTCGTCGTCGGCCGTCTGGGCCGCTGGGCCGAGGTCTGGCGTCGCTACGGCCCCCCCGCCTGGCGCCAGGCCGTGCCTGTCCCCGAGCGCCCGCCCACCCCCGAGCAGGATCCCGCCGCCTGGCCCCACCTCCGTGCCGTCGGGGCCGATGACGCCGCCGACCGGCTCGCCGCGGAGGCCCGCGCCGGGCTGATGCGGGACGTCGACCACGCCCGGATCGCCCGCGCCTGGCAGGGCGTGCGCAGCGGCCGGCACAGCCTCGCCTCGTTCCGCAGCGCCGTGGTCAAGGACGGCGCCGCCGCCTGCGCGCACCCCTCCGGCTTTCGCGATCTGCCCGGCCGCCTCGCCCGGCACGACCTCGTCACCGGGCAGGTACGGCTCGGCACCACCGCCGACGACCCGCGCAACCCGTACGCCTACCGCGGCACCGGACTCGCCCTGGGCCCCGACCTGCTCGGCACCTCGCTGCTCGCCGTCGGCCCGGCGGGCTCCGGCAAGACCGACCGCGTCGTACGGCCGCTCGCCGAGTCGCTGTGCCTGCACGCGCTCGCCGGGCGGGCCGCGGTCGTCGTGGTCGGCGCGGCCGGCGCCGGACTCGGCCCGGCCGACGCCTATGACGTGGTCGTACGGATCGCCCACCCCGAATCGGTCTACGACCTCGACCTGTACGGCGGCACCACCGACCCCGACGAGGCCGCGGCCGTCCTCGCCGAAGCCCTCGTCGGTGACCTCGCCGATCCGACGCCCGGCGGCGACAGCCGCCGCTCCACCACCGTCCTCGCCCAGCTGCTCGGACCGTACCGCGCGGTCCACGGCCGCTTCCCCTCCGTACCGGAACTGCGCGGGCTCCTCGACGGCACGCCCGGTCCGCTGGCCGCGCTGCGCAAGGCGCTGACCGACACCGGACAGGAGTCGCTGCTGCGCGAACTCGACGCGCGGGAGCGGCAGATGGCGTACCCCGGGGACGTCGGGGCGGTTCTCGCCGACCGGATCGCGCTCCTCGACCGGCCCGCCTTCGCGGGGTTCTTCGACACCTCCGGGCAGTCGCGGCCGTTTTCGCTCAAGGCGCTCGATCACCCCGTGCGGGTGCGCATCGACCTGCCCGCGCGCGGGCACGCGGACGCCTCGCGGATCCTGGCGCGGCTGGTACTCGCGCAGTTCACGGCAAGCGTCGCTGTGCGCGAGGACCGGTCGCTGTTCGCCTGTCTGCTGCTCGACGACGCGACCGGCCTGGTGACCCCGGAGTCGGTCCGCGGGATCCAGCGGCTGCGGTCGGCGGGCGCGGGTGTCGTGCTCACGCTGCGCACCCTCGACGACGTACCCAGGCCGCTGCGCGGTCCGCTGCTCGGGGCCGCCGGATGCCGGATGGCGCTGTCCGGGCTCACGCCGTGGGACGGGCAGGACTTCGCCGAGGTGTGGGGCAAGGAGTGGATCGAGGCGCGGGACGTCACCGACCGGCAGATCATCGCCGAGACACCGGCGGGCAAGGCGGTACACGCGCTGCGCCGGGTGATCACCGGCAAGGCGCCCACCGCGCGGGCCGTGACCGTCCGGCAGGTCGAGCGGGAACGCTGGTCGGCGTCCGAGCTGGCGCACGGGGTGCCGCCCGGGCACGCGGTGCTGTCCCTGACGAACGTGAAGGGCGAGCACGCTCCGCCCCTGCTGGTGGACCTCGGGAACCCCGAGAACCTCGGGGACTGAGAGAGCGACCGGGTCTGAACATCGGGTCACCGGCGACCGGTACGCCGCGGCAGATTCGGCATAGGGTGTTCATACGCGGCGGCCAAAAGTCATATCCGGCGGCCGAAGGATCACAATGATCACCCGATCTCCCCAAACCTGAAGGCCCCATGCCCCCGACGCTCGCCTCGCTCGTCCATCACTCCGCGCTCAAGCTCACCGTGCGCGCGGGCGAGGACCGTCTCGACGTGCCTGTCCGCTGGGCGCACGTCAGCGAGCTCGCCGACCCCGTGCCGTACATGGAGGGCGGGGAACTGCTGCTGATCACCGCGCTCAAGCTGGACGCGGAGGATCCCGAGGCGATGTCGCGGTATGTGAAGCGGCTGGTCGGCGCGGGGGTCGTCGGGCTCGGCTTCGCCGTCGGCGTCAACTACGACGAGATCCCCAAGGCCCTCGTCGACGCGGCGGAGCAGGAGGGGCTGCCGCTCATCGAGGTGCCGCGCCGTACGCCCTTCCTCGCGATCAGCAAGGCCGTGTCCGCCGCGATCGCCGCCGACCAGTACCGTGCGGTGACGGCCGGGTTCGCCGCCCAGCGCGAACTGACCAGGCAGGCGCTGAACGCCGGTCCCGAGGGGGTGCTCGCCGCGCTCGCCACCCAGGTCGACGGCTGGGCGGCGCTGTACGACGCCTCGGGCGCCGTCGTCGCTACCGCGCCGGAGTGGGCGGGACGGCGTGCGGCGCGGCTGACCGCGGACGTGGAGCGGCTGCGGGACCGGCCGGCGCCCGCGTCCTCGGTGGTCGGCGGACCGGGGACCCCCGAGAACGATGACCGCGTCGAACTGCACTCCCTGGGCACCGGCCGGCGCCCGCGGGCGGCGCTCGCCGTGGGCACCGCCGCCGCTCTGGGTACCGCCGAGCGCTACGCCGTCCACTCCGCCATCGCCCTGCTCACGCTCACGACGGAACGCTCCCGTTCTCTGCACGAGGCCGAGCAGCGGGTCGGCACCGCCGTGCTGCGCATGCTGCTCGCCGGGGAACCTGACCACGCCCGGGCCGTCGCCGGGGACCTGTACGGCGGGCTGCTGGATGCGCCGTTCCGGATGATCGTCGCCGAGCCGGTGTCCGCGCGGGCGCACGCGGAGGCGCACGCGCGCGTGGCGGCGGGCAGGCCGGGCACGGCAGCCGCGCCGACCGCCACCGACTCGGACGGCGACCGGCTGGGCGGGCTCGCGGAGAGCGTGGAGTCCGCCGCCGCGCGGTCCGGCGAGGCCGTTCTCGTCGTACCCGACGGGGAGCGGCTGGTGGCGCTGGCCGGCGACGGGAGCGCCGCGGTGGCCGCCGCCGTGGAGTACGCGGGCGCGCTGGAGGCGGCGCGGTCCGTGCCCGAGCAGGCCGGGGTGGACGAGGACGAGCTGGTCGTGGGCGTCTCGGCCCCCGCGGGCCCGATCGCCGCGGCCGCCGCCTACAAGCAGGCCGAGCAGGCGCTGTCGGTGGCCCGGCGGCGCGGGCGGGTGCTCGTCCAGCACGATCAGCTGGCGGCGGGCTCCGTGCTGCCGCTGCTGGCGGACGACGCGGTGAAGGCGTTCGCGGACGGGCTGCTCCGCCCGTTGTACGAGCACGACGCCACGGGCCGCGGTGACCTCGTCGCCTCGCTGCGCGCCTGGCTCTCACGGCACGGCCAGTGGGACGCGGCCGCCGCCGACCTGGGCGTCCACCGCCATACGCTCCGCTACCGGATGCGGCGGGTCGAGGAGATCCTCGGCCGCTCCCTGGACGACCCGGACGTACGGATGGAACTGTGGCTGGCCCTGAAGGCGACGTCGGCGGAATGAGGGGCACCGGTGCTGAGGTGTGCCGGTGCTGCGGGGTGCCCGGCGTTTTCGTCGCCGTCGACCGGGGGCTGCCGCCCCCGGACCTCCGCTTCGGCCTGAACGGCCTCGTCCTCGAACTCCCCCAGAGGGGTTACCCCCAGACAGGCTGACTTTCGCCGACCGGTGCCGAGAGAAGCCCCGCCGCTACGCCAAACCGGCGCACCCCGGACGCCCACTAGGACGACTCGGACAAGCCCCCGTCGCCCGCCCCCGCCCTACCGTGGATCAGGCCACCGACAGAACACCCCCAACACACCCCCAACGGGAAGGGCCGGGACTCGCACAATGACTTCCACCTACGCCTTCTGGCTCGCCGGCCGCCAGGTCACCGGCGAGGACACCTTCGACGTCACCTCCCCGTGGGACGGCCGGCTCGTCGGCAAGGTGAGTGTGCCGACGGACGCCCAGGTCGAGGAGGCCGTCGCCGCCGCCTACGCGGTGCGCGACGAGTTCGCCGCCACTGCGGCCCACGTCCGCGCCGCCGCCCTCGACCACGTCAGCAAGCGTCTGGCCGAGCGCACCGAGGAGATCGCCCAGCTGATCTCCGCCGAGAACGGCAAGCCGATCAAGTGGGCGCGCGGCGAGGTCGGCCGGGCCGTCTCCGTGTTCCGGTTCGCCGCCGAGGAGGCCCGCCGGTTCAACGGCGGCGAGGCCCAGCGGCTCGACACCGACGCGGGTGGCCAGGGGCGCCTCGCCCTCACCCGGCGCTTCCCGAAGGGCGTCGTGCTCGGCATCGCGCCGTTCAACTTCCCGCTGAACCTGTGCGCCCACAAGATCGCCCCGGCCATCGCCGCCGGCGCGCCGATCATCCTCAAGCCCGCGCCGGCCACCCCGCTGTCCGGCCTGATCATCGGTGACCTGCTCGCCGAGACGGAGCTGCCGGCCGGTTCCTGGAGCATCCTCCCGGTCGCCAACGACCGTATGCCCGCCCTGGTCCAGGACGAGCGCCTGCCGGTGATCTCCTTCACGGGTTCCGACAAGGTCGGCTACGCGATCATGGACTCGGTGCCGCGCAAGCACCTCACCCTGGAGCTCGGGGGCAACGGCGCCGCGGTCGTCCTCGGCGACTACGCCTCCGACGCCGACCTCGACTGGGCCGCGACCCGCATCGCGACCTTCTCCAACTACCAGGGCGGCCAGTCCTGCATCTCCGTGCAGCGCGTGATAGCCGACGCCGCCGTGTACGACCGGCTGCTGCCGCGCATCGTCGCCGCCGTCGAGGCCCAGGTCACCGGTGATCCCTCCGACGACAAGACCGACGTCGGCCCGCTGGTCAGCGAGGACGCAGCGCGGCGCGTCGAAGCATGGGTCGACGAGGCTGTGGCCGCCGGCGCCCGGCTCCTCGCCGGCGGCAAGCGCGACGGCGCCTCCTACGCGCCGACCGTGCTCGTCGACGTACCGGCCGACACGACCCTCGCCCGCGAGGAGGTCTTCGGACCTGTCCTGACCGTGCAGAAGGTGGACGGCGAGGCCGAGGCCTTCGCCGCCGTCAACTCCTCCAAGTACGGCCTCCAGGCAGGCGTGTTCACGCACGACCTCCAGGTCGCCTTCCGCGCCCACCGCGCGCTCGAGGTCGGCGGCGTCGTCATCGGCGACGTGCCCTCCTACCGCGCGGACCAGATGCCGTACGGCGGCGTCAAGCAGTCCGGCGTCGGCCGCGAGGGCGTCCGGTACGCCATGGACGACTACACCTACGAGCGCGTGCTGGTCCTCACCGGCCTCGCCCTCTAGTCGATCCCGAAGGGGCCCGGCACCGATGCCTTCCGGTGCCGGGCCCCTTCTCTGTGCCGGCCCGGCCCGGAGGTGGGCGTCGGCGGACCAGAACGTGCGTGCGGCCGCGTCAGAACTTGCGTGCGGCCGCCCCGTCACAATCGGCCGAACGGCCGCGCGAGGACTGGTGGGGTCGGCCCGTTTCGGGTACCAACGATCCAGTAGCACCGGTCGGTAACGAACGGCCGCCATCATCCCTCTTCGCGGCGAGGTGAACCTCATGTCCGCCCCCACCACCAAACGCACGGTCACCGAGCGCGAGGCCCGCCAGGTCGCGGAAGCCGCCCGGGAACAGGACTGGCGCAAGCCCAGCTTCGCCAAGGAACTGTTCCTCGGCCGCTTCCGGCTCGACCTGATCCACCCCCATCCGCTGCCCGCCGACGAGGACGTGCAGCGCGGCGAGGAATTCCTCGCCAAACTGCGCGACTTCTGCGAGACGAAGATCGACTCGGCCCGCATCGAGCGCGAGGCGCAGATCCCCGACGCCGTCATCGACGGACTCAAGGAACTCGGCGCCCTTGGCATGAAGATCGACACCAAGTACGGCGGTCTCGGTCTCACCCAGGTGTACTACAACAAGGCCCTCGCCCTGGTCGGCTCCGCGAGCCCCGCGCTCGGCGCCCTGCTCTCCGCCCACCAGTCGATCGGCGTACCGCAGCCGCTGAAGATCTTCGGCACCCAGGAACAGAAGGACACCTTCCTGCCGCGCTGCGCCCGCACCGACATCTCCGCCTTCCTGCTCACCGAGCCCGACGTCGGTTCCGACCCCGCGCGCCTTGCCACCACCGCCGTCCCGGACGGGGACGACTACGTCCTCGACGGGGTGAAACTTTGGACCACCAACGGCGTGGTCGCCGACCTGCTCGTCGTCATGGCGCGCGTCCCCAAGTCCGAAGGACGCAAGGGCGGCATCACCGCGTTCGTCGTGGAGGCCGGCTCCGAGGGCATCACCGTCGAGTACCGCAACGCTTTCATGGGCCTGCGCGGCATCGAGAACGGCGTCACCCGCTTCCACCAGGTCCGCGTCCCCGCCGCTCAGCGCATCGGCCCCGAGGGCGCCGGCCTGAAGATCGCGCTGACCACCCTCAACACCGGCCGGCTGTCGCTGCCCGCGATGTGCGTCGGCGCCGGCAAGTGGTGTCTGAAGATCGCCCGCGAATGGTCGGCCGCCCGCGAGCAGTGGGGCAAGCCGGTCGCGCTGCACGAGGCCGTCGGCTCGAAGATCAGCTTCATCGCGGCGACCACCTTCGCCCTGGAGGCCGTTGTCGACCTCTCCTCCCAGATGGCCGACGAGAACCGCAACGACATCCGCATCGAGGCCGCCCTCGCCAAGCTGTACGGCTCCGAGATGGCCTGGCTGATGGCCGACGAACTGGTCCAGATCCGCGGCGGACGCGGCTTCGAGACCGCGGCCTCCCTCGCGGCGCGCGGCGAACGTGCCGTACCCGCCGAGCAGATCCTGCGCGACCTGCGCATCAACCGCATCTTCGAGGGCTCCACGGAGATCATGCACCTCCTCATCGCCCGCGAGGCCGTCGACGCCCACCTCTCGGTCGCCGGCGACCTCATCGACCCCGACAAGTCCCTGCAGGACAAGGCGAAGGCGGGCGCCAACGCCGGCGTCTTCTACGCCAAGTGGCTGCCGAAGCTCGTCGCGGGCCCTGGGCAACTCCCGTCCTCGTACGGAGAGTTCAAGCACCACGTGGACCTCTCCCCGCACCTCCGCTACGTCGAACGGCACGCCCGCAAGCTCGCACGCTCCACCTTCTACGCCATGTCCCGCTGGCAGGGCCGGATGGAGACCAAGCAGGGCTTCCTCGGCCGGATCGTCGACATCGGCGCCGAACTGTTCGCGATGAGCGCGGCCTGCGTCAGGGCCGAACTCCTGCGCCGCCAGGGCGAGAACGGCCGCGAGGCCTACCAACTCGCCGACGCCTTCTGCCGCCAGGCCCGCATCCGCGTCGACGAGCTCTTCGACCGCTTGTGGACCAACACCGACGATCTGGACCGCAAGGTCGTCAAGGGCGTCCTCGGCGGCGCCTACGAGTGGCTGGAGCAGGGCATCGTCGACCCGTCCGGCGAAGGCCCGTGGATCGCGGACGCGACCCCGGGCCCGAGCGAGCGGCCCAACGTCCACCGCCCGATCAGATAGCCGACCGGCACGCGTCCCCCGGGCCCGGGCACCGACATGGCGCCCTTCCGGGGGGACGCGCTGTCCTCACGGACACCGCTTGCGGCAACAATGGAGGGATGACCGACAGTCCCGCCAGTCCGGCCCCCCTCGCCGACCCGCACCTCGTCTACGACCCCGTTGCCGGCGACGGCCCGAAGGACGTGGTGATCCTCGGCTCCACCGGGTCCATCGGAACCCAGGCCATCGACCTCGTCCTGCGCAACCCCGACCGCTTCCGGGTCACCGCCCTCTCCGCCAACGGCGGACGGGTCGCCCTCCTCGCCGAGCAGGCCCACCGGCTCCGGGTGCGGACCGTCGCGGTCGCCCGCGAGGACGTCGTACCGGCGCTGCGCGAGGCGCTCGCCGGCGAGTACGGCACGGGGGAGCCGCTGCCCGAGATCCTCGCCGGACCCGAGGCGGCCACCCAGGTCGCCGCCTCCGACTGCCACACCGTGCTCAACGGCATCACCGGCTCCATCGGCCTCGCGCCCACCCTCGCCGCCCTGGAGGCGGGCCGCACCCTCGCGCTCGCCAACAAGGAGTCGCTCATCGTCGGCGGCCCGCTGGTCAAGGCGCTCGCCAAGCCGGGCCAGATCATCCCCGTCGACTCCGAGCACGCGGCACTGTTCCAGGCGCTCGCGGCCGGCACGCGCGCGGACGTGCGCAAGCTGGTGGTGACCGCGTCCGGCGGCCCCTTCCGCGGCCGTACGAAGGCCGAGCTGGCGGACGTCACTGTCGAGGACGCCCTCGCCCACCCCACCTGGGCCATGGGCCCGGTGATCACGATCAACTCCGCGACCCTGGTCAACAAGGGCCTGGAGGTCATCGAGGCGCACCTCCTCTACGACATTCCCTTCGACCGCATTGAGGTGGTCGTACACCCGCAGTCGTATGTCCACTCGATGGTTGAGTTCACGGACGGATCCACCCTCGCCCAGGCGACGCCCCCCGACATGCGCGGGCCGATCGCCATCGGTCTCGGCTGGCCCGAACGGGTCCCGGACGCCGCCCCCGCCTTCGACTGGAGCACCGCGTCCACCTGGGAGTTCTTCCCGCTCGACAACGAGGCGTTCCCGTCGGTCGGGCTGGCCCGGCACGTCGGAGGGCTCGCGGGCACGGCCCCGGCGGTGTTCAATGCCGCAAACGAGGAGTGCGTCGAGGCGTTCCGGCGCGGTGCCCTGCCCTTCAACGGGATCATGGAGACCGTCACACGGGTGGTCGAGGAGCACGGAAACCCGCGCACGGGAACTTCACTGACCGTGCCGGACGTCCTCGAAGCGGAGACCTGGGCACGGGCCCGGGCCCAGGAACTGACAGCACAGACGGCGACCGCGGAGGCGCGTGCATGACAGCCCTGTTGATGATCCTCGGCATAGTCGTCTTCGTGGTCGGCCTGCTGTTCTCGATCGCGTGGCACGAGCTGGGGCATCTGTCCACCGCCAAGCTCTTCGGCATCCGCGTGCCCCAGTACATGGTCGGCTTCGGCCCGACCATCTGGTCACGCAAGAAGGGCGACACGGAGTACGGGATCAAGGCGATCCCGGCCGGTGGCTACATCCGCATGATCGGCATGTTCCCGCCGGGCCAGGACGGCCGGATCACCGCACGCTCCACCTCGCCCTGGCGCAGCATGATCGAGGACGCCCGCTCGGCCGCCTTCGAGGAGCTCGAGACCGGCGACGAGGCCCGCCTCTTCTACACGCGCAAGCCCTGGAAGCGGGTCATCGTGATGTTCGCGGGCCCCTTCATGAACCTGATCCTCGCGGTCGCCCTCTTCCTCACGGTGCTGATGGGGTTCGGCATCGCCCAGCAGACGACCACGGTCAGCTCGGTCTCGGAGTGCGTCATCTCCCAGAGCGAGAACCGTGACACCTGCAAGAAGACCGATCCCGCCGCCCCGGCCGCGGCGGCCGGCCTCAAGGCCGGCGACAAGATCGTCTCCTTCAACGGCACGAGGACGACCAGCTGGAACCAGCTCTCCGACCTGATCCGCGCCACCCCCGGCAAGGATGTGCCGATCGTCGTCGACCGCAAGGGCCAGGAGGTGACCCTGCACGCGACGATCGCCACCAACAAGGTCGCCAAGAAGGACTCCAGCGGCCAGATCGTCCAGGGCCAGTACGTCACCGCGGGCTTCCTCGGCTTCAGTGCCGCCACCGGAGTCGTACGGCAGGACTTCGGCGAGTCCGTGACCTGGATGGGCGACCGCCTCGGCGAGGCCGTCGACTCCATCGCGAGCCTGCCCGCAAAGATCCCGGCTCTGTGGAACGCGGCCTTCGACGGCGCCCCCCGCCAGCCCGACTCCCCCATGGGTGTCGTCGGCGCGGCCCGCGTGGGCGGCGAGATCTTCACCCTCGACATCCCGCCGACCCAGCAACTGGCCATGGCCCTGATGCTGGTCGCCGGCTTCAACCTCTCCCTGTTCCTCTTCAACATGCTCCCGCTGCTCCCGCTGGACGGCGGGCATATCGCGGGCGCGCTGTGGGAGTCGTTGCGGCGTCATCTGGCGAAGGTGCTGCGCCGCCCCGATCCCGGTCCGTTCGACGTCGCGAAGCTGATGCCGGTCGCCTACGTGGTGGCGGGGGTCTTCATCTGCTTCACCGTCCTCGTGCTGATCGCGGACGTGGTCAACCCGGTGAAAATCTCCTAGCCACGTGCTGTTCACGGCGGCCCGGGACGCTGTGTCCCGGGCCGCCTTCCATCGAGTGGGTTTGAGGGTGGGATGTGATCGGGCCCCGGCCCGTGCCGTAATCTCGAAGCCTGGAGCCCGCCGTTTCCGGGACCGGACCTTGATCCACGACTTGGGGTTGCACTGCAGATGACTGCGATTTCTCTCGGCATGCCGTCCGTTCCGACCAAGCTCGCCGAGCGCCGCAAGAGCCGGCAGATCCAGGTCGGGTCCGTGGCGGTCGGCGGGGACGCGCCGGTGTCGGTGCAGTCGATGACCACGACCCGGACGTCCGACGTCGGGGCCACCCTCCAGCAGATCGCCGAACTCACCGCGTCCGGCTGCCAGATCGTGCGCGTGGCCTGCCCCACACAGGACGACGCCGACGCCCTCGCGACCATCGCCAGAAAGTCGCAGATCCCGGTGATCGCGGACATCCACTTCCAGCCCAAGTACGTCTTCGCGGCCATCGAGGCCGGCTGCGCGGCTGTCCGTGTCAACCCGGGCAACATCAAGCAGTTCGACGACAAGGTCAAGGAGATCGCCCAGGCGGCGAAGGACCACGGCACCCCGATCCGCATCGGCGTGAACGCGGGCTCCCTCGACAGGCGTCTGCTCCAGAAGTACGGCAAGGCCACCCCCGAGGCCCTCGTCGAGTCCGCCCTCTGGGAGGCGTCCCTCTTCGAGGAGCACGACTTCCGGGACATCAAGATCTCCGTGAAGCACAACGACCCGGTCGTGATGATCGAGGCGTACCGGCAGCTGGCCGCACAGTGCGACTACCCGCTCCACCTCGGTGTGACCGAGGCCGGCCCGGCGTTCCAGGGCACGATCAAGTCGGCGGTCGCCTTCGGCGCGCTGCTCAGCCAGGGCATCGGTGACACCATCCGCGTGTCCCTCTCCGCGCCCCCCGTGGAGGAGGTCAAGGTCGGCAACCAGATCCTGGAGTCGCTGAACCTCAAGCAGCGCGGCCTGGAGATCGTCTCCTGCCCGTCCTGCGGCCGTGCCCAGGTCGACGTCTACAAGCTGGCCGAGGAGGTCACCGCGGGTCTGACCGGCATGGAGGTCCCGCTCCGCGTCGCCGTCATGGGCTGCGTGGTGAACGGCCCCGGCGAGGCCCGCGAGGCCGACCTCGGCGTCGCCTCCGGTAACGGCAAGGGCCAGATCTTCGTCAAGGGCGAGGTCATCAAGACCGTCCCCGAGTCCAAGATCGTGGAAACCCTCATCGAGGAGGCCATGAAGCTGGCCGAGCAGATGGAGACGGAGGGCACGGAGTCCGGCGAGCCGAGCGTTTCGGTCACGGGCTGAGCATCGCGCCCCCCGAAGGGGGCGCGGGGCTCTGTCGATTTGCGGCTCCGCCGCGTGGGCGCGAGCAACCACAACGAACCGGTACCCGCCAGCAAGCCGGCACCCCCGAGCTCAAAGGCGCCCGGGCAGAAGCGGCGCAGCTCAAGGCGCCCGGGCAGAAGCGGCGCAGCTCAAGGCGCCCGGCAGAAGCGGCGCAGCTATAGTTGCGGGGATCAGCAGAACCCCCAGCGTGAGGCCCCGTACGTGTTGACCCAGACCACCTCACGGGTGCTCGAACCGAGCGACCTGGACGCCGCGCTCGCGGTCCTCTACCGCGAGCCCGTCGCGAACGCCTTCGTGACGTCCCGGGTACAGATCGCGGGCCTCGACCCGTGGCGGCTCGGCGGCGAGATGTGGGGCTGGTACGAGGACGGCATGCTCACGTCCCTGTGCTACGCGGGCGCCAACCTGGTCCCGATCTGCGCCACCCCCAGGGCCGTACGCGCCTTCGCGGACCGGGCCCGTCGGGCCGGCCGCCGCTGCTCCTCCATCGTCGGCCCCGCCGAACCGACCGCCGACCTGTGGCGGCTGCTGGAGCCCCACTGGGGCCCGGCCCGCGAGGTCCGTTCCCACCAGCCGCTCATGCTCACCGACCGTATGCCCTTCGACATCGCCCCGGATCCCTACGTCCGCCGTATCCGCAAGGACGAGATGGAGACGATCATGCCGGCGTGCGTGGCGATGTTCACCGAGGAGGTCGGCGTCTCCCCGCTGGCCGGCGACGGAGGCCTGCTCTACCAGGCCCGGGTCGCCGAACTCGTCGGCTCCGGCCGCTCCTTCGCCCGCCTCGACGAGCACGGCAAGGTCGTCTTCAAGGCGGAGATCGGTGCGGCGACCACTCACGCCTGCCAGGTCCAGGGAGTCTGGGTGGCCCCCGAGTACCGGGGTCAGGGCCTCGCGGCCCCGGGTATGGCGGCGATACTGCGCTATGCCCTCGCGGACGTGGCCCCGGTGGTGAGCCTGTACGTGAACGACTTCAACACCGCAGCGAGAAGGACGTACTTGAGGGTGGGCTTCCAGGAGGTGGGCGCGTTCATGAGCGTCCTCTTCTAGCGAAACCCCGCTGTAAGCTCCCCGCATGGACCTCGTCATCGGCCCCTTGGACCTATCAGCCCACGTGGACGAGGCCCTCGCCGTCCAAGCGATCGCCTTCGGACTGGGCCCGGACGAAGTCGCCGTACGCCGCCACATCGTCCTGCGTCACATGGCCTACCCGGGCGCGCGAGCCCTCGGCGCGACCGCCGGCGGCGCCCTCGTGGGTTTCGTGTACGGCATGCCCAACGACCGCGCCCACTGGTGGTCCACCG
The DNA here is from genome assembly GCF_042889305.1 of Streptomyces sp. NPDC002619. Taxonomy (NCBI): domain Bacteria; kingdom Bacillati; phylum Actinomycetota; class Actinomycetes; order Kitasatosporales; family Streptomycetaceae; genus Streptomyces; species Streptomyces sp. NPDC002619. Next base: position 31,576 of record NZ_JBIAQV010000034.1, on the reverse strand, counting down.
TCGTGGAGCCCTACCTGCGCGCCCAGGGCACCGACGCCTGGCTCGACGACGCCTTCGTGATCACCGAGCTGCACGTCCACCCGCACCACCAGAACCGCGGCATCGGCCGCGCCCTGATCACCACCATCACCGACGCCGCCACCGAGCCCCGCTCGATCCTCTCCGCGATCGACACGGACAGCCCCGCCCGCGGCCTGTACCACTCCCTCGGCTACCAGGACCTCGCCCGCCAGGTCCACTTCCCCAGTGCCCCGAGGCCGTACGCCGTGATGGGCGCCCCCCTCCCACTGCGCCGCCGATAACCGATTTCCACCAGTCCGGCACGCCCGGCTAACCTCCTTGCCATCACCCTCCCCCACTCTCGGCTGCGCTCGAGCGGGGGGACCCCCATCGGCAGGAGTACGAGAACCATGGCGAACGCACCGGTCCAGCGCATGTCCCAGTTGATGGCGAAGACGCTGCGCGACGACCCGGCGGACGCCGAGGTCCTCAGCCACAAGCTGCTCGTCCGCGCCGGCTATGTGCGCCGCACCGCGGCCGGTCTGTGGAGCTGGCTGCCGCTCGGCATGAAGGTCCTCGCCAACGTCGAGCGGGTCGTCCGTGAGGAGATGGACGCGATCGGCGCCCAGGAGGTGGCGCTGCCCTCCCTGCTGCCCCGGGAGCCGTACGAGGCGACGGGCCGCTGGGACGAGTACGGCGCCGAGCTGTTCCGCCTCAAGGACCGCAAGGGCGGCGACTACCTCCTCGGCCCGACCCACGAGGAGATCTTCACGCTGATCGTGAAGGACCAGGCGACCTCCTACAAGGATCTGCCCATCACGCTCTACCAGATCCAGAACAAGTACCGTGACGAGGCCCGGCCCCGTGCGGGCATCCTGCGCGGCCGTGAGTTCCTGATGAAGGACTCGTACTCCTTCGACCTGGACGACGAGGGTCTCGCCCGGTCGTACGCCCTGCACCGCCAGGCCTACCAGCGGATCTTCGAGCGCCTCGGCCTCGACTACCGCATCTGCGCCGCGATGGCCGGCGCGATGGGCGGCTCCAAGTCGGAGGAGTTCCTGGCCCCGGCCGAGGCCGGCGAGGACACCTTCGCGGACTGCCCGAACTGTGACTTCGCGGCGAACACCGAGGCGGTCACCTACGAGCTCAAGCCGGTCGACGGCTCGGCCGTGCCCGCGCTCGAGGAGATCCCGACCCCGGACGCCCCCACCATCGAGACCCTCGCCGCCTCCCTCGGCGTCGCGGCCTCCGCCACCCTGAAGAACCTGCTCGTCAAGGTCGACGGCGAGATCGTCGCCGTCGGTGTGCCCGGTGACCGCGAGGTCGACATGGACAAGGTCGAGGCGCACTTCGCCCCGGCGGTTGTCGAGATGGTCACCGAGGAGGACTTCGCGTCCCGCTCCGACCTGGTGCGCGGTTACGTCGGCCCGCAGGGCCTGGAGAAGGTCAAATACCTCGCCGACCCGCGGGTGGCGCCCGGCACGGCGTGGATCACCGGCGCCAACAAGCCGGACCTGCACGCGAAGAACGTGGTCGCGGGCCGTGACTTCGAGGTCGACGAGTACGTCGACGTCGTGGTCGTGCAGGAGGGCGACCCGTGCCCGAAGTGCGGTACGGGTCTCAAGCTCGACCGTGCCATCGAGATCGGCCACATCTTCCAGCTGGGCCGCAAGTACGCCGACGCCCTCAAGCTCGACGTCCTCGGCCAGAACGGCAAGCCGGTCCGCGTGACCATGGGCTCCTACGGCATCGGCGTCTCCCGCGCGGTCGCCGCCCTCGCCGAGCAGACCGCCGACGAGCACGGCCTGGTGTGGTCGCGCGAGGTCGCCCCGGCCGACGTGCACGTCGTCGCCGCGGGCAAGGCACTGCAGACCGAGCTGGCCCTGGAGGTCTCCGAGAAGCTGCGCGCGGCCGGCCTGCGCGTCCTGGTCGACGACCGGGCCGGGGTCTCCCCGGGCGTGAAGTTCACGGACGCCGAACTCATCGGCGTACCGCAGATCCTGGTAGCGGGCCGCCGCTCCGCCGAGGGCGTCCTGGAACTCAAGGACCGCAAGACGGGCGAGCGCGAGGAACTGACGGTGGAAGAGGCGATCACTCGCCTGACCGCACAGGCGTAACCACGCACACCGGTTTCTCCCGGGCCGTTCCCCAGCCATGCGCCGGGGGACGGCCCGTGTCCGTGTGGGGCCGGGGCCGGGGCCTGTCTGGAGAATTCGGCCGCCCGGCACTGGCCGAGTGCGCCCGTCGGGCCCGCGACGCCCGCCACCGCGCCGCGTCGTCGGACACCGCGCCTCGCCGCATTGACAGGCACCGCACCGCACCGCGATGCCTGGCCCCTACAGCCAGCTCGCGAACTCCAGTAGCAGTTCCGCGTCCTTCTCGCGGCCGACTCGGCGGGCCCGTACGCCGGACTCCACCGCGCGGAACAGGGTCCAGCCCCGCAGCCGCTCCTGGTCCACCTCCAGGGACTCGGCCAGGCGTTTCACCCGGCGGCGTGTGGTCGCCGAGCCCGACGGTGAGGCGATCAGGTCCTCCACCCGGTCGCGTACCAGTCGCGCCAGGTCGAAGGCGCACTCGCCGACCACCGGGTCCGGGCCCACCGCCAGCCACTGCATCCGCTCCCCGGCGAGCACCTTGCTCTGCCGGAACGTGCCGTGCAGCAGCCGGTGCTCGGGCGGCGCAGCGAGCAGCGCCTCGCGTGCCGTGAGCGCCGCGTCGACCAGCGGCGCCGTCTCGGGGTCGGCCGCGGCGCCGGCGCGCATCGCCTCCGCCTGCCGTCCGGTCCGTTCCGGGACCGTCTCGAAGGGGTGGGCGGAAGCGCCGGTGGGGGGTTGCACCCACAGTCGGCGCAGCGTCCCGGCCGCCTCGAGCAGCGCCTTGGACTCCGGCAACGACCGCACCGAGACGTCCGGGTGCAGCCGCTCGAGCAGCAGCACGCCCTCGGTGGTGAACGGTTCGAGGAGCTGTACGGCGCCCAGGCCGCCCCAGTGTGCGAGCGCCGCCCGTTCGCTCTCCGGCCGGGCCCGGCGCGGGGCCAGCTTCAGTACCGCCGGGGTGCCGTCCGCCTGCCGCACCAGCACGACCAGGCTGCTGCGGCCGCCCGGCACCTGGACCCGCTCCACGGTCAACTCACGCAGCGCGACGGCCTGTTGTGCCGTCCCGGGCAGCTTCTCCAACCAGTCGTCACCAGCCGGTGCCGTCTCACCGAGCGCTCGTACCAGGCGCCGCGGCGGTTCGAAAGCCATGCGCGAGTTGTTCCCTTCCTGCTGAACGGGGTTACGCCGGCGGAGCCGCCGTGGCCGACCCCGACGCCGTACCGGCCGCCTCGCCGGCCCGTTCGGCGAGACCAGGGAAGGCTACGCTGTCCCCGCGCCAGCGCACCGCCCGCACCGCGGCCTCCCTCAGCGCCTCGGCGGCCGAACCCCGCCGCTCGCCCACGGCGGCCCGCACCAGGTCGGAGTACACCCCGGCCACGCGCTCCTCCAGTTCGGCCGCGAGCCGGACCGCCGCGGCCGCATCCGGCACCGCGAACGGCAGCGCGTACGCGGCGCTCGACGCGACCGGCTGCCCACCCAGGTCGCGCACTTCGCGCGCCAGCGCGTCCCGCCGGGCCCGGTGCGCGTCGTACGCCGACCGTGCCTCCGTGCGCCGCTCCGCGCCGATCCGGCCGCCGACGACGCCGTACCCGTACACGGCCGCGTGCTCGGCGGCCAGCGCCGCCTGCACCGCCGTCAGTTCCGCGGCCCTGTCGTCGTCGCTCACTTGCCACCCTCCGTCAGCAGATATGCGTGCGCCGCCCCGGCCGCCGCCACCGACGCCAGCAACCGCGCCAGTTCGCCCGGCACGTCCAGCAGCGCCTTGGCACGCCGGTCGGCGAGAGCCCGCTCGGCGGCGGCGAGTTCGGCGAGGGCGTCCTTCTCGGTCCCCGGCACAGTGGTCCCCGGCGCAGCCGTCACCTGCACAGCCCCCGACGGAGACGCCGACGGGGATGCCGGCAAAGACGCCGACGGGGATGCCGGCGCGGACGCCTTCGCGGTGACACCGAACGCCTCCGCGTGCCGGACCGCCTCCGCCCGCAGCGGCCGCAGCCGCTCCGCCAGCGCCGGATGCGCGGCCACGACCGCGTCGTACCGCTCCACAAGACCCCGGCTGTCCCGGCCCGCACGCGCGCGTGCCCGTTCGGCCGGCGACGGACTGCCGCCCGTGCCGCCGTCGGAGTCCTCACCGTCCTTGCCGCCGGACGAGCAGCCCACGAGGAGGGCGGCCCCGGCGGCCGAGGCGAGCAGGGATCTTCTGCGCGGCCCGCTGAGGGCGCGCGACGGCGAGGGGAGGGGCACGGCAGACGTCCTCGAGGCACTCGTACGGTGGGAAGAACCGGCAGCGGGCGACTCGCCCGTGATCACGGTACCCGCGCACCGCCCCGGCACCAGTCACCGGCACCGCCCGTCCGCAGGTGGACGGCAACACACCCCGCGACCCGATACCCTTTGACCAGACACGCGACCCAACCCACAACAGCACACGCGGCCGAGGAGTCACCCGGATGAGCACCACCCAGAGCGAGAGGCTGCGAGAACTTCTGGAACCGCTCGTCACCTCACAGGGCCTGGACCTCGAAGAGATCGCCGTGGACTCCGTGGGGCGCAAGAGGGTGCTGCGCGTCGTCGTCGACTCCGACACCGGAGCGGATCTGGACCTGATCGCCGATGTGAGCCGCGCGCTCTCGGCGAAGCTCGACGAGACGGACGCGATGGGAGCGGGCGCGTACGACCTGGAGGTCGGCACGCCGGGCGCGGAGCGCGCCCTCACCCAGTACCGCCACTACGTGCGTGCCACGGACCGCCTGGTGAAGTTCCAGCTCCACGAGGGGGGCGAGCTGGTGGCTCGCATCCTCGGCGTGGACGAGGACGGCATCGACCTCGAAGTGCCCGGTGTGAAGGGCCGCAAGGCCACGGCGCGCAGACTCGAGTTCCCGGACATCGTCAAGGCGCGCGTGCAGGTCGAGTTCAGCCGCAAGGACAGCGGCAAGGACAACGAGAAGGAAGAGGAGGCGTAGCCATGGACATCGACATGAGTGCCCTGCGGGGCTTGGTTCGGGAGAAGGAGATCTCCTTCGACCTGCTGGTCGAGGCGATCGAGTCGGCCCTCCTCATCGCCTACCACCGCACCGGGGGAAGCCGCCGTCACGCGCGCGTGGAGCTCAACCGGGAGACCGGGCATGTGACCGTGTGGGCGAAAGAGGACCCCGAGGACCTCGAAGAGGGCCAGGAGGCCCGCGAGTTCGACGACACCCCGTCCGGGTTCGGCCGTATCGCCGCCACCACCGCCAAGCAGGTGATCCTGCAGCGGCTGCGCGACGCCGAGGACGACGCGACGCTCGGCGAGTACGCCGGCCGCGAGGGCGACATCGTCACCGGAGTGGTCCAGCAGGGGCGCGACCCCAAGAACGTGCTCGTCGACATCGGCAAGCTGGAGGCCATCCTGCCGGTGCAGGAGCAGGTCCCGGGTGAGACGTACCAGCACGGCATGCGCCTGAGGTCGTACGTCGTCCGGGTCGCGAAGGGAGTGCGCGGTCCGTCCGTCACCCTGTCGCGCACCCACCCCAATCTTGTGAAGAAGCTCTTCGCCCTGGAGGTGCCGGAGATCGCCGACGGTTCGGTCGAGATCGCCGCGATCGCCCGTGAGGCCGGTCACCGCACCAAGATCGCCGTCCGGTCCACCCGTTCGGGCCTGAACGCCAAGGGCGCCTGCATCGGCCCCATGGGCGGTCGGGTGCGCAATGTGATGGGTGAGCTGAACGGCGAGAAGATCGACATCGTCGACTGGTCGGACGACCCGGCCGAGATGGTGGCGAACGCGCTGTCACCCGCCCGGGTGTCCAAGGTCGAGGTCGTGGACCTGGCCTCCCGGTCCGCCCGGGTGACGGTCCCCGACTACCAGCTGTCACTGGCGATCGGCAAGGAAGGGCAGAACGCCCGGCTGGCCGCCCGCCTCACGGGCTGGCGGATCGACATCCGTCCGGACACCGAACAGGCGGGGGAATAGATCCAAGCCGCAGGTCGCTTGGATTTCGACATCTTTCGCACGACAACTGTTCGATTCCTGCCCCAAAAGGGGTGGGGTCGGTACGGGGAGGTAGACTTAGCTGTGTCTGGCCGGACGCACACCCGATCACGCCCTGAACGCACCTGTGTGGGGTGCCGGGAGCGAGCGGCCAAGAGCGATCTGCTGCGCATCGTGGCGATCAAGGACGAATGCGTCCAGGATCCTCGCGGTACGCTGCCCGGTCGGGGTGCCTATGTACACCCCGCCTCCGTCTGTCTGGACAAGGCGGTACGCCGCCGGGCGTTCACGAGGGCGTTGCGCGCCCCAGGAGCGCTCGACACAAAGGCGTTGCGCCAGTACGTCGAGCAGACGACAGTTGCCGAGCAGGCAACACCGTAAGAAGCGTCGCGCGGAACCCCGTGCGGCCCTGGTACCTCGCGAGTCGGAAGTAGGTCGAGATTGCGATGAGCACTCGATGAGTACGCGATGAGTACGCCCATGAAGTAGCGACGGTCCGGCCGCAACCCGGACCTAAAAGGAGCGAAGTGGCTAAGGTCCGGGTATACGAACTCGCCAAGGAGTTCGGTGTGGAGAGCAAGGTCGTCATGGCCAAGCTCCAGGAACTCGGTGAATTCGTCCGTTCGGCGTCTTCGACCATCGAAGCGCCCGTTGTCCGCAAACTGACGGACGCCCTCGAGCAGGGCAACGGAGGCGGCAAGCCCGCCTCCGCCCGCAAGGCTGCCCCGGCGAAGCCGGCAGCCCCCTCTCCGGCGCAGGCTGCCCGTCCGGCCGCCCCGCGCCCGCCGGCCCCCAAGCCGGCTGCCGCCGAGAGGCCCGCGGCTCCGGCCGCCCCGGCCGCTCCCGGCCCCCGTCCCACCCCGGGCCCGAAGCCCGCGCCGCGGCCCGCCCCGGCGTCTCCCGCGCCGGCCGCGCCCGAGTTCACGGCACCCCCGTCGGCTCCCGCCGCACCGGCGGCTGCCTCCTCCGGCTCCGGCCCCCGTCCGGGCGCTCCGCGTCCGGCCGGCCAGGCTCCGCGTCCGGGTGCCCGTCCGGGCGGTCCCGGCCAGGGCGGCCAGGGCCGCGGTGACCGTGGCGATCGTGGTGACCGTCCCGGCGCTCCGCGTCAGGGTGGCGGCGCTCCGCGTCCCGGTGCCCGTCCGTCGGGTCCCCGTCCGGGCAACAACCCGTTCACGTCCGGTGGCTCCACCGGCATGGCGCGCCCGCAGACGCCCCGTCCGGGCGGCGCCCCGCGTCCCGGCGGCCCCGGTGCCCCCGGCGGCGCTCCGCGTCCGCAGGGTGCGGGCGGCGGTCCTCGTCCCCAGGGCGCGGCGGGCGGTCCCCGTCCGCAGGCTCCGGGCGGCGCGCGTCCGACCCCGGGTGGCATGCCCCGTCCGCAGGCCGGTCCGCGTCCCGGTGGCGGCGGCCCCGGCGGTCCCCGTCCGAACCCCGGCATGATGCCGCAGCGTCCCGCTGCCAGCCCCCGTCCCGGTGGCGGTGGCCCCGGTGGTCGCGGTCCTGGCGGCGGCGGCGGTCGTCCCGGTGGCGGTGGCGGCGGTCGTCCCGGTGGCGGTGGCGGCTTCGCTGGTCGCCCCGGTGGCGGTGGCGGCGGTTTCGCTGGTCGTCCCGCCGGTCCCGGTGGCGGTGGCGGCGGTTTCGCCGGTCGTCCCGGTGCCCCCGCGGGTGGCGGCGGCGGTGGCCGTCCCGGCTTCGGCGGTCGTCCCGGCGGTCCCGGTGGCCGTGGTGGCACGCAGGGTGCCTTCGGTCGTCCCGGTGGTCCCGCGCGTCGTGGCCGTAAGTCGAAGCGGCAGAGGCGCCAGGAGTACGAGGCCATGCAGGCCCCGTCGGTCGGCGGCGTGATGCTGCCTCGCGGCAACGGCGAGACCATTCGCCTGTCGCGCGGTGCGTCCCTCACCGACTTCGCGGAGAAGATCAACGCCAACCCGGCGTCGCTCGTCGCGGTCATGATGAACCTCGGCGAGATGGTCACGGCCACGCAGTCCGTCTCCGACGAGACGCTGCAGCTCCTCGCGGGCGAGATGAACTACGAGGTTCAGATCGTCAGCCCCGAGGAGGAGGACCGCGAGCTGCTCGAGTCCTTCGACATCGAGTTCGGCGAGGACGAGGGCGGCGAGGAGGACCTCGTGGTCCGTCCGCCGGTCGTCACCGTCATGGGTCACGTCGACCACGGCAAGACCCGACTGCTCGACGCCATCCGCAAGACGAACGTCATCGCGGGCGAGGCCGGCGGCATCACCCAGCACATCGGTGCCTACCAGGTCGCGACCGAGGTCAACGACGAAGAGCGCAAGATCACCTTCATCGACACCCCGGGTCACGAGGCGTTCACCGCCATGCGTGCCCGTGGTGCGAAGTCGACCGACATCGCGATCCTGGTCGTCGCGGCCAACGACGGCGTCATGCCGCAGACAGTCGAGGCGCTCAACCACGCCAAGGCGGCCGACGTCCCGATCGTCGTCGCGGTCAACAAGATCGACGTCGAGGGCGCCGACCCGACCAAGGTGCGCGGTCAGCTCACCGAGTACGGGCTGGTGGCCGAGGAGTACGGCGGCGACACGATGTTCGTCGACATCTCCGCCAAGCAGGGTCTGCACATCGACTCCCTGCTGGAGGCCGTGATCCTCACCGCCGACGCCTCGCTCGACCTGCGGGCCAACCCGAACCAGGACGCGCAGGGCATCTCGATCGAGTCCCGTCTCGACCGCGGCCGCGGTGCCGTGTCGACGGTCCTCGTCCAGCGAGGCACGCTGCGGGTCGGCGACACGATGGTCGTGGGCGACGCCTACGGCCGCGTGCGCGCCATGCTCGACGACAACGGCAACACCGTCGCCGAGGCGGGCCCGTCGACGCCGGTCCAGGTCCTGGGCCTGACCAACGTCCCGGGTGCGGGCGACAACTTCCTGGTGGTCGACGAGGACCGTACGGCCCGTCAGATCGCCGAGAAGCGCGCCGCCCGTGAGCGCAACGCCGCGTTCGCCAAGCGCACGCGTCGTGTCTCCCTCGAGGACCTGGACAAGGTGCTCAAGGCCGGCGAGGTCCAGCAGCTCAACCTCATCATCAAGGGTGACGCTTCTGGTTCCGTCGAGGCGCTCGAGTCCTCCCTGCTCCAGCTGGACGTCGGCGAAGAGGTCGACATCCGCGTTCTGCACCGCGGCGTCGGTGCGGTCACGGAGTCGGACATCGACCTGGCGATGGGCTCGGACGCCATCGTGATCGGCTTCAACGTCCGTGCGGCAGGCCGTGCGGCGCAGATGGCCGAGCGCGAGGGCGTGGACGTCCGCTACTACTCGGTCATCTACCAGGCGATCGAGGAGATCGAGGCGGCCCTCAAGGGCATGCTCAAGCCGGAGTACGAAGAGGTCGAGCTCGGTACGGCGGAGATCCGCGAGGTCTTCAAGTCGTCCAAGCTGGGCAACATCGCGGGTGTGCTCATCCGCTCCGGCGAGGTCCGGCGCAACACCAAGGCGCGCCTCGTCCGCGACGGCAAGGTGGTCGCGGAGAACCTCAACATCGAGGGCCTGCGTCGCTTCAAGGACGACGTCACCGAGATCCGCGAAGGCTACGAGGGCGGTATCAACCTCGGAAACTTCAACGACATCAAGATCGACGACGTCATCGCGACGTACGAGATGCGGGAGAAGCCGCGCGTCTGAGCGCGCGGGCTTCCGAGACGGTCCGGTCCGGGGCCGGTCGACGGAGAGTAATTTCCGTCGATCGGCCCCGGCCGTTCGTTGTACGGTGCTGATGTTCCTGCCGGTCGCTCGGCAGGCCCGTCAATCCCGTACCGGCGGGTCATCCGGACACACATGTACGTGGGGACTCTGTCCTTCGACCTCCTGCTCGGCGACGTACGGTCGCTGAAGGAGAAGCGCTCCGTCGTCCGCCCGATCGTGGCCGAGCTCCAGCGGAAGTACGCGGTGAGCGCGGCGGAGGTCGACCACATGGACCTCCATCGCCGGGCCGTGATCGGCCTGGCGATGGTCTCCGGCGACGCGGGGCATCTGACCGATGTCCTGGACCGCTGCGAGCGGCTCGTCGCGGGGCGCCCCGAAGTGGAGCTGCTGTCCGTGCGACGGCGCTTCCACGGCGACCACGACGACTGATGTTGAACAACGAACAGGAAGAACGGGAGACGGACCAGTGGCCGACAACGCGCGGGCGAAAAGGCTGGCGGACCTCATCCGAGAGGTGGTGGCCCAGAAGCTGCAGCGCGGGATCAAGGACCCGCGGCTCGGCTCGCACGTCACCATCACGGACACCCGGGTCACCGGGGACCTGCGGGAGGCGACCGTCTTCTACACGGTGTACGGCGACGACGAGGAGCGGAAGGCCGCGGCCGCGGGCCTGGAGAGCGCCAAGGGCATCCTGCGCTCCGAGGTCGGCCGCGCGGCCGGTGTGAAGTTCACGCCGACCCTCGCGTTCGTCGCGGACGCCCTCCCGGACACCGCCAAGACCATCGAGGACCTCCTCGACAAGGCGCGGCAGTCCGACGCGAAGGTGCGCGAGGCGTCCGCGGGCGCCGCGTACGCCGGTGAGGCAGACCCCTACCGCAAGCCGGACGAGGCCGACGACGAGACGGACGACGCCGCCGAATGACCAGCAAGCCCACCCCGCCCGACGGCCTTGTCATCGTCGACAAGCCGTCGGGCTTCACTTCGCACGACGTGGTCGCCAAGATGCGCGGCATCGCCCGGACTCGCCGCGTCGGGCACGCCGGCACGCTCGACCCCATGGCGACGGGCGTTCTCGTCCTCGGTGTCGAGAAGGCGACAAAGCTCCTCGGGCACCTCGCCCTGACGGAGAAGGAGTACCTCGGCACGATCCGGCTGGGGCAGAACACCCTCACGGACGACGCCGAGGGGGAGATCACCTCCTCCATCGACGCCTCCAAGGTCACCCGCGACGCCGTCGACGCCGGCATCACCAAGCTGACCGGCGACATCATGCAGGTGCCGTCCAAGGTCAGCGCCATCAAGATCGACGGCGTGCGCTCGTACAAGCGGGCGCGCGAGGGCGAGGACTTCGAGATCCCCGCCCGGCCCGTCACCATCTCGTCCTTCACCGTGTACGACATGCGCGACGCCGTCGCCGAGGACGGCACCCCGGTGGTCGACCTGGTGGTCTCGGTGGTCTGCTCCTCCGGCACCTATATCCGCGCCCTCGCCCGTGACCTGGGCGCCGACCTGGGCGTGGGCGGTCACCTCACGGCGCTGCGCCGGACGCGCGTCGGACCGTACAAGCTGGACGCGGCCCGCACCCTGGACCAGCTCCAGCAGGAGCTGAGCGTGATGCCCATCGCCGAAGCGGCCACGGCCGCGTTCCCGCGCTGGAACGTGGACACCCGGCGGGCCCGGCTGCTGACCAACGGCGTACGGCTCGAGATGCCCGAGGAGTACGCGGGCGCCGGACCCGTGGCCGTGTTCGATCCCGAGGGCCGCTTCCTCGCACTGGTCGAGGACCAGAAGGGCAAGGCCAAGAGCCTGGCCGTCTTCGGCTGACCCGGGGCAGGGCCCCCCCGGCCCTGCCCGTGGAGCGGCGACACGGGGTCGTGCCTCTGCCGCCGCTCCACGGTCCCCCCTCGGTTCCCCCACCCCTAGGGTTATCCACCCGCCCCCGCCTATTCACCCGACCGGGCAGGCGCTCGGAGTGAACGGGGGGAGCGGAAGGGGGCGCTTTCCCCGCGGCACCTGTCCCACCGATCTTCCCGCCCCTACCGTCGGACAAAGGGCACAGACGTGGGCGACACGGCGCTCAGTCGTGGCACAGATGTACGGCGGGGAGGTTCGGCCATGGGGGTACGGGGCCCAGGGGCCGGGGGCGGCCGCCTGTCGGCGGACGGCGTCCGGGGAGCGGAGGGGTGGGTCGGCTCCGGCTCGGTCGGGGGCGGGAGCCGCGGTGAGTGGGACGATGCGGCCGGGGACGAGGTCCAGGACGCGCGTGTGCGCTCGGAGGCCGGGAGGCGAGGGCTTCGGGCGCGGGCGGCACGGGACGGGCGGGGCGGCGAGGCCGGCGGCAGGGGTGCGCATCGGGGTCGTGCGGGTCGGGGTGGGGAATCGGACAAGCAGGCATGCGCCGACATCGGCAGCGGTGCGTATACGGCGCCCCGTGCCGGCCTCGGCAGCCCTGCGCATGTGACGCCGCGTGACCTCGACGAATGTCTCGTCCAGATCTGTGATCTCGCCGGACGTCCACGCGGCACCGGCTTCGCGGCCGACCATCACGGCACCGTCATCACCAGCCACGAGGCCGTCGACGGTCTGCCACGGCTCGTGCTGCGGTCCGGCGACCGTACCTGCCTCGTGACCGCCGACGCCGTCACCCTGCTGCCCGAGCTGGACCTGGCCCTCGTACGCACCGAGGGACTGGACGCGGACCCGCTCCCGGTCACCGTGCGGGACCGGATCGAGACCGGCACCTATGTGCGGATCGCCGCCGGGCGCTGGCGCGAGGCCCGGGTGCTCGGTGCCGGGCAGGTGACGTACACGGCCACCGACCGCTTCCATCTCCTGGACGACGCGGTGGAGTTGGCGATCGGCACGGAAGGGCGGGACGCGCTGCGCCTCGGTGGCGGGGCGGCCGGGGGACCGGTGCGCGACGCGGAGACCGGCGCCGTCCTCGCCGTGCTCGGCACCGCGTTGCAGTCCGGCCGGCGGGACGTCGGCTTCGCGGTACCGCTGCGGCACCCCGCACCGGGCGCGCTCGCCGAGCTGCTCGCCCGGAACGCGGCCACGGTTCCCGCCTACGGCGCCGACCTCAACCTCGCGGGCGTCCTGGAGCTCACGGCCACGTCGGTGGGGCAGGACGGCCCGCCGGGCGTGCTCACCGGACAGGCCGAAGCCCCCGGTCCCGTGGAGCCCGTCGAACGCACCGACGTCGTACGGGAGTTGACCGACTTCACGACAAGCGGTGCCACAGTCCTCGGCCTCGTCGGCGACCCGGGCAGCGGCCGTACGACGGAACTCGCGGCCCTCGCCGTCCGACGTGACCGGGGCGCGGAGCCGGCCCCTACCCTGTGGCTGCGCGGCGCCGACCTCAGGGACGCCGACGCCTCGGTGGCCGGCGCGGCACGCCGGGCGCTGGAGCGGGCCGCCCGGATCGTCGCCGCCTCCCGTTCACTGCTTCCCGCCCAGCTCGGCGAACTCACCCTGGAGCGTCTGGCCCGCCTCGCCGAACGCGCCGGCCGCCCCCTGCTCCTTCTGCTCGACAGCCCCGAGGAAATGCCTCCCGTCCTCGCCCACCGGCTCCCGGAGTGGACCGAGGGCACGGCGGAGTGGCTGCGCGAGACCGGGGCGCGGCTCGTGGTCGCGTGCACGGAGGAGTACTGGGAGAAGGCCGGGGCCCGGCTCCCACGCGCGCTGCTCCACGCCCGCACGACGGCCGACGTCCCGGGTCCGCTGCCGCCCTGCGTGCACCTGGGCGACCTCACCCCCGACGAAGCCCGCCGCGCCCGCTCCCGGTACGACGTCCCCGACGGCGCCCTCACCGAGCGCGACGCCCGCCACCCGCTCACCCTTCGTCTCCTCTCCGAGGTCCGCGCCGCCCTCCCGGACGCCCCGCTCCTCGCCGGCACCGACCGGCACGACGTGTTCTCCGCACACCTCGACCTGATGTGCCTGCGCATCGCGGTCCGGCTCGCCGCCGAGAACGGTCTGCGGGGCGCAGCCGTACGACGCCTCGCGGCCCGGGTCTCCGGACAGGTCCACGAGGCCGCGCGGCGCAGCCTCGGCCCCGGGCAGGGCGAACTGGACCGGGAGTCCTTCGAGGCGGTGTTCCCGTGGGGGCCCGTGGCGGACCGGCTCGGCGGCGGCAGCGGCTGGGCCTCCGCCGTGCTCACCGAGGGCCTCCTGGTCCCGGCCGGCTCCGGTTACCGCTTCGCCCACGAGGAACTGGCCGACTGGATCCAGGGCATGCACCTCGACCTGGATGAGGCCCTGCAGGCCCTGGTCCACCGCCCCTGCACCCCGCACAGCACCCACCCGCTGCCCGTCCCGCACCACCGCGTCGGCCCCGTCGTCCAGGCCCTGCTCTTCCTCGCCCGCCACCGAGGCCCTGGCCAACTCGCCCAGTGCCTGGAGGAGTTGACCCACGCCCTGGACCTGAACCCGGGCTCGTGGTGGGCCGCCCGACTGCTCTCCCGGACCCTGCTCCACGTGCCCGAAGCGACGCCGTACACCGGCGTCCTGCGACTCCTGGCCGACCGGATCGTGACGTGGCGGCGCCAACAGCGCGCCGTACCGGCCGAGTTCGGCCCCGCCTTCTGGACGGGCCTGCCCCTCCCGACTGCCGAACGCCTCGACCTGCTGCGCCACTTGGTCCTCGCGGACGAGGCGCCACTGGGAACGGGGGCGACCGGGAGTCCCGGAGGCCCCGAAAGCCCCAGCGCACCGCACCCGCAGGACACCCCGCCCGCCGCCGTCCCCCGTTACCTGGACGCCGTCGCCAATCTGCTCGCCGCCGACCCCGCCGCCGTACAACCGCACCTCACCCGCTGGTTCGACGACGAGCGCCCGCTGCCCGCGACGCCGTACGCCACCGTGGCCACCGCCGCGCAGGCGCTGCTGCACACGCACCGGTGCGGCGCCCTGGACGAGCTCACCGAGGTGCTCGTGGGCAGTGCGCACCGGCGGTCGGACGAGCTGCTCGCCGTGCTGGCCGAGGACGAGCCGTCCGCCCTCTGCCGCGCCGTCGACCGGTGGGCCCACGACGAGCGCCCGGCACGCCGGGTGGCGGCGGTGGCGTACGGACTGCGGGCCGCACCCCACGTCCGCACCGAGGCCGACCGCGAACTTCTGCGCTACGCCGCCCTCGCCCTGCTCGCCCGCCCCGCGGACGCCGGCCTGCACGGCGGCGCGCTCGCCCTCCTCGTCCGGGACCCGCTCACCCGCGCCCGGCACCTCCCGCAGGCACTGCGGCACTTCGCGTCCGGCGACCCGTACGTCCCGCCGAGCGCCCTGGTCCCCGCGCTGGCCACGGACCCGGACCCGGTCCTGGAGGCCTTCCGCGCCCGGCTGGGCGGACCGGAGGCGGGCGAGGCGCTGCGCACCCTGGCCGATGTGACCACGTCCACGCTCGCCCGCCGCGTCGCCGAGCTGGTTCTGGAGGCCGCGGAGCTGCAGCCCGGTACGGCCGGGCACGTCGCGGAGTACGTCGACCGCCGCCTCGACCAGGGCCCCGCCGCCCGCGCCGCCCTCCTGCCGCTGGTCACCCGCCTCCTGGTCCGCGGCCCCGAACCGGTGCGGGCGGCCCTCGCGACCGTCCTCGCCGCCCCCGGCACCCCGGCCTCCCGCCCGCTGCGCCGCGAACTCCTGGAGTTCCTGCTCACCCATGAGCACGACCTGGCCGTCCTGGACGCCCTGCTGCACGCCGCCGCGCTCGGCCGGGACGAGGACGGATACGGGGACAGGGAGGTCCGCGAGCTGGTCCGCCGCACCGGCCTCCTCCTCGTCCGAACCCCCGACGGCGCGACCCGCTTCGACCGCGGCCTGGTCGACCTGGGCCGGCACGTCCCCGGCTTCGCCGCGCTGATGGCCCGCTGGCTGACCGACACCCCGGACGCATGGGCGGCCGTCGTGGGCCCCAGCACCCGCCGGATGCTGGGCAACCTGGCAGGCGTGCGCGTCCCCGCGTGAACGCCGGGCCGTACGCTCGGTGCACGGCGGGGGTACGTGCGCCCCGTCACAGCCCCCATGCCGATGCCTGCGCGCGGCACCCGGCATGGCACCCTTAGAGCTGCGTAAGCGGTCAAGGGAAATACGGACAATGGTTCGAGGAGCGGTCACAGTGCAGCGCTGGCGTGGCTTGGAGGACATCCCCCAGGATTGGGGGCGCAGCGTCGTCACCATCGGCTCCTACGACGGAGTGCACCGCGGCCACCAGCTGATCATCAGCCACGCCGTCGAGCGCGCCCGTGAGCTGGGCGTGCCCACCGTCGTCGTCACGTTCGACCCGCACCCCAGCGAGGTAGTCCGCCCCGGCAGCCACCCACCCCTGCTCGCCCCGCACCACCGCCGCGCCGAACTCATGGCCGGCCTGGGGGTGGACGCGGTCCTGATCCTCCCCTTCACCACCGAGTTCTCGAAGCTGTCCCCGGCCGACTTCGTCGCCAAGGTCCTGGTCGACAAGCTGCACGCCAGGGCGGTCGTCGAGGGCCCCAACTTCCGCTTCGGCCACAAGGCGGCGGGCAACGTGGCGTTCCTCGCCGAGCAGGGCGAGACTTACGACTTCGAGGTCGAGGTGGTCGACCTGTACGTGTGCGGCGAGGCGGGCGGCGGCGAGCCCTTCTCCTCGACCCTGACCCGCCGCCTGGTCGCCCAGGGCGACGTCGAGGGCGCCCGCGAGGTCCTCGGCCGCCCGCACCGCGTGGAGGGCGTCGTCGTGCGTGGCGCCCAGCGCGGCCGCGACCTGGGCTTCCCGACGGCCAACGTCGAGACGCTCCCGCACACCGCGATCCCGGCCGACGGCGTGTACGCCGGCTATCTGAACGCGCAGGGCGAGGTGATGCCGGCCGCGATCTCCGTCGGCACGAACCCGCAGTTCGACGGCACCGAGCGCACGGTGGAGGCGTACGCCATCGACCGCGTCGGCCTCGACCTGTACGGCCTGCACGTCGCCGTCGACTTCCTGGCGTACGTGCGCGGCCAGGCGAAGTTCGAGTCGCTGGAGGCCCTGCTGGAGCAGATGGCCCTGGATGTGAAGCGGTGCCGTGAGCTGATCGCGGCGGAGGACTGACCGACCGTGTGACGAAGGGGGCCGGTGCCTGTCAGGCACCGGCCCCCTTCGTCGTCCCGTCCTACTGCTGAGGCGGGCCCTGCGGCGGGTAGGGCTGCCCCGGCTGCGGATACGGCTGTCCCGGCTGACCGGGCTGCTGCGGGTACGGCTGGGCCGGGGCCTGCGGGTAGGGCGGCTGCGGGACCTGCTGCTGCGGCGGGTACGACTGTCCCGGCGCCTGCGGCGGATACGGCTGGCCGGGCAGCGGCGGGGCGGCCACCGGCGGCGGGTTGCCGTCGCTGGTCCACAGCCCGTGCGACTGCTGGTGCCGCACGAAGTCCTCGGCGACCATGGCCGCGAGGTTGAAGTACGACTCGCGCACCTTCGGCCGCATCATGTCGAGGTCGACCTCGGCACCGGCGGCCAGGTGCTCGTCGAACGGCACGACCACGACACCGCGGCAGCGCGTCTCGAAGTGGCTGACGATGTCGTCCACCTTGATCATCTTGCCGGTCTCGCGCACCCCGGAGATGACGGTGATGGACCGCGACACGAGGTCGGCGTACCCGTGGGCGGACAGCCAGTCCAGCGTCGTACTGGCGCTGCTCGCACCGTCCACGGAGGGCGTCGAGATGATGATCAACTGGTCGGCGAGATCGAGCACTCCACGCATGGCGCTGTAGAGCAGCCCGGTGCCCGAGTCGGTGAGGATGATCGGGTACTGCCTGCCGAGCACGTCGATCGCGCGCCGGTAGTCCTCGTCATTGAAGGCCGTGGACACGGCAGGGTCGACGTCGTTGGCGATGATCTCGAGGCCGGACGACGCCTGGGACGTGAACCGGCGGATGTCCATGTACGAGTTGAGGTACGGGATCGCCTGGACGAGGTCACGGATGGTGGCCCCCGTCTCGCGGCGCACCCGGCGGCCGAGCGTACCGGCGTCCGGGTTCGCGTCGATGGCGAGGATCTTGTCCTGCCGCTCGGTGGCGAGCGTCGAGCCCAGGGCGGTGGTCGTGGTGGTCTTGCCGACGCCGCCCTTGAGGCTGATGACGGCGATGCGGTAGCACGACAGCACGGGCGTCCGGATCAGCTCCAGCTTCCGCTGCCGCTCGGCCTCCTCCTTCTTCCCCCCGATCTTGAACCGTGAGGGCGCGGCTGCGGGGCGCCCGCTCTTCGCCCTCTGCCTCTTGTTGTTCAGCAGCCGGTCGGAGGACAGCTCAACGGCAGCGGTGTACCCGAGCGGCGCGGCCCCCGGGTTCGTCGGCTGCCGCTGATCATGCTGAATGGGCTGCGGCCAGGCGGCACCGGCACGGGGGTCCACAGGGGGCTGGGGTGCCTGGGGCGCCTGTGGCCCCGGCGCCTGCGGCTGTGGGGCCTGAGCGTGGGGCTGGGGGAAGCCGTAGCCGGCGGGCTGCCCCGGTGCCGGGGGAGCGGGAGGAGACTGAGGCGCGGGCTGAGGGGGATTGAGGTTCTGCTGCGGGAAGCCGTATCCCGCCTGGGCGTTGGGCGCGGGGGCCGGAGGTTGCGGTGCTGGTGCGGCCGGGGTCGGCGCGGCGGCCGGGTTCGGGAAGCCGTAGCCGGTGGGGGAGTTGGAGGCGGGCGGCTGGGGGCTCGGCTGCGGGAACCCATAACCCGCCTCGGCGTTGGGCGCGGGGGCCGGAGGTTGCGGTGCCGGTGCGGCCGTGGCCGGCGCGGTGCCTGGGTTCGGGAAGCCGTATCCCGCGTGGGCGTTGGGCGCGGGGGCCGGAGGCTGGGGTGTGGGTGTGGGTGTGGCGGTGGGGTTGGGGAAGCCGTAGCTGCCTTGCGGCGTGGGCGCGGGGGCGGGCGGCTGGGGTGCGGTCGGGGCCGGTGCTCCGCCGGGGTTCGGGAAGCCGTAGCCACCCTGGGCCGCAGGCTGCTGCGGTGCCGGGGCGGGCTGGTTCCATGCCGCGGGCGCGGGCTGCGGAGCCTGGGGCTGGAAGGGCGACTGCTGCGTCGGCTGTTGTGCGGGCACGGCCGTCGGACCCTGCGGCGTCGCCGGCTGGGCCTGGCCCGGCATCTGGTCGGGCTGCCGCGGCGCGGGCTGCGCGGGCCACTGGGCCGCTGCCGCGGGTGCCGCGGGCTGGTACGACGGCGGCAACGGCGGCATCCCGGCCTGCGCCGCCGGCGGGGGAGCCCAGGCGGGCGGGGCCTCCCGGGGCGCGGGCGGGGCGGCCGGTACGGCGTCCTCGGGCGCCGCAGGCGCGGACGGCACCGCGTCCTGCGGGACGCTGTCTTCCGGCACGCTGTCCTCGGGTACGGCGACCGAGGGTGCCTCGTCCTCGGGTTCGGCGTCGGCCGGTACGGCGTCCTGCGGCAACGGGGCCGTCACGGCCTCGTCAGGCTCGGCGTCGTCGTCCGCCACCACGGAGTCCTGCGGCGAATCCGCTTCTTCGCCCGCTTCCTCTTCCTGGGCCTCGGCCTCCGCGGTCACGCTCTCCGCATCCGCGGACTCCGCGTCGGCATCGACCTCTTCCGGCTCCACCGGAGCGGCACCCTCGGGCGCATCCTCCTCGGTGTCCTCCTCGGCCGGCACCGACGACAACTCCGGACCGTCCCCGGAATCCCCGTCGTCCTCGCGGAGTTCACCTGCCTCGGCCGCCTCCGCTTCGTCACCTTGGGCGTCGGACGCATCCGCGCCGGTACCCGACTCGTCCTCAACACCCTTGTCCACCGCGGCTTCACGCTCCGCGATCTCCGCCATCTCCCGCTTCAGCGTGACTGCGGAGAACCGCATCGTGGCGCCGCTCTCCACATCACCGTTCCCGGACTCCTCCTCCACCACGGAGGCCGGAGCCGCGGGAGCAACCGGAACCGGAGGAACCGCGGGCGCGGACGGCGCCCACTGCTGCTGGAACCCGCCGACCGGAATGTTCGGCACGGCCGTGGGCGAAGCGGGATCCCCCACGGGCGCCTCGGCCTGAGCCCTGCTCTCAGGTTCGGCCTGCGGCTCGGGTTCCGAACGCTGGGGCTCGAACCCGCTCCCCACGGGCAACCTCGGCACCCCGGCCGGACCGCCACCCGTCGGCGGCGCGGGCGGAGTGAACGGCGCACCCGGCGCGGGAGCCGGAGCCGGCGGAGTGAACGGCGCCCCAGGAGCCGCGCTCCCGGCCTGCTGAGCGTGCGGAGGAGGCGTCAGCCCCGGAATCGGAGCCCCCGGCGGGAACGGCGAACCCCCCGGCCTCGGGAACGACGAGGGTGACGTACCAGCAGGAGTCGTACCAGCAGGAGACGTACCGGACGGGGACGTATCCGACGCATAGCCCGCCGCGCCACCGCCGTCCGCGCCCTGCTCCGAACTCCCGCCCGCTCCCGGTGAACCGGCCGCGTTCTGCGTGTACCAAGCAGGCGGCGCGTAGTCGATCGTGAACTCGCCCGTCGTCTCGATGGAGGACTCCGCGTCGGGCTGGTCATCGCCGGGTGTGGCCCAGCCCCCGCGGATCCCGTCCCGCTCGCTGCTCACAGTTCCTCCTGATGTGGTCGAGCACCCTCATGCCGTGCCGGGGCGACCCTGTCGTGTCGTTCTCAGTCGTCCGTGGTCGTTCGAGGTAGTCCGATCCACCGGCTCTCCCCCTGGAACGCCGACGCCCCGTCCACGAGTACCGGCATCGCGCCCCCTCCCAGCCTAATCACCGCACACCCCGCCTCGGCAGGCCCGTCCACACCCGAGGGCCTGCCCACTGCGTCACAACCTGCCCGGAAGTGCCGTACGCAGTCGGCGTATTGATGAACAATCCGGGCAACAAGCGTGAACGAGAAGGACAATCACCCGACATTCACCCGCACAAACACACAAGTAGGGGCGGCACGTACGCGTGCCGCCCTACTTCGTCAAACCGTCACCCGCACTGTCCCCGGCCCCGCTCACTCGGCCGGGAGCCCCCTGTTGTGCGGCGCCGTCTCCAGGTCGAACTCCCCGTCCCGCGCCCCGAGCACGAACGCCCGCCACTCCGCCTCCGTGTACCGCAGCACCGTGCCGGGGTCCAGGGACGACCGC
Source organism: Streptomyces sp. NPDC002619 (assembly GCF_042889305.1). Taxonomy (NCBI): domain Bacteria; kingdom Bacillati; phylum Actinomycetota; class Actinomycetes; order Kitasatosporales; family Streptomycetaceae; genus Streptomyces; species Streptomyces sp. NPDC002619. Next base: position 10,791 of record NZ_JBIAQV010000034.1, on the reverse strand, counting down.
ATGGCCACCGCCCCGTCCGGCAGATACGCGATCTCGACCCGCTCCTCGTGCTCCTCGGCGCCGGGCGCGCAGTGCCACTCGACGTCCGAGATGTCGAGCGCGTACAGCTCGTCCCGTTCGCGCTCCTTGCGCGCCTTGATCTCCTCCGCCGTCTCCGCCATGCCGCAGCGACCCCTTCCCGGCCTACACCATTGATCCGAGCAATCACCCTATTGACCCGGCGGGCGTCGGTGTAGCGCTTCGGCCACCGTGGCAAGGGTGCCCACCTCTGCCTGGTACCCTGAGTGACGGCCGTTTGTGTACGCACCCCTGGAGCCCCCCACGGGCCCTGGAGGCCGCGCCCAGCGGATCCCCGCCTCCCGAGTAACGGAAGCTCCCCCGCGATGTAGACCGGGGGCACTCGGTGGCATCTACAGACCATGAGGAGTACGCGTGTCGCTCGACGCCGCTACGAAGAAGCAGATCATCGGCGAGTTCGGTACCAAGGATGGTGACACCGGCTCCCCCGAGGTCCAGGTCGCTCTGCTGTCCCGTCGGATCTCCGACCTGACCGAGCACCTCAAGACCCACAAGCACGACCACCACTCCCGCCGTGGTCTGCTGATCCTGGTCGGTCAGCGTCGCCGCCTGCTGCAGTACCTGGCCAAGAAGGACATCCAGCGCTTCCGTGTGCTGGTCGACCGCCTCGGCATCCGTCGCGGTGCGGCGGGCGCCAAGTAACACGCCATGAAGGGAGCGGGTCCCGAAACGATCGGGGGCCGCTCCCTTTGCCGTACGTGCGGAAACGTGCGGAGTGTCACTCACGCTTTGTAGTGTGGTAGCACAACGCATTACGCACGACACGGAACACGTACGACACAGAACGAGGAGAAGCGCGCCTCGCCGCCGCCGGTCCTCGGTAGTGGCCCCCGGGGGGAAGCGAGCCCCGGGTGCTTCGATCGAAGACCGGCCCGCACCGCACGGAGCGCCTCTCCGCAACCGTCCCCCTGCCACACGGGCAGCCCAGGGACGAAGACGAGGAGAAAACGCTAGTGGAGAACGAGACCCACTACGCCGAGGCCGTCATCGACAACGGCGCCTTCGGCACCCGTACGATCCGCTTCGAGACGGGCCGCCTGGCCAAGCAGGCCGCCGGTTCCGCCGTGGCGTACCTGGACGACGACACCATGGTGCTGTCGGCCACGACCGCCTCCAAGCAGCCCAAGGACCAGCTCGACTTCTTCCCGCTCACGGTGGACGTCGAGGAGCGGATGTACGCCGCCGGAAAGATCCCCGGCAGCTTCTTCCGCCGTGAGGGCCGTCCCTCCGAGGACGCCATCCTCACCTGCCGCCTCATCGACCGCCCCCTGCGCCCGTCCTTCAAGAAGGGCCTGCGCAACGAGATCCAGGTCGTCGCCACGATCATGGCGCTCAACCCCGACCACCTGTACGACGTCGTGGCGATCAACGCCGCGTCCGCGTCCACACAGCTGGCCGGTCTGCCCTTCTCCGGCCCGATCGGCGGCGTCCGCGTCGCGCTGATCCACGGCCAGTGGGTCGCGTTCCCGACGCACACCGAGCTCGAGGACGCCGTCTTCGACATGGTGGTCGCCGGCCGCGCCCTGGAGGACGGCGACGTCGCGATCATGATGGTCGAGGCCGAGGCCACCGACAAGACCATCCAGCTGGTCGCCGGCGGCTCCGAGGCGCCGACCGAGGAGGTCGTCGCCGCCGGTCTGGATGCCGCGAAGCCGTTCATCAAGGTCCTGTGCAAGGCCCAGGCCGATCTCGCCGCGAAGGCCGCGAAGCCGACCGCCGAGTTCGCGATCTTCCTCGACTACCAGGACGACGTCCTGGAGGCGCTGACCGCCGCGGTCCGCCCGGAGCTCGCCTCCGCGCTGACCATCGCCGGCAAGCAGGAGCGCGAGGCCGAGCTGGACCGCGTCAAGGGCCTCGCCGCCGAGAAGCTCCTGCCGGAGTTCGAGGGCCGCGAGAAGGAGATCTCCGCCGCGTACCGCTCGCTCACCAAGCAGCTGGTCCGTGAGCGCGTGATCAAGGAGAAGAAGCGCATCGACGGCCGCGGTGTCACCGACATCCGCACGCTGGCCGCCGAGGTCGAGGCCATCCCGCGCGTTCACGGTTCGGCCCTGTTCGAGCGTGGCGAGACCCAGATCCTGGGCGTCACCACCCTCAACATGCTCCGCATGGAGCAGCAGCTGGACACCCTCTCGCCGGTGACCCGCAAGCGCTACATGCACAACTACAACTTCCCGCCGTACTCCACCGGTGAGACCGGCCGCGTCGGCTCCCCGAAGCGCCGCGAGATCGGCCACGGCGCGCTCGCCGAGCGCGCCCTCGTGCCGGTGCTGCCGACGCGCGAGGAGTTCCCGTACGCGATCCGCCAGGTGTCCGAGGCCCTCGGCTCCAACGGTTCGACGTCCATGGGCTCGGTCTGTGCCTCCACCATGTCGCTGCTGAACGCCGGTGTGCCGCTGAAGGCCCCGGTCGCCGGTATCGCCATGGGTCTGATCTCCCAGGAGATCGACGGCGAGACGCACTACGTCACCCTCACCGACATCCTCGGTGCGGAGGACGCGTTCGGTGACATGGACTTCAAGGTCGCCGGCACCAAGGAGTTCGTGACCGCCCTCCAGCTCGACACCAAGCTGGACGGCATCCCGGCCTCCGTCCTGGCCGCGGCCCTCAAGCAGGCCCGCGACGCCCGCCTCCACATCCTCGACGTGATGATGGAAGCGATCGACAAGCCGGACGAGATGTCCCCGAACGCCCCGCGGATCATCACCGTCAAGATCCCCGTGGACAAGATCGGTGAGGTCATCGGCCCCAAGGGCAAGATGATCAACCAGATCCAGGAGGACACCGGCGCCGAGATCACCATCGAGGACGACGGCACGATCTACATCGGTGCCTCCGACGGCCCGGCCGCCGAGGCCGCCCGTGCCACGATCAACGGCATCGCCAACCCGACGATGCCCGAGGTCGGCGAGCGCTACCTCGGTACGGTCGTGAAGACGACCACCTTCGGTGCGTTCGTCTCCCTGCTGCCCGGCAAGGACGGTCTGCTGCACATCTCGCAGATCCGCAAGCTGGCCGGCGGCAAGCGCGTGGAGAACGTCGAGGACGTCCTCGGTGTGGGCCAGAAGGTCCAGGTCGAGATCGCCGAGATCGACTCCCGCGGCAAGCTCTCCCTCGTCCCCGTGATCGAGGGCGAAGCTGAGTCCGACAGCGACTCCGCCGCGGGCTCCGAAGACCAGAAGGACGACACCGACAAGTGACGTCGAGTAGCTCCACGACGACGGCCCGCACCTCTTCGGAGGCGCGGGCCGTCGCCCGTACCCAAACCCTCATCAAGGGCACCGGCGGCATCGGCACGGTCCGCAAGACCACCCTTCCGGGCGGCCTGCGCATCGTCACCGAGACCCTGCCCTCGGTCCGCTCGGCGACCTTCGGGATCTGGGCCCACGTCGGCTCCCGCGACGAGACCCCGGCCCTCAACGGTGCCACGCACTACCTGGAACACCTGCTCTTCAAGGGCACGTCGAGGCGCAGCGCCCTGGACATCTCCGCCGCCATAGACGCGGTCGGCGGCGAGATGAACGCGTTCACGGCGAAGGAGTACACGTGCTACTACGCGCGCGTGCTCGACACCGACCTGCCGCTCGCCATCGACGTCGTCTGCGACATGCTCACCGGCTCGCTGATCCTCGAGGACGACGTCAACGTCGAGCGCGGCGCCATCCTCGAAGAGATCGCGATGACCGAGGACGACCCGGGCGACTGTGTGCACGACCTGTTCGCGCACACCATGTTCGGCGATAACGCGCTCGGCCGCCCTGTCCTCGGCACGGTCGACACGGTCAACGCCCTCACCGCCGACCGCATCCGCCGCTTCTACAAGAAGCACTACGACCCCACGCATCTGGTCGTCGCGGCCGCCGGCAACATCGACCACAACAAGGTCGTACGCCAGGTCCGTGCCGCCTTCGAGAAGGCGGACGCGTTCAAGAACGGTGCGGCGACCCCCATCGCCCCGCGCGACGGCCGTCGTACGATCCGCACCGCGGGCCGCGTCGAACTCCTCGGGCGCAAGACCGAGCAGGCCCATGTCGTCCTCGGCATGCCCGGCCTGGCCCGCACGGACGACCGCCGCTGGGCCCTCGGCGTGCTCAACACGGCCCTCGGCGGCGGCATGTCCTCCCGCCTGTTCCAGGAGGTCAGGGAGAAGCGCGGCCTCGCCTACAGCGTGTACTCGTACACCTCCGGCTTCGCCGACTGCGGCCTGTTCGGCGTGTACGCGGGCTGCCGGCCCAGCCAGGTGCACGACGTGCTGAAGATCTGCCGCGACGAACTCGACCACGTGGCCGAACACGGCCTGTCCGACGACGAGATCGGCCGCGCGATAGGCCAGCTCCAGGGCTCCACCGTCCTCGGCCTCGAGGACACGGGTGCGCTGATGAACCGTATCGGCAAGAGCGAGCTGTGCTGGGGCGACCAGATGTCCGTCGACGACATGCTGGCTCGGATAGCGGTGGTGACCCCGGAAGAGGTCCGCTCCGTCGCCCACGACATCCTGGGGCAGCGCCCGTCGCTGTCGGTCATCGGCCCGCTCAAGGACAAGCAGGCCTCGCGGCTGCACGACGCCGTCGCCTGAACCCCCACCGGTTAGGAAGCAAGAAGATGAGCAAGCTGCGCGTGGCGGTCCTCGGTGCCAAGGGCCGGATCGGGTCCGAGGCGGTACGGGCGGTCGAGGCCGCCGAGGACATGGAGCTGGTGGCCGCCCTGGGCCGGGGCGACAAGCTCGAGACGCTCGCGGAGGCCGGCGCCCAGGTCGCCGTCGAACTGACCACGCCCGCCTCGGTGATGGGCAACCTCGACTTCTGCGTGCGCCACGGCATCCACGCGGTCGTCGGTACGACGGGCTGGACCGACGAGCGCCTCGCGCAGCTGACGGGCTGGCTCGCCCAGTCCCCGGAGACCGGCGTGCTCATCGCGCCGAACTTCTCCATCGGGGCCGTCCTCACGATGAAGTTCGCGCAGATCGCCGCGCCCTACTTCGAGTCCGTCGAGGTCGTCGAGCTGCACCACCCGAACAAGGTCGACGCCCCCTCCGGCACCGCCACGCGCACCGCCCAGCTCATTGCCGAGGCCCGCCGCGCCGCCGGCACCGCCCCGGCACCGGATGCCACGGTCACGGCCCTGGACGGCGCGCGCGGCGCCAGCGTCGACGGCGTCCCCGTCCACGCCGTCCGGCTGCGCGGCCTGCTCGCCCACCAGGAGGTGCTGCTTGGCGCCGAGGGCGAGACCCTCACCATCCGCCACGACTCCCTGCACCACAGCAGCTTCATGCCGGGCATCCTGCTCGGCGCGCGCCGCGTGGTGTCGACCCCGGGCCTGACCTTCGGCCTGGAACACTTCCTGGACCTGGGCTGACACACGACATGCGAGCCAAGCTCTCCTACGCCGTCACGGCCGCCGTCCTGGTCTTCTACTTCGTCCTGGTCGGCAGCCGCGGCGTCATGCTCATCCAGTCCGGCACGCTCCTGACCGTCACGTTCGGCGTGGCGGTGCTGATCCTGCCGGTGATCGGCCTGTGGTTCCTGTGGAAGAACACCCAGTTCGTCCACAGGGCCAACCGGCTCGCCGCCGAACTCGACGCCGAGGGCGGCCTGCCCGTCGATGAGCTGAAGCGCACCCCCGGTGGCCGCATCGACCGCGATTCGGCCGACGAGGTGTTCGCCAAGCGCAAGGCCGAGACCGAGGCGACCCCGGACGACTGGCGCAGCTGGTTCCGCCTCGCCGTCGCCTACCACGACGCCCGTGACACCCCACGCGCCCGTAAGGCCATGCAGCGCGCGATCGCCCTGCACGACGGCAAGCCCGTCCAGGCCTGAGCCGTACGCGTACGACGGAGCCGTACCGATACGCCGAAGGGGCCGGCCCGCACTGCGCGGACCGGCCCCCTTCGCGTTGCTCCGGGTGCTCAGCCGCGCCGGTACTCCGCCGCCCACGCCTCCACGGTGTCCGCCGCCCGGTCGAACGCCGAGACGCGCGCCAGGAAGTCGGCGTTGTGCGTCGTCAGCAGCGGAGGGGCGTCGCTGCCGCCACGGTTCTTCTGTACGAGCGTCAGCGCCTGCCCCTGCACCGTGCGCGGCAGGCCCAGCCAGCGCACCGGCTGCTGCACCGTGCGCACCGCGACGACCCGCTGCCAGGTCACCGTCTGCGTGATGAAGAAGCGAACGTGTCGCACACCGCGCTCGCTCACCCACACCCCCATGCGCAGCAGACGCAGCGCACAGGCGATGACGGCGAGCGCGAGGGCGAAGATCACGCCGGCGGAGGTCGACGAGCCGGCCAGACCGATGATGATGCCGGCGAACAGCACGAACGACGCGAGCAGCAACCAAAGGGCGGCCATGCCCACCCGACACGGTCCGGGGCGGTAGGGGCGCCGCCAGCGGGCGCGGTCGTCGTACGGCAGAGCGATGTCGTCGGCTGCCTCGAGGGAGCGGTCGGCCATCAGGAAGGGCAGGGGCACGGCTGGTCCTCACTCATTCCATGCATGGGCTGTGCCTGGTGAGGCTATCCGCCTGTGTCCCCGCTCACCACCCTCGGGGGTCCGGAAGGGTCAGTGCCCCTGGGAGGCCTGCGACTGCGGGGCCGGCGCGGTGGCGGGAGTCTTCAGCGCCGGCATACCGAGGACCAGCGAGCCGACGAGCCCGGCCACGATGGTCAGCCCCAGCAGCCAGCGCCCGGCTATCTGACCGGCGGACGCCCGCTCATGGGGCGGGGGAGTGATATTGCCGTACATCGGGGGCGAGTCTCCCTTCGGGGATCGAATGGGTGAGGTTCACCCACACAGACGTACGAGTGTCGCAAAAGGTGCCCATATCCGGAAAACGACGCCGTGCAGCTGCTGGGTCGGCCCTGCCCGGAGCCCCGTAGAGTGGGCGCGAAACACAGATGTGATGGGAAGGACCCTTCGTGACCTCCGGCGACGACTCCAAGCCGCTCCTGCGTAGCGATGTCACCGTTGAGCTGGTGAAATCCAGCGCCTCGGACTCAGACGTCCTGTTCGCTGCCCGTGTCTCGACCGTCGGGGAGCAGTCCCTGGAGGAGCTTCAGAAGGACCCCGAACGCTCCAAGGGCCTCATCAACTACCTGATGCGGGACCGTCACGGCAGCCCCTTCGAGCACAACTCCATGACGTTCTTCATCAGCGCCCCGATCTTCGTCTTCCGCGAGTTCATGCGGCACCGCGTGGGCTGGTCGTACAACGAGGAGTCGGGCCGGTACAGGGAACTGCAGCCGGTCTTCTACGTCCCCGACGAGTCCCGCAAGCTCGTGCAGGAGGGCCGCCCCGGCAAGTACGTCTTCGTGGAGGGAACGCCGACGCAGCACGCCACGGTGCGCGACGTCCTGGACGAGTCCTACCAACAGGCCTACGCGGCGTACCAGAAGCTGCTCGCCGAGGGTGTCGCCCGCGAGGTGGCCCGCGCCGCCCTCCCCGTCGGCCTGTACTCCTCGATGTACGCCACCTGCAACGCCCGCTCCCTGATGCACTTCCTCGGGCTGCGCACCCAGCACGAGCTCGCCAAGGTGCCGTCCTTCCCGCAGCGGGAGATCGAGATGGTCGGCGAGAAGATGGAGGCCGAGTGGGCCAGGCTCATGCCGCTCACCCACGCCGCCTTCAACGCCAACGGCCGTGTCGCACCGTGACGAAGGCTTGCTCTCCGGCCCGGCACAGATGTGCGCAACAGCCTGGTGAAGTGTCCGTATTGCGGCATTTGGAGAAGTTCGTCTAGCCTGAACAAACGGACCCGGCACTGCTTGAACCCCCGAGCAGGCAGTGCCGGGCTCCGCATTTGTCAGGATTTTCCCCGCACCCCGAGGGCAGCCCCCGCATTGAGCAGCGAGTAGCGTGTTACCCATGGCACCGACCACCACTCCGCAGATCCCCTTCGGGCGGGTCCTCACCGCCATGGTCACGCCCTTCACGGCGGACGGCGCGCTCGACCTCGACGGCGCGCAGCGGCTCGCCACCCACCTGGTGGACGCAGGCAACGACGGCCTGATCGTCAACGGCACCACCGGTGAGTCGCCCACCACCAGCGACGCGGAGAAATCGGACCTCGTACGAGCGGTTCTGGAGGCGGTCGGCGACCGGGCCCACATCGTGGCCGGCGTCGGCACCAACAACACGCACCACAGCATCGAACTGGCCCGCGCAGCCGAGAAGGCCGGCGCACACGGCCTCCTGGTCGTCACCCCGTACTACAACAAGCCCCCGCAGGAGGGCCTGTACCGGCACTTCACGGCCGTCGCCGACGCCGCCGAGCTGCCGATCATGCTCTACGACATCCCTGGTCGCAGCGGCGTCCCCATCAACACGGAGACCCTGGTCCGCCTCGCGGAGCACCCGAGGATCGTCGCCAACAAGGACGCCAAGGGCGACCTCGGCCGCGCGAGCTGGGCCATCGCCCAGTCCGGCCTGGCCTGGTACTCCGGCGACGACATGCTCAACCTTCCCTTGCTCTCCGTGGGCGCGGTCGGCTTCGTGTCGGTGGTCGGCCATGTGGTCACCCCCGACCTGCGGGCCCTCGTCGAGGCCTTCACCTCCGGCGACGTCCAGAAGGCGACCGAGATCCACCAGAAGCTGCTCCCCGTCTACACGGGCATGTTCCGCACCCAGGGCGTCATGACCACGAAGGCCGCGCTCGCCCTCCAGGGACTGCCCGGCGGGCCGCTGCGCGCACCCATGGTCGAGTGTTCGGCCGAGGAGATCGCCCAGCTCAAGATCGATCTTGCTGCCGGCGGGGTACAGCTCTGACAACAGACTTGGCACAACCCGAGCTTCACAACTGAATAGGCGGGCACCGGTGCCCGCACCACACAACGACAATTGCTTCTGCACGAACGTCATGCGCGCCACGTGCCCCACCGGTACGTGGCGCGTGTGGTGAGGAGAGTCTTTTGAGTCATCCGCATCCTGAACTCGGCTCGCCCCCGCCGCTCCCCGAAGGCGGCCTGCGGGTCACCCCGCTCGGCGGCCTCGGCGAGATCGGCCGCAACATGACGGTCTTCGAATACGGCGGCCGCCTGCTCATCGTCGACTGCGGAGTGCTGTTCCCCGAGGAGGAGCAGCCCGGAATCGACCTGATCCTGCCGGACTTCTCGTCCATCCGGGACCGCCTCGACGACATCGAGGGCATCGTCCTCACGCATGGCCACGAGGACCACATCGGCGCCGTCCCCTTCCTCCTGCGGGAGAAGGCGGACATCCCCCTGATCGGTTCCAAGCTGACCCTCGCGCTCATCGAAGCGAAGCTCCAGGAGCACCGGATCCGCCCGTACACCCTCGAGGTGGCCGAGGGACACCGCGAGCGCATCGGCCCCTTCGACTGCGAGTTCATCGCCGTCAACCACTCCATCCCCGACGCCCTCGCGGTCGCCATCCGTACCCCTGCGGGCATGGTGGTCCACACCGGCGACTTCAAGATGGATCAGCTCCCGCTGGACAATCGCCTCACGGATCTGCACGCGTTCGCCCGCCTGAGCGAGGAGGGGATCGACCTCCTCCTCACCGACTCGACGAACGCCGAGGTTCCCGGCTTCACCGCGCACGAGCGTGACATCTCCGGCGTCCTGCGTCAGGTCTTCGCGGGCGCCCGCAAGCGGATCATCGTGGCGAGCTTCGCCAGCCACGTCCACCGCATCCAGCAGGTCCTGGACGCGGCGCACGAGTACGGCCGCCGGGTCGCCTTCGTCGGCCGCTCCATGGTCCGCAACATGGGCATCGCCCGGGACCTGGGCTACCTCAAGGTCCCGCCGGGACTGGTCGTGGACGTCAAGACCCTCGACGACCTCCCGGACGACGAGGTGGTCCTGGTCTGCACGGGCTCCCAGGGCGAACCGATGGCAGCCCTGTCCCGCATGGCCAACCGCGACCACCAGATCCGCATCGTCGACGGCGACACGGTGATCCTGGCCTCGTCGCTGATCCCCGGCAACGAGAACGCGGTGTACCGCGTCATCAACGGCCTGACCCGCTGGGGCGCGAACGTCATCCACAAGGGCAACGCCAAGGTGCACGTCTCGGGCCACGCGTCCGCGGGCGAGCTGCTGTACTTCTACAACATCTGCCGGCCGAAGAATCTGATGCCGGTGCACGGCGAATGGCGCCACCTGCGGGCCAACGCGGAACTCGGCGCGCTGACGGGTGTCCCGCACGACCGGATCGTGATCGCCGAGGACGGCGTCGTCGTCGACCTGGTCGAGGGCAAGGCCAAGATCTCCGGCAAGGTCCAGGCTGGTTATGTGTACGTCGACGGCCTCTCGGTCGGCGACGTCGGCGAGCCGGCGCTGAAGGACCGCAAGATCCTCGGCGACGAGGGCATCATCTCGGTCTTCGTGGTCATCGACTCCTCCACCGGCAAGATCACGGGTGGCCCGTACGTCCAGGCCCGCGGCTCCGGCATCGAGGACTCGGCGTTCGCGGAGGTCCTCCCGAAGATCAACGAAGCGCTCGAGCGCTCCGCACAGGACGGCGTGGTGGAACCCCACCAGCTGCAGCAACTCATCCGGCGCACCCTCGGCAAGTGGGTCTCGGACACCTATCGGCGCAGGCCGATGATCCTCCCGGTCGTCGTGGAGGTCTGACCGCGTACGACCCCTCGTCCGCGTGAACCTGGAGCGGGGGGGGGCCCCGGTGTAAGGCGGGCCCCCCCCCCCGAACCTTTAAGCAGCACCCGCAACGCGGCGTGGGGGCGCCCCCAGAGGGAGCGGGGCCGCCCG